>NZ_JAVRIC010000001.1 GCF_031846245.1 Banduia mediterranea | reverse complement strand
CGATGGATTTGTCCAAGGCCTTCCAGGCCGGGGCTGCGAAGCGCCTGCCGCAGGCGGCGCAGTGCTTTGACCGCTTTCATGTCATCAAGCTGGCCAACGAGGCGGTCGAAGAGGTCCGCCGCCTTGAGGTCAAGAGCCAGCCCGCTCTCAAAGGCAAGCGCTGGGGCACGCTCAAGGATCATTGCCGCTGGAGCCGGACCCAGATCGACGACATGCACTGGCTGACGCACTCGAATCTGAAGACTGCGCGCGCCTGGCGGCTCAAGGAAGCCCTGCGAGCCATCTTCGAGACGGCCAAGGACGGCATCGATCCCGAGCCGGCCTTGAAGCGCTGGGCGTCCTGGGCGCGGCGTTGCCGGCTCGCGCCCTTCAAGCGATTGGGCGCGACCGCGCGAAACCATCTGCACGGCATCGCCAACAGCGCCCGACTGGGTCTGTCCAACGGCATGGCCGAATCGATCAACTCCAAGGTCCAGGCGGCCATCGCTCGGGCTCGCGGATTTCGTACGCTCTGGCATCTGATGACCATCATCTACCTCACCTGCAGCAAGCTTTCACATCTGCCTGCGCCTCCCTATGCCCGACTTGCCACCGCTCTTTGAAATCGGATGGTTCCACTCGAAACAGCATAGACCCGCTATTCGTCTTCGTTGTCCGAAGGGGGCTTGTGCGTAGGCGCGGCCGGACGTTCGGCCTCGTCTTCCTCGTCTTCGTGAAGGTCGTCGAAGGCCGCCGGCTGCTCGACCGGTTGCGCGACCGCGACCCGTGCTGCCGGAACCTCTTCGGGGGGTGGTTTGTCCTCATCATTGCCAGGTGTGGCTGCAGCCTCGCTGGCGCTCGTCATGGACGCCCGCACCGGCTCGGCCAGCGCGAGATAGACCGGTCTTGCGCCGATCAGCCTGGCGGTGCCGCTGCCGATGATGGAAGCCATCATCAGTGGCACGGTCATGCCGTAGCTGTCGGTCATTTCCGCGACGATCACGAACGAGGTGATGGGGGCCTGCACCACACCGGAAAAGTACGCGACCATCGACATCAGAACGATGGCGCTCAGCGGGATGTCCTGAAACAGCGCAGCGAGGTCGGCGCCAAGCCCCGCGCCCACCGCCAGCGACGGCGAAAAGAAGCCACCCGGAATGCCGCTGGTCGCCGAAATCGCAGTGGCCAGCAGCTTGAGCAGCCCAAAGCCGGCGGAGGTGTTATCGGTGCCTTCGACCAGAGCCCTCGCCGTGTCATAGCTCGTGCCGAACGTCGCGCTGCCGGACAGGATGCCGACTACGGCGACTGCCAGGCCGCAGGCCGCGGCGAATCGGATCGGGTATTTCTGCATCGATGTGGAAATCAGTGGCAGGCGACCGGTTAGTACGGCGACCACGATCAGCGAGAAGATACCCCCGGCGAGTCCGCAGGCGATGCCGCAGAACGGAATCGCAATCCACTGTTCCATGCCTTCGAGCTTGATGCGTGCCTGGCCGAAGTAGGTGTAGTCCCCCATGAAGGCGAGCGACGCCACGCCGGCGATGATGACGGCGCTGAGAATCAGGCCGTTGACGCCGCGTTCCAGTGAGCGGCTCATCTCCTCGATCGCAAAGACGATCCCGCCCAAGGGCGTGTTGAAGGCGGCGGCGACGCCGGCGGCCGAACCGGCCAGTATCAGCGCGCTTTGCTGGCGGCCCCACAGGCGCCCGACCGCGTGCATGATCGAAGCGCCCACCTGCACCGTGGGGCCTTCGCGCCCGATCGAACCACCCGAGGCAATGCCGATCCACATCATCAGGATCTTGCCGATGGCGATACGGGGCGACAGCAGCTTGCCGCGCAAGGTCTCGTCCGTGAGATCGCGCGCAACGATGGCCTGCGGAATGCCGCTGCCCTGCGCGTTGGGAAAGAAAAAGCGAGTGGCGGCTGCCGCCGCGGCAAAACCAAGCGGCGTGATCAGCAGCGGAACAAACGGAGAGATCGCCAGCAGCCGATCAAACAGGTCCTGCGCCCATTCGGCGCCCACAGCCATCAATACAGCGGCGAGTCCCACGGCAAAGCCGCCGCCCCAGAATGCGAGGCGTCGCGTCCACTGCTGTGGCGAAAACCACTCTGTCCGCGCAAGTTTCGAGAGCCGAATGCGCTTCAACTTCAATCCAGGGCCAAAGGCGGCGAGGCAAGCAGAGCCGCTTGGTAAGTGAGCGAATGTTACGAAGCAGTTTACTCCAGTGACATGAGCGGCGGCACCGAGCCCTGCGGGTCATGTTCGCGATCTGCTTTAATCAGGCGCTTGCCCACGCCGATTCCGGAGGCCCCCGAATGCGCACCTTGGTGCCCGCATTATTACTGTTGACCTCGGTACTGACCGCGAATCCCGCCATGGCTGACAGGCTCACAATTGATCGTATCTATGGCGATCCCGCGCTCGAAGGCGCTGCTCCGCGCGGACTCAAGATCGCACCGGACGGCTCGCGTGTCGGCTTTCTGAAAGGGCGGGCCGACGACCAGAACCAGCTCGACCTCTGGTCCTACAACTTGGCCGACAACAGCACGCGGCGGCTGGTCGATTCCCGGAAGCTGGTGCCTGATGAAAAGCTCTCGGATGTGGAAAAGGCCCGGCGCGAGCGCGCCCGCACCGCAAACTTTCACGGCATCCTTGACTACGAATGGTCGCCGGACGGTCAAGCCCTGCTGTTCCCGCTGGGTGGCGCGCTCTACCTGCTGCGTCTCGACCAGCCGGATACACCACGCAAACTGACTGATGGCGGCGTGATCGATCCCAAGATTTCCCCGCAGGGGCGCTACGTGTCATTCGTGCGCGACCAGAATCTTCACGTCATCGATTTGAATTCCGGCGAGTTACGCCAGCTGACCGAGGACGGCGGTGGCACGATCCACAACGCCCTGGCCGAATTTGTGGCCCAGGAAGAGATGGATCAGTCCAGCGGCTACTGGTGGGCGCCGAACGACAGCGCCATCGCCTTCAAGCGATATGATGAAGCCCCCGTGCCGGTCGTGAAGCGTTTCGAGGTCTACGCCGACCGCACCGAAGTCATCGAACAACGCTATCCCGCCGCTGGCGACCACAATGCCCTGCTGTCGCTGGGGCTAGTGTCCCCGCAGGGGGGCGCCGTGCACTGGATCGACCTCGGAAAGAACACGGACATCTACCTGCCTCGCGTCGACTGGCTGCCGGACTCCAGCGCCCTGAGCTTCCAGCGGCAAAGTCGGGATCAGAAGACGCTGGCGCTGATCCGGGTCGATGTCGGCAGCCTCCGCCAGAAGACGCTTGTCACCGAACATGCGAAAACCTGGATCAACCTGCATCGCGATCTGCATTTCCTCGAGTCACGCGCGCAGTTTGTGTGGGCGTCCGAACGCACCGGCTACAAACATCTCTATCTGTACGCGAATGACGGCACGCTGATCCGACCCCTGACGCAGGGGCAATGGCAGGTAGACAGCCTGCTCGCCGTCGATGAATCCACCGGCACCGTCTACTTCGACGCCAACAAGGATGCGGTAATCGACCGACAGTTGTACGCAGTACCACTCCACGGCAAGAGGCCGGCGTCACCCCGGCGCATCACCGACCGTGACGGTACGCACGAAATTGAGTTCGCCGAGACGCCGACGCTCTACGTGGACAAGTTCTCGGATCCGATGACACCACCGCAGGTGAGCGTGCACGCGCCGGACGGCAAGCGCTTGGCCTGGATCGAGCAGAACAGGCTCGACGACACCCACCCCTACGCACCCTATCTCGATTCGCACGTTGTACCCGAGTTCGGGCAGATCAAGGCCGAAGGCGGACAGACACTGTGGTATCGCCTGCTCAAGCCCACAGGTTTTGATCCGGAAAAGCGCTATCCGGTAGTCGTCTACTTTTATGGTGGTCCGACCGGACAGCGCGCGACACGAAAATGGGTTGACCCGTTCTCGGAATTCATGGCGCAGAACGGCTACCTGGTGTTCACGCTCGACAATCGCGGAACCGAGCGGCGCGGCCGTGCATTTTCGGATGTGATCTATCGCAAGCTCGGCGACTACGAAGTTCGTGACCAGATCGCGGGCATCGACTGGCTCCGCGACCAGGACTTCGTGGATCCCAAACGGGTCGGCGTGTTCGGCTGGAGCTACGGGGGCTACCTCTCGCTGATGATGCTGGCCAAGGATTCGGCGCAACTCGCGGGTGGCGTCGCCGTGGCTCCGGTGACCGACTGGACGCTCTACGACACGCATTACACCGAGCGCTACCTGTCCACGCCGCAGGACAATCCCGCAGGCTACGAGAAGAGCGCCGTATTCGACTGGCTCGACGGACTCGAATCGCCGCTGTTGCTGATCCACGGAATGGCCGACGACAACGTCCTGTTCCTCAACTCCACCCAGCTGATGGCGTCGCTGCAGGCGCGCGGCATCCAGTTTCAGCTGATGACCTATCCGGGTGGCAAGCATCATCCGTCCACTCCGGCGATGAAGAAGCACACCTATCAGGCGATCTACGAATTCTTCGAGAAGACCGTCAAGGGTTCATCTGCGGAATGAAGCGCGGCGACGCGTGAATCCTTGCATGTAGGCGCGCATGCGCATAAAATCGCGCGCCTTTCGACGTAAGCCATCTTTGCCGATGGTTTACCGAACTATAACTACCGACTAGAGCGGAGCAACATGAAGACCGTTTTTGCCAACGCTGAAACGGCGAAGCGTGACTGGGTACTGGTGGACGCCACCGACAAGACCCTGGGACGCCTTGCCAGCGAGATCGCGCGACGCCTGCGCGGCAAGCACAAACCCGAGTTCACGCCGCACGCTGACACGGGCGACTACATTGTCGTCATCAACGCGGAAAAGGTCCGAGTGACTGGCCGCAAGCTGACCGACAAGATCTACTACCGTCACACCGAGCACCCGGGTGGCATCAAGAGCACCGCCTTGCGCGACATGCTCGACAAGACCCCGGAGCGCGTACTGGAAAAGGCCGTCAAGGGCATGCTGCCCAAAGGCCCCTTGGGCTATGCCCAGTTCCGCAAGCTCAAAGTCTATGCCGGTAGTGAACATCCGCATGCCGCCCAGCAGCCCACGCCTCTGAATATCTGACCCCATGGCTATTACACAGAATTACGGCACCGGCCGTCGCAAGACCGCCGCCGCCCGCGTCTTCATCAAGCTCGGCAGCGGGCAGATCACCATCAACGGCAAGACCCCGGAAGTCTATTTCGGTGGCCGCGAGACCTCGCGGATGATCGTGAACCAGCCGCTGGAAATCGCCGAATCGGTCGACCGTTTCGACATCATGGTCACCGTTCGCGGTGGTGGTTCCAGCGGCCAGGCCGGCGCGATCCGTCACGGCATCACGCGCGCCCTGATGGAATATGACGAATCGCTGCGACCGTCGCTGCGTGCCGCCGGTCTGGTGACCCGCGATTCGCGCGAAGTCGAGCGCAAGAAGATCGGTCGTCACAAAGCCCGCCGCGGCGTTCAGTTCTCCAAGCGCTAACGACCATTCCGGCGGCGGCTTGAACGTCGCCGCCGGATCATTACGCTTGGGACTCCCAATTGGGGGATCGTCTAATGGTAGGACTGCAGACTCTGACTCTGCCTATCTAGGTTCGAATCCTAGTCCCCCAGCCAACACCGCTTCCGAGGCGTTCCAAGTCAGACCGGAAGCACATCATAACCCCGCGAAATGCGGGGTTTTTTGTGCCTGACAGGTCCGATAGATGCCAACCGGAGCCGACGTCACGCGGGCAGCAAAGCGTGTAGTGAACAGACCACCGCCTTCAGGCGGTGGTCTGTTCACTTCTACTTCATGGACGAGGAAGTCGGGCTGTGCTACCTGCGGGTGCCGACGTGGTGTCCGTTCCGGCTCCAGTTCTACTGCAACGGCCACGGCTGGCTGGCTGGCACGGCGGCTGACCCAACAGCGCATCGGCTTCACGCTGGACGACCTGGCGCGCGCCCAGGCTCTGGCCGATGAACTGGACCCCAAGGCTTTTGCCGCGGACCTGCCTACGCGACCTCGTTCACTGCGATTCAGCGTCACAGCCCAGCAGGGCGAACTCGCTGCCGTTCATGTACCGCGGTTCCGGAAGATAGGCCTGCATGTGTTCGCGCGCGTCACCGGGCGCACGCGTGGCCTGGACGGCATGCTCGAAGTCCGGCGACGGCAGCATGTTGCGCAGCAGCACCAGCATGTCGTCCGGGTGCCCCGCGCCGTCGCCGACAGCAGGCCATTCCAGCCACGCGATTCCGCACTCGCGGCGGGCGTTGTCGGGGCGGTCTTGCGCGCGGGAGGCGACGATGATGTAGCTGTCGGTCTGGTCCAGAGGCACCTGCTCGTCGTAGAGGCAGTCGGTCACCTTTTGAGTGAAGGTTTCATTGGTGCACAGCGACCAGTAACGCAACTGCGCCGCTGGCATCAACTTCGTGCCGCTGCGGGTCCGGGGCGTGTCCGGCATGCGCCCTTCCAGCACCAGCAATGGCCCGAATCGCCGATTTGCCATCAGCGTCAGATAACCGTTCTGGGGATTGCTGAAGACCCCGCCGCTGCGCTCGGGTTGCCCGCCGCACCAGCCCAGATAGGTACAGCGCTGGAAGTAGAAGGTGTTGTAGAACGCGCGCCATTCCGGCCGCGATTGCGCAGGAAAGGTCTCGGCCCGCCACGGCTGTTCGCGCACCATGGTATAGACCCAGCGTCGGCCGGACGAGCTCACCAGCAAGTGCCGATCCACCTGCAGCGCATCGCAGGCCGGCTGTCCATGCAGCACCGAGCCGTTCGCCTGAACCAGCTCCACATCCGGCAGCCCGGTTCCACCGGTCGCGTCGAGCCCCTGATCCGGCACATAGATCCGATAGAACAGCGAAACCTGGCCGTCGAAACGCGGGTCGGCATAGATCGTGTTCTCCGCGCGCGCGCCGTCGGGGGGCGATTGGGGCAGCACATCGAGCCCGTAGGCGCGTGACTCCACGTCGCGGCGCACGCCGGGACGGAACGGGTTGAAATGGTCAGTCTCCGGGGAGATCTGCGTATCGTAGATCGAATCGGTGGGCGATTTGAGACTGTTGTAGCTCACGAACGACATGTAGCGCGCATGCGGGTAACGACCACGCAGCCGCAGTTTCGCGCCGTCCGGCACCGTGAAACGGGCGGACCAATAGGTAGCGCCGCTGTCGGGAAACGCGGTGTTGGTCTGCTCGCGTTCGAGTGTATAGGGGCCCACCCAGAAGCAGCCTTCGATCGCCTCGGCGGGATCGATCGGTGTTTCCTGCGCGCCACAGGCGCCGAGCATCAGCGATCCGACGACCATCACAAGGACGAGCAGACGGGCTTCTACCAGCATCGAAACGCTCCAGCGGATGGACGGCACAGAGTGACTAGCGGTGGCTGAACTCATGCACCGAACCTGCCAGCACGAAAGCCCGCTTTGCCGAAGGGGCCCGATTGCCGTGCCTCATCAGGCCGCGCCCGTCTCCATGTTCAGATCGACTGCAAAGGCATAACGGCCAAGGTTCGCCCGCAGCGCTTCCGCAGTCGCGGCGGGCGCGCGCGCGCGCACCTCGGCGACGATACCGCGACGGCTGTCCTGCCGCACCTGCAGTCCTTCGAGTTGCAAATCGGCGATGCCGGCCAGCTCCTCGCGCACCAGGTTCTCGACTTCGCGCAGCTTCAGGGCCGGCTTGTGGATCTTGCCGACCGGCGTCAGCGGCATCGGGTCGATGATATGGATCGCCTTGGGACGTGCGGCGCGTTCGCCGATCTCGCGCTCGGCGTAGGCCAGCAGGGACGGCTCGTCGATCGAGGCGCCCGGCTTGAGCTGCACATAGGCCACCGGCAGCTCGCCGGCGTGCGCGTCGGGCCGGCCCACCGCGGCGGCGAGCGCGACCTGCGGATGCCGGTGCAGCGGCTCCTCGATGGATGCCGGGTCGATATTGTGCCCGCCGCGGATGATCAGCTCCTTCTTGCGCCCCGTCAGCCAGAAATAGCCGTCCGCATCCTGGCGGCCGAGATCGCCGGTATTGAGCCAGCGCCGCTCGTCGCCGCAGTCGATCCAGAGCTTCTCGTTCTGGGCCGGGTCGAGGTAACCGGCAAACACGTTCGGCCCGGAGATCGCGATCGCACCCGGCTCATCGACCTCGGCATCACGCACATAGCGGCCTTCCTCATCGAGCATCAGCACCTTCATGTCCTGATGGGGAATCCGCAGGCCGATCGAGCCGATGCGTCGTTCGCCCTCGGGCGGATTGACCGAACTGACGCAAGTGCCTTCGGTCAAACCATAGCCTTCGAGGATGCGAATGCCGGTGGTCTGCTCGAAGCGTCGGAACACTTCCAGCGGCATTGGCGCGGCGCCGCACAGGCCGAACTCAAGACTCGACACGTCCGCCTTGCCCAAGGGCACCTGCAGCAAGCCGGCATACAACGTAGGCACGCCGCTGAAGAAATTGACGCGATAGTGCTGCACGATCTTCCAGAAATTCTCGATCACGCCCTCGCCACGATAGCCTTGGGGCGAGCCGAGTACGACATGTGCCCCTTTCATGAACGGCAGCAGGCCGGTCACCAGGGTCGCGTTGACGTGAAACAGGGGCAGGCCGCAGTAGACGACCTTGCCGAGCCCGACACCGTCGTCGACGACGCTGCCGGCGGCCCAGGCGTCGGCGATCTCGTTGCGGTGGGTGCGGGTCGCGATCTTGGGGCTGCCGGTGGTGCCGCCGGTGCAGAAATACGAGGCGATCTCGTCGCCTCGTATCTGCCGGCAGGAGTTCAGGCGGTTCCCGGATTCGCGCGCCAGCTCGGTGTGAAAGTCGTGGACTAGAGCGGCTCCGACGGATCGGGGCAGCTTTTCTCGCAAACGCAGCGCCTTGAGCGCGAGCTTGCGCTTGAAGTCCAGATGCTCGGCCAGGTCCACGCGCAGGATATGCCGCAGTGATCCGACCCGGGGCAGGAACGGCAGAAGCTTGTCCCACAGGTCCGCGCCCGGCACCGGCAGCGGCGCGATGGTGACCAGAACCCTGGCCTGGGCCGCGTCGAGCAGCTCGGCGACCTGCGGCGGTTCCAGCAGCGGATTGACGGCGAAGGCGATACCGGCGGTCTCGCCACCCCACAGGACGAAGTGCGTTTCCGGCAGGTTCGGCAGCAGGTAGGCGACGACATCGCTGGATCCCACGCCAAGACGGCCGAACAGATTGGCGCAACGCGTCACCTGCTCGAACAGATCGCGATAGCTGTAGCTGCGGGCTCGCTCGTACTGCTTGCCTTCGAGAAAGAAACTCAGGGCCGGCTTGCCGCCGTAGGCCTTGGCGCTGTTGCGCAGCAGTTCGTAGGTCGAAGCCGGCAAGGGCTGGTCGACCAGGCTGCGGGCTTCGGTGGCGCGCACGTCGTCGAGACTGCGAATGGTCATGGGCAACGGTCCCTATGGGTTATCTGCTGGCACGTCTTACCGGTCGCGGGCTCCGAAGAAAGAATCTCCAGGCTCACTTGGACCGATTGGATCCCCAAGTGGAACGTCATCCCGACCACGTGATCAGGCGGTCCAAAGGCCGGGCGGCCGGAGTGGCATTGGTCCTGTTTGCTGGCGGCTTCTGGGCAATGTTTGCCTTGGTCGCGGGCATTATAGGCGTGGCGGCCCTTTCCGTGCCTGGGTGAGGACGGGCCCGACTCCGAAGTCTGTCGTCGGCGTCAGATGCGGGCCCAGATTGGCTTCCACCAAGGGCACCAGCTCCTGCTGGAAACGACGATGGAATTGCGTCAGGCCTTCGCGCAGGGCAGTATTCATTGAGCGGGTGTGCTGTCAATGGCAACACCCGCGCTTCTCTTTTTCGCCGAAATCGCCGGTGAGAAAATCAGCCTCGTTCGGGAATTTCGAAAGAGACTCAGGAGAAACCGGCGGCGAGCGGCGGCAAACCCGCCACCGCCGCCCAGATTCCGAGCAGCGCCAGCGCCTGAACCAGACCGCCGAACACCCAGTAGTTCATTCGACGCGGCGCCTTGCGGATCCAATGCGCCACCAGAATCTGCGGCGCCATCGAATCGGACTCGCGAATCGGTACCAGCCAGGCACTGAAGGCGGCCGGCACACCGGCGGCGTGCAACAACCACGACAAGACCAGCTTCGGCGAGGCCAGCAGATCACCGGTCCTGATCGCCCCCAGAGCGACCAGATGGATCAGAAAATTGCGTGGCAAATGGCGGCAGGCGGACTCCGGAATGTCCTTGAACAGGAGCACATCATCGTCATCGCTGAGCAATCCATAGCTTTCGTTGGCGGGCGTCGACACAATTCGACCCGGCGCTCTCAGCTCAGATAGGTGTAGCCGCTGAGGCCCGCGTCGAGCTCCGCCAGCAATTCGGTCTTTTCCTCGGCGGATATATCCAGGTTCTCGAACTTGTGGCGGTAACTCTGCGCCAACTCCTCCGGCGCCAGATGCACATAGCGCAGCAGTTCGTCGGTGCGATCGCCGTACTCGGCGTCTTCCAGCCGCCAACTGTCGTCGGTCAACACCACGTTGACGGCATTGGTATCACCGAACAGGTTGTGCATGTCGCCCAGAATTTCCTGATAGGCACCCACCATGAAAAAGCCGACCAGGTAGGGCTCGCCTTCACGCAGCTTGTGCATCGCCAGGGTCGGCATCACACCTTCCCGATCGACGTAATGTTCGAGTTGTCCGTCCGAATCGCAGGTGAGGTCGCACAGGCGCGCACGCACGGCCGGGACTTCATCCAAACGGTGCAGCGGCAGGATCGGAAAGACCTGTTCGATCGCCCAGGCGTCCGGCAGCGACTGGAACAGCGAGAAATTGCAGAAGTACTTCGCGGACAATTTGAGCTGAAGCTCGTCGATCGTTTCACGATGAGCACGGATCGAGGCATCCAGCCGTGGGATCGCCGCACGCGCCACCGCGTAGTAGGCCCGTTCGGCATAGGCGCGTTGTTCGAGATCGAGACGCCCATGCGCGTACTGGCCCTGGGCCTCGCCCAGGAAATGCGCGGCATCGTGCAGCGACTCGATCGGCCCCTGTGAGTCGATTTCGTCGAACAGCGCGAAGAAATCCCGCAGGATCGCCGGGGCGTCGGCCGGCGGCGCTGGCAAGTCATGATCCGGCACCGTTTCCTGATCGATGATGGAACTGATCAATACCGCGTGATGCGCCGTCAGCGCGCGGCCGGATTCGGAGATCACATTCGGCTCCGGCTCGCCGGTGCTGGCGCAGATTTCCTGCAAGGCGCGCAGGATATTGCGCGCGTACTCGCGCAGCGAATAGTTCATCGAACACAGGCTGCGTGAGCGGGTCCCTTCGTAGTCCACACCCAGCCCGCCGCCCACGTCCACCGTGTCAACGGGCGCGCCGAGCTGTCGCAACTCCACGTAAAAACGGGCCGCTTCCTGCAAGCCGCGCGCGATGTCCTGCACGTTGGCGACCTGAGAGCCGAGGTGGAAGTGGACCATGCGCACGGTATCCAGCTGTCCGGCCTCGCGCAGCATGTTGACCGCCGCCAGTATCTGCGGCGGCGTCAGGCCGAATTTCGACTTCTCGCCTCCAGTGTTCTGCTGGGTGCTGGCGAACTTGGAGGACAAGCGCACGCGCAGACCCAGCAGCGGTGAGACTCCCAGCGCCTTGGATTCGGCGAGCACGATCGGCAGTTCCGACAGTTTCTCGACGACGATGTAGACGCGGTGACCCAGCTTGGTGCCGATCAGTGCCCGCCGAATGTATGAGCGGTCCTTGTAGCCATTGCACACGATGACGCTATCGGCCGGGGCCAGCCCCAGCACGGCGGCCAGTTCCGGCTTGCTGCCGGCTTCCAGGCCGACGCGGGCCCCGCCGTGCGCCACAATGGCCTTGACCACGTCGGCCTGCTGATTGACCTTGATCGGATAGACGGCGGTATAGCGCCCGCCGTAACCCAGTTCCCCGATGACGCCCGAAAACGCGTCCGCCAAGGCGTCGACGCGGTCGTGCAGGATGTCCTTGAAGCGCACCAGTACCGGCAGGTCCAGGCCTTCCTGCGGCAGCCGGCGGGCCAGTTCGTACAGATCGACCTCGGCGCCGTTGTCGCGATGCGGCCGCACCACCGCATGCCCGACCGCATTCACGTCGAAGTAGCCTTCACCCCAGAACGGGATGTTGTATTGCGCTCGCGCGTCGGTCGCGGCCCAGTTGCTCATGCTTGAATTGCGTCCTTCATATTGGTGAACATGCGCTGCCCCTATACTCGCGCGCTCGAAAAGCCGCGCCCTGGAAACTGCCGATGTCCCTAGATCAATCCTGGTTCACCGAGTCGGACGACAACACCGGACTCGCGTTTTCGCTGAAGCTCGGCCAGCCCGTACACAGCGAGACCACGCCCTATCAGACGATCGGCATCTACCGTACCGAAACCTTCGGTTACCTGATGACGATCGACGGCTGCACCATGGTGAGCACTCGCGACAATTTTCTCTACCACGAGATGATGTCGCACCCGGTGCTGAACAGCCATCCGGCACCCAAGCGCGTGGTCATCGTCGGCGGCGGCGACTGCGGCACTTTGCGTGAGGTGCTCAAGCATCCCGAGGTCGAATCGGCGGTGCAGGTGGAGATCGATGAACGCGTCACACGTCTGTCCGAACAGTACTTCCCGGAACTGTGCGAATCCAACGAGGACCCGCGGGCCGAACTGTACTTCGGCGATGGCATTCAATGGATGAAGGACGCCCCGGCGAAATCGATCGACGTACTGATCATCGATTCCACCGACCCGATCGGACCAGCCGAAGGCCTGTTCGGCAAGCGCTTCTACGCCGACTGCATCAAGGCGCTCAAGGCCGACGGCATTCTGGTGCATCAATCGGAATCACCGCTGCTGCATCTCGAACTGATCACGGCGATGCATCGCGCCATGCGCGACAGCGGTTTTGCGCAGACTCAGCTTCTGCACTTCCCGCAGACGATCTACCCGAGCGGCTGGTGGAGCGCCTCACTGGCCTGCAAGTCCGGCGAGCCCCTGGCGCAGCGTCTCGACGAAGCCGCGATTGCAGCACTGAACTGCCGCTACTACTCGGCAGCGATTCACCGTGGCGCCTTCGCCTTGCCGCCGTTCGTCGAACAGGCCCTCAAGGGCCTTTAGCGTGAATCACGCGCGGCGTGATGCCGACCGACCCTCGCGCGCTTGCGGGAGAGGGGACCGCTCGCGGCTGCGAGCGACCCGCTTCCGGGCATAATTCTCTCTGACCGACGGCGGTCATCTGGGGCCAGCGCGGCGCGGGGTCAGGCTTGGGTGGCGATGAAGCCGTACTGAGTCAGGGCCTTGATCCAACGGGGCGCGTTGCGTTTGACGCTGCGGGCTTGGTAATCGACGACGGTGTTTCGGTACGGCTGGTTGCGGCTGAGCATGTAGAAGACGGTTCGCAAAAGCTTGTGGGCCATCAGTTCTCTGAGCACGAAGACATGGCTGGCCGTCAGCTCGCCTTGCACGGCATCGAACAGCGTCTCTCGGGTGGCCTTGAGCCGCCGACTGCCCGTGGACGTCACTGACCGACCACGCCCAGGCGGATGCCGAACCGAAAAAGCCTGATGGCGATCAATCGCTGTCGGCCGGTTCAACGTGCGCTCTCGAAGGAAGCAATCTGGGGGGCGAGTCGGTCCGGTGGGTCACGTTAGAGTGCGGGGTCATTGCCGCCAAAAATTTGCGCGACCTCCTTCCTCCATCTCCCGCCCTACTGTCTCTTTCTTCCTCGGGGGCAGCGCACGTCGCAATCATCGTTAGACGAAACTTGGGCGGCATCGCTACCATGCAGGGGCGTTGACCGGCCGGCGCGATGGGGATCAAGGGAGATGTATGTCATTGCATGATCGAAGGCTTAGCGGCGCCTTGCTGGCGACCCTTGCACTGGGCGCCTGTGCGAGCGACCGTTACCTCAGCGAGGACAGTGCCTACCTGCGTGAGTCCACGATCCCGCCCCCCTATGTGACGACGGCCCGTACCGCGCAGCCACCCCCCAACCCCGCCTTCGAATTCGAGAATCGGCGGTCCGAGATTCTGGATACGCCGACCTTCCGCGAGCAGACCAATGCGGAGATCGAACAACAGCGCACGGCCGAGCGCCTGGCAATGTACCAGCGCAGCGCAGCCCTCGATGGCGGCGGCTACGTGAATGCCGCCGCTTCGACGGGAGGCTATTCGAGCTGGAACACGGTGGCCACCAGCACCGACGCCAGCAACTTTTCGAGCTGGCAGACGGTCGATTCGGGGGTGTTGTATTCCACCGCCTCGGTGGAGCCGACACGCTATGTCGAAACCTCGGTGACGCCGTACACCGACGCCAGCATGGTCGCCCCCAGTCCATCGATTCCGCCGCTGCCGGCGGCACGCGCCGGAGAGTGCTACGCCCTGGTGCGGACACCGGAGCGGTACGAAACGGTGACGCGTGACTACGTATCCCAGCCTGCGTACGAACGCTACGAAGTGATCCCGCCGCAGTACACCACCGGAACACGCAGCTTCACCACGCAGGAAGCCTACGAACGGCTGGAAGTGGTTCCGGCCACGTTCAAGACCGTGACCGAGCAGGTTCTGGTGCGTCCGGCCTCGACACGCTATGTGACCACCGAACCGGTCTACGAAACCCAGAACGAACGCATCATGATCGCGCCGGCGCGGCAGGTATGGAAGCCGGGACGTGGGCCGATCGAGCGGCAGGATTATGGCACCGGGCAGATCTACTGCCTGGTCGAGGAACCGGCCCAGTACAGCACGGTGACGCGGCGCGTGATGCGGCGCACGCCGGAGGTCCGCCAGGTCGAGATTCCTGCGGAGTACCGCACGGTGACGCGGCGCGTGATCGATCGGCCGGCACAGGTCCGGCGGGTCGCCGTCGCACCGCAGACCTCGCAGATGACCGTGCGGGAGCTCAGCTCACCCGGTCAGGTGCGGCGCGTGCAGGTGCCGCAGCAGACATCGAGCTTGCCGGTCAAGCAACTGGTGTCGGCTTCGCAGCTCGAATGGCGGCCGGTATTGTGCGAGACCAACATGAGCCCGGGCACGATCAAGCGTCTGCAGCGTGCGCTCAAGAGTGCCGGGCACGATCCGGGTCCGATTGACGGCAAGGTGGGCCCACGCACGATGGCGGCTGTGAACGCCTATCAGCGTAGCCACAAGCTGCCGGTCGATGCCTACCTGAACCTCGATACCCTGCGCGCGCTCGGCGTCGCCAACTGAGCGCGACCGCTCGCCGCCGGTCAGCTTTCGAAGCGTTCGCGCAGCTCTTCGATGCGGGCTCGATTGACCCCGAAATCCGAATAGCCTAGGCGCGCGGCCGAGCGCACATGGATGGTGCCTTGGTCGGGCATCACGTAGAACTCCACATCGTCGACGAAGCCCAGGAGCCGCGATTCGAACTCGGCGTGCAGATAGCGCTCGTCCGCCGTGACCACCGTGGCGCGCGGCCAGCTCTCGACGATCTGCCGCAAGCGCGGAATCACCGCCAGCGGATCGCCGACGAACCGGAACGGATGGACGTGCTGCGGATTGTCTTCGATCGAACTGCCTTCTCCGGCACCCGAGAGGCTGCTGACACAATTCGGCTTGTTGGGACATGGCGCGAGACGACCCTCACGCACGCCGAGATTCCTGGGACGTTTTCCTGACAGTTTCATGGTGTCTACCCCCTTCCGGCGGACTATTCGCCGCTGATCGACGATCAGGCGGCCTCCCCTTGTTCTTCCACAAACCGCACACCCTTCATCCGGGATTCGAGTATCGCCGCACGCAGCACCTCGATCGCCTTGGTCCTCGGAAACGTCTTGCGCCAGATCAAGGCGATGCGGCGTGATGGTGCCGGCGGCGCGAACGGCTTGGCGACCAGCAGGCTCGGCTCCTGCGGTCGGTTTTCGATCGATGACTGCGGCAGAACGGTGATGCCCAGGCCGCTGGCCACCATGTGTCGGATCGTCTCCAGGCTCGACCCGGTCTGCGGCTTGGGGCCGTCACCATCGGCATCGACACACTTGGGACAGGCTTCTAGCACCTGATCGCGAAAGCAGTGACCGGGCCCGAGCAGGAGCAGAGGCTCCTCGCTCATGCGTCGCGCGGTGATCGAGTGCTCCTCGGTCCAGTGATGGTCCGGTGGCAGCAAGACCACGAAATCCTCGTCATACAGCGGCCAGGATTGCAGGCCGTTCAGGTCGATCGGCAGCGCCAGAATGGCCACGTCGAGCTCGTTGTTGCGCAGTTGCTCCAGTAGCACCGAGGTGAAGTTTTCCTCGATGACCAGGGGCATCATCGGCGCATTTCGGCGCAGGATCGGGATCAGATATGGCAGCAGATAGGGGCCTACGGTGTAGATCGCGCCGAACCGCAGGGGCCCGACCAGTTCGTCACGCCCTTCCTTGGCGAGGTCTCCGACCAGCGCGGCCTCGGCCAGCACCCGCTTGGCCTGCCCGATGATGCGCACGCCGACCGGAGTCGGCCGCGCCTCGCCGCGATTGCGCTCGAAC
This sequence comes from Banduia mediterranea, assembly GCF_031846245.1. Lineage (NCBI taxonomy): Bacteria > Pseudomonadati > Pseudomonadota > Gammaproteobacteria > Nevskiales > Algiphilaceae > Banduia > Banduia mediterranea. The sequence continues at coordinate 277,826 of NZ_JAVRIC010000001.1, read as the reverse complement.
AGCATCACGCCAAGTTCGTCCTCGAGTTTCTTGAGGGCCACCGACAGGGTTGGCTGCGAAACGAATGAACGCTCGGCGGCACGGCCGAAGTGCCGTTCCTTGTCGAGATTCACCAGATAGCGAAGTTCAGTCAATGTCATGTGTTCAATGTATCAGAACTATACAAACAGCCCTTATAGATAGTTCCACCTTATCGAACACCGACTGTCGGCCGGATGAATACGCTTCAGACCCAGTCGCGAACCTTGAGGAACTTCTCCAGCAGTTCGGCTTCGGGCGAGGCCGCGACCGGTTCGTGGCGATAGCGCCAGGCCACCTGCGGCGGCATCGACATCAGTATGGATTCGGTACGGCCGCCACTCTGCAGACCGAACAAGGTGCCACGATCCCAGACCAGGTTGAACTCCACGTAGCGGCCGCGTCGCAGCGCCTGCCATTCACGTTCGCGCTGCCCATAGGGCATGGCACTGCGGCGCTCGACGATCGGCACATAGGCCGGCAGGAAATGATCGCCGACGCTGCGCATCAGGCCGAAGGCCTGATCGAATCCGCCCTCCTGCCAGTCGTCGAAGAACAGGCCGCCGACACCGCGCGGCTCGTTCCGGTGCTTGAGGTGGAAGTAGTCGTCACACCAGGACTTGAGCCGTGGATGCACATGTTCGCCAAACGGCGCGCAGGCGGCCTGTGCCTGCCGGTGCCAATGACGTACGTCGTCCTCGAAGCCGTAGTACGGCGTCAGATCGAAGCCGCCGCCGAACCACCACACCGGGACCTCGCCCGGCTTTTCGGCAATGAAGAAACGCACATTGGCATGGGCTGTGGGCACATAGGGGTTGCGCGGGTGGATCACCAGCGAAACGCCCATCGCACGAAATCCGCGACCGGCCAGCTCGGGGCGCGCCGCACTGGCCGATGGCGGCAGCTGCGAGCCGTATACATCCGAAAAGCCGACACCGGCGCGCTCGAACACTGCGCCGTCCGAGAGGATGCGGCTTACGCCGCCGCCGCCTTCCTCGCGTTGCCATGGGTCCGCGACGAAGCGCGCCTCGCCGTCGAGTCGCTCCAGTTCGCGGCAGATCCGGTTCTGCAGTCCGCGCAGATAGGATTCGACGGCGCGGGCGTCGGTCACATCGCTCATACGGTCCTGGATCTCCGGCTTTACCGCCGCAGCATGAATCCGCTGCGCACGTCGCGGATCGGCGTGGGGCCCTCAAGACCTCCCAGCGGGCCGGGTACCAGGCCATCGATTTCGGAGCGTAGCTGCAGGCGCACCCGCGTCGCGCTCAGGGCCGGATCGCGGCCGGCACGATTGGCGCTGGTCGATACGATGGCGCCGCCGAAGTAGTGGCACAGCGCGCGCACGACCGGGTGGTCGCTGATGCGTACGGCAATGGTGTCGTGGTCGCCGCTCAGCCACAGCGGGCAGTCATCGGCGCAGGGAAACAGCCAGGTCACCGGACCCGGCCAGGTGGTCGCGGCGCGGCGGATCGCGGAATTCGACGGCAGGGTGATCCAGGGCATCAGCTGGTCGAAATCGTTCGCGACCAGGATCAGGCCCTTTTCCCAGGGCCGGTTCTTGATCATCAGGATGCGCTCGCATGCGAGCGCGTTGTCAGGGTCGCAACCCAGACCCCAGACGCCTTCGGTTGGATAGGCGATGACGCCGCCGCGCCGCAATACCCGCGCGGCGCGCTGCGGCGACAGCCGCGGCGACTGGCGCGTGTAGTGACGCGCCGCGAGCGAAGCACTGGATTCGGAGAATTCGCTCAAGAGCCGGTGGCCTTACACGGTTTGGATATCGGCAGGCAGTGTAACCGCGCTTCGGTCCGCCAGCCCACTGCCGTGGCGCGGCCGAAACCGCGCCGGATCAGCCAGCCGCCTTTTTGGCAGCTGCTTTCCTGGCCGCGCGCTTCTTGGCCGGTGCCTTTTTCGCCGTCGCCTTCTTGGCGACTTTCTTCGCTGCGGTCTTTTTGGCGCTCTTCTTCGCGCCCTTCTTGGCCGGCGCCTGCTCGGCGAGCAGTTCCTCGCAGCGCGCCAGGCTCAGCGATTCGGGTTCTTCGCCACGCGGAATCTTGCCGCGACGCGAACCGTCGGTGATGTAGGGTCCGAAACGGCCCTTGATGATCCGCACTTCGCTGGCGGCGAAGGTCTTGATCGTGGCCGCTTCCAGCGCGGCGAGCTTGGCTTCGTAGAGTTCCAGCGCGCGCGGCAGTTCGATCGTGTAGGGATCGTCGTCCTTCTTCATCGAGACGAAGGTCTTGCCGATGCGCACGTAGGGGCCGAAGCGGCCGATGTTGGCCTGGACCTCGGTGCCGTCGGCGGTCTCGCCGAGCGTGCGCGGCAGTTCGAACAGGGCCAGCGCGGAATCCAGCGTGATTGTGTCGATGCGCTGGTTGGCACGCAGGCTGGCGAAGCGCGGCTTGTCCTCGTCGTCCTTGGTGCCGATCTGCACGAACGGCCCATAGCGGCCCAGGCGTGCCGTGACCGGCTTGCCGGATTCGGGATCGGTACCCAGTTCGCGCGTTTCCGCCACGTCCTGGCGCTTGAGTTCCTGCTTCAGGTCGACCGTGGGCTTGAAGTCACCCCAGAACTCTTCGAGCAGCGGCACCCATTCCTTCTCGCCGCGCGACACCGCGTCGAGGTTGTCCTCGAGCTTGGCGGTGAAATCGTAGTCCACGTAGCGCGTGAAATGCTCGGTCAGGAAGCGGTTGACGATCATGCCAACGTCGGTCGGCGTGAAGGCCTTGCCTTCGAGCCGCACGTAGTCGCGCGACTGCAGCGTGGAGATGATCGTGGCGTAAGTCGACGGCCGGCCGATGTCGTACTCCTCGAGCGTCTTGACCAGACTCGCTTCGGTGAAGCGCGGTGGCGGCTCGGTGAAATGCTGGTCGGGGATCACGTCGATCAGTTCGACGGTCTCGCCCTGGACCAGCACCGGCAGGCGCTTCTCGTCGTCCTCGTCGTCCGGCTGATCCTTGCCATCGGTATAAACCGCGATGAAGCCGGGCTCCACCAACACCGAACCATTGGCGCGGAAGGCATGATCCGGCCCCGCGCGCAGCTCGGCGGTGACGGTGTCGTACACCGCCTGCGTCATCTGGCTGGCGACGGCACGCTTCCAGATCAGCTCATAGAGACGGGCCTGATCCGGCGGCAGCGCGCGCGCGATGTGCTCCGGCAGACGCGAGGCCGCCGTGGGACGGATCGCCTCATGCGCTTCCTGCGCGTTCTTGGACTTTGCCTTGAAATGACGTGGCTCGGGCGGAACCGAGCCGGCGCCGTATTTGCCGGCGATGGTCTCGCGTATCTCCTGCAGGGCGTCCTGGGCCAGATTCACCGAGTCGGTACGCATATAGGTAATCAGGCCGACCGTCTCGCCGTCGATCTCGGTGCCTTCGTAGAGCTGCTGCGCGGCGCGCATGGTGCGCTGCGCGGTGAAGCCGAGCTTGCGGTTGGCCTCCTGCTGCAGGGTCGAGGTCGTGAACGGCGGCGAGGGATTGCGGCGCCGCTGCTTCTTGTCGACCTTGGCGACCAGCAGCTTGCCGTCGGCCGCCTTGAGCAGTGCACTCTTGGCGCCCATCGCGCCGACCACCGAGGTGATCGTGAACTGCTCGACCTTGCGCGTCGAATATTCGACCAGACGTGCCGAGAACTTCTGGCCATCCTTGTCGACGCGCGCCTCCACGGTCCAGTACTCGCGCGGAATGAAGGCCTTGATCTCTTCTTCGCGTTCGCAGATCAGGCGCAGTGCCGGGCTTTGCACGCGACCGGCCGACAGGCCGGGCGATACCTTGCGCCACAGCAGCGGCGACAGATTGAAGCCCACCAGATAGTCGAGCGCGCGCCGTGCCTGCTGGGCATTGACCATGGGGCTCGCGATTTCGCGCGGTTCGGCGATGGCCTTCTGCACTTCGCGCTTGGTGATCTCGTAGAACACCACGCGTTTGACCGGCTTGTCCTTGAGCTGCTTCTTTTCATGCAACAGCTCGACCAGATGCCAGGCGATGGCCTCGCCTTCGCGGTCAGGGTCAGTTGCGAGAATCAGGGTGTCGGCACTCTTCAGCGCCTGACTGATGGCGCGTACGTGTTTCTCGTTGCGATCGATGACCTGGTACTTCATCGCGAAGCCGTGCTCGGTGTCGACGGCGCCGTCCTTGGGCACGAGATCGCGCACGTGGCCGTAGGAGGCCAGGACTTCGTAGTCGCTGCCGAGATATTTCTTGATCGTCTTCGCCTTGGCTGGCGATTCGACGATGACCAGGTTCTTGCTCATTCGCCCGCAGGGTGCGTAGAAAAAAATGTCTAGGGCGCGAGCTTATACGGGCCGCGGTCAGGGTTTGTCCAGTGCGCCACCCGGCGCGGACCTTTGCCTGACCGGTACCGGCGGCCCCAGACAGTTGCTGGACAGCCGCCGGAATCAGTGCAGGAAATCGCCGTCGTAATAGACCATTTCCTCGACCTGGGCGGCCGCGTCCTCGGCGCCGGGCTCGTTGATGAGCACCAGCAGCACCACCCATTTGACGCGCTCCAGGTCGATGTCATCCTCGATTTGCAGCAGACGGTCGATGACCAGTTCGCGCGTCAGCCCGGTGAGGATGCCGAGCTGCTCCAGATACAGCACGAAGCCGCGACATTCGCGCGACAGACGGGCCTGCTCGGAGCGGGCATAGATGCGGATGGCGCCGGGTGCGCCGGTGATCGAGAGGTTGCGACGCTGTTCGGCGAGTCCGTCAAGCCAGCGGAAGGCATGGTCGACTTCGTCTTCGGGAAACCCGGCGCCGACCAGTTCGACGCGCAAGGTCTCGTGATTGGTTTCGTCGGAGAACTCACCGTCCATGTAGTTCTCGAACAGATACATCAGCACATCGAGGACGCTTTCTTTCATGGGCGTATTGTGCAGTGAAAACCCGCCGACGTCAGTGCATCGAGGTTCGGCCGGTACAAGCTGGAAGAGTGCGTGGGTCCCGCTCGCCACGAGGCGATTGGAACTTTAGTGTGAATCACGCACCGCGTGATGCCGAGCTACCCTGGCCCGCTTGCGGGAGAGGGCGCTCTGCGGGGTGCCGCTTGGCGGCATGGCCGTTAGCCCGATTTCAACCGAATGAACGCGCCGCCCGGTTGGCTTGCCGCGAATCCCGCAAGTTCCAGATCCAGCAACACCGCCGACAAGGACGCCACGTCCAGGCCCGATCGGTCGACCAGCGTATCGAACGCTGTCGGTGCGTCGTCGATCACCTTGAGAACACGACGCTGTGCTGCAGTCAGCGCTGCCGCGGACGATGGGGCGGTGTTCCTGACGACTCGCCGTTCGCCGAGCTGCGATGCCAGTTCATCAAGCAAATCCTGCGCCGTTTCGACCAGTTTGGCGCCCTGCCGGATCAATGAGTGGCAACCGCGCGCCATCGGGTTGTGGATCGAACCGGGAATTGCGAACACCTCGCGCCCCTGCTCGGCCGCCAGCCGCGCCGTGATCAGCGAGCCGCTGCGCGTCGCCGCTTCGACCACCAACACACCCAGCGACAAACCCGACAGAATGCGGTTGCGTCGTGGGAAATGCTCCGGTAGCGCGGGCGTGCCGGGTGCGAATTCCGACACCAGGCATCCGTCTTCGACGATGCGATGCGCCAATCCGCGATGCCGCGCCGGATAGACGCGATCCAGACCGGTGCCACAGATCGCGATCGTGCTGCCGCCACCATCGAGCGCACCCTGATGGGCTGCGCCATCGATACCCAGAGCCAAGCCGCTGGTAATGACCAGGCCGTGGCGGACGAGTTCGGCCGCGAAGGCGCGTGCATTCTCCAAGCCCTGCGCGGTCGCGGTGCGGCTGCCGACGATGGCCAGCTGCGGGCGTGCCAGGGTACTGGCCTCACCCTGGCAGAACAGCGCCAGCGGCGCGCGCGCGATTTCGACCAGGCGCGCCGGATAGTCCGGATCATCGATCGTCAGCAGTCGGCGATTGCTGGCGCCATGCAGCCATTCCAGGCTGGCCTCGATCTGCGCCGGGTCCGGCTGTTTCAGCGGTGCGTGCTGGGCTTCGGCGATCCCGGCGGCGCGCCAGGCGCGCGGACCGGCCGCCAGGGCGGCCTCGGCGGAATCGTGCGCGTGCAGCAATCTCAGGCCGGCGGCCGGACCGACGCCGGGCGCCTGCAGCAGCGTCAGCCAGGCGCGTTGCTGGTCCGGCGTCACGAGCGACTCAGCGCGCGGCGCTGTGCGGCTTGCCGACCTTGTCGAGCACGTGCAGCGGCCGCTCAGCAGTCATGACCAGTCCGTAGGACAGACGGGCATCAGCCTTGAAAATCATCAGGTTGCCGGCGTAGAGGTCCGGCAGTTGCACGCGCGAGGCCGGGTCGTAGGGGTCCTTGACGTTGCGCCCGCGCTGGAAGATCGACAGCACATGGCCGGGCTCCAGGCCTTGGTCGGTGCCGCGATTGATCGCCACGATCTGGTACTGGCCGATCTGTGAGACGCCATCGAACACCGAAATGATGGTGCCTCCGAGCTCGGCATCCGGAGAATGCGGATAGAAATTCGAGGCGAACAGTTCCAGCTCGCGCGGCAGCAGGCGATTGCCGATGCGCGTCTCGCGATAGCTGCTGACCAGTTCGGCAGTGCTCGGTGAACCATAGTCACGGACCTCGGCTTCGGCCGTGGGTATGGCTTCGTAACCCAGGATGTCGCCGGTTTCCGGGTCGCGATAGGCATCGCCCACGTTGACCACCGAATAGCTGTAGGCCTCGTCGCGTGGCAGGTTCTTGACGTAGAAGCCGTCGCCGGCACCTGCGATCAGGCGCGAGTCCAGAAACGCCAGCACATACGGTGCGGCCTTGAGTTCCTCCAGCGAAACGATGCGCGGGCCACGCAGGAAGTCACGAATCGCCTCCAAGGGAATCGCCGGTATCGCATCGCCGAGCCCGCTTTCGCGGATCTGCGGGGACAGACGTTCGATCGCAACGCCGGATTCACGCATCAGCTGCGGATGTCCGTCGACCCAGGTGATCGTCAGCACATCACCGGGATAGATCAGATGCGGGTTGCTGACCTGACCATTGACGTACCACAGTTCCGGCCATTGCCAGGCGTCCTGCAGGAAATATCGGGAGATATCCCAGAGCGTGTCGCCCTTCTTGACCACGTAGCGGCCTGCTCCGCTTTCGCGCAGGCGGACCGTTTCGCGCATTGGCGCAGCCGCTGGGGTCGCTGTCATCGGCGCCGGATCGCTCGCCGGAGGAGCCATCGGCAACGGCGCTGGCGGCGCCACCGGCTGCGTCGCGCAGCCGCCCAGCGCCGCGCCCAGCAGGATGCCCGCCGCGAACCGACCCGGCCGCAACGGCCCGTCACCGGCGAACCCGCTATACTTGCGCATTGATGCCACCCCCTCAGGCTTTCGCCCTGGATTCTGTCATAAATCCCTGCGGCGGCACATGCTTGGCGGTGGCAGTTGCTGTCGACTCTAGCCGTCGACGTCGACTCGGGAATAAGCCGAAGAGCTTGCTGACATGGCCTTGATGACGATCCTCCACCATCCGGACGCACGCCTGCGCGAAAAGGCGCGGCCCGTCGAACAGTTCGACGGCAAGCTGCAACGCCTGATCGACGACATGTTCGAAACCATGTATGACGCGCCCGGTGTGGGCCTCGCCGCCACCCAGGTCGGCATTGCCTTGCGGCTCGCGGTGATGGATTGTGCGCGCGAGGACGGCCAGAGCGAGCCGATGGTGATGATCAACCCGGAAATTCTGGAACCGCTGGACCTGGAAGCCATGGACGAAGGCTGTCTGTCGGTGCCTGGTTTCAGCGACAAGGTGCAGCGCTACAACCGACTGCGCCTCAAGGCGCTGGACCGCGAGGGCAATCCCTACGAGATCGAAGCCGAAGGCCTGCTCGCACAATGTGTGCAGCACGAGATCGACCATCTCGACGGCAAGCTCTATATCGACTATCTCTCGGCGCTCAAGCGCGAGCGCATCAAGAAGAAGCTCGAAAAGGCGGCGGCGCGGGTGTGAGCCGGGTCATTCAAGGGCTAGGGCTATTGATCTCGCGCAAAGACGCAAAGACGCGAAGAACGGCACAACACGAAGAACGGCTTCTTATTTCTTTGCGCCTTTGCGTCTTTGCGCGAAACTCGCCGTTGTCGTCCGCACATCGATGAGACTCGTCTTCGCCGGGACCCCTGAATTCTCCGTGATCGCGCTCGATGCGCTGCACGCGGCGGGGCATGACATCCTGGCGGTCTACACCCAGCCCGACCGGCCCTCCGGACGCGGCCGCAAGCTCAGCGCTTCGGCGGTGGGGCAGCGCGCCGAGACGCTGGGACTTGAGGTGCGCAAGCCGCCACGCTTCACGCCCGAGGCGGTCGACGAACTGGCCGCGCTCGCGCCGGAGCTGATGGTGGTGGTGGCCTACGGGCTGATTCTGCCGCAGGCGGTGCTCGATGTTCCGGTGCATGGCTGCTTCAACATCCACGCCTCGTTGCTGCCGCGCTGGCGTGGCGCGGCGCCGATCCAGCGCGCGATCCTGGCCGGCGACCGTGAATCCGGCGTCACCATCATGCAGATGGACGCGGGGCTCGATACCGGCCCGATGCTGCTGCGCGAAGCGCTGCCGATCGACGAGGCCATGAACAGCGGCGAACTCCATGACAGGCTCGCCGTGCTCGGCGCGCGGCTGATCGTCGAAGCCGTGCAACAGTGCGCCGAGGCCAGGCTGTGTTCCCAGCCGCAGCCCGCGGAAGGCGCGACCTACGCCCGCAAGCTCAGCAAGGAGGAAGCCCGGCTCGACTGGACCCAGCCGGCGCCGATCCTGGCGCGCTCGGTACGGGCCTACAACCCCGCACCGATGGCCTGGACCGAACTGGACGGCGAACGTGTGCGCATTCTCGAAGCGCGGCCGCTGAGCCTGCCGGGCTCGACCGAGCCCGGCCGTGTGCTGGCCTCCGACGGCCAGGGCATTCACGTCGCCACCGGCGACGGTGTGCTCAGCCTGCAACGCCTGCAATGGCCCGGCGGCAAGCCGCTGGCGGCAATCGATGCGGTGCGCGGCCGCGCCTTGGACGGTCTGCGCTTTTCCTGAGCAGGTTTCAGCTCGGCGGTTGCAAGGCTTCGACCGGCACCACCAGGCATCGAGGGATGCCCGGCGAGGTCGTAGATCGTCAGCGTACCCAGCAACGGGGCGAGCAAGTCCGCGACCGGCGGCAGGCCATGCGGGAAGTCGCTGACACCCACCGCTCTCCCGCAAGCGGGCGAGGGTCGGTCGGCATCACGCGGCGCGTGATTCACGCTGAGTTCGGTGGACCGTCCCTGCTCGTCGACCCCGGTGATGCGCACCGCCACGCTGGCTGGGCTATCGCCGTGGCCTGCGGCCCACCACGAGCAGGCCGCAGGCTGCCAGGCCGGCGAACGCAGCCCCGCCGATGAACGTGGCCGCAGCGCCCATCTGCTGCCAGAGCAGACCGGCCAGCAGGCTGGCCAGCAACAGGGCGCCGCCGCTGACCAGATTGAACAGTCCGAATCCAGTGGCGCGCAGCGAAGCGGGTGCGGTGTCGGCCACCAGCTTGGAGAACAGGCCCTGCGTCAGCCCCATGTGCAAGCCCCAAACGGCGGCGCCCATGAGCACCAGCGCCGGCCCTGTGGCAAGCGCCAGCATCACGTCCGCCGCAACCAGCACCAGCAGACCGGCAAACAGCAAATGCCTTGCGCTGATCCGGTCCGCCGCGATCCCGGCCGGCAGAGCCGAGGCGGCATAAATCACGCTCATCACGATCATCACCAACGGCGCCAATGACAGCCCCAAACCCACGTCATGGGCCCGTAGAATCAGAAAGGCTTCGCTGAAGCGTGCCAGCGTGAACACGCCACCGAGCAGCACCACCCACCAGTAGCGCGCCGGCAGCCTCCGCATGTCCGCAAGGCGCAGCGGAATCCGGCGGCGTTCCTCCGCGGCGGCCTGAGCCTGCGGTTCGCGGACCGCGACCCAAAGCAGGAGCACGGAGATGAAGGCTGGAAGCACGGCGATCCAGAGCACGGCCTGCAGATCGCCGGCCAGCACCAGCATCAAGGCCACCGCCAGCATCGGCCCAAGAAAAGCGCCGACGGAGTCGAGCGACTGGCGCAAACCATAGGCCGCGCCACGCTGGAGCGGTGCCGTGACATCGGCGACCAGGGCGTCGCGCGGTGCGCCGCGTATGCCTTTGCCGATGCGGTCGACGAAGCGTGCCGCGAATACCCAGCCGATGGAGCCGGCCAGCGGAAATACCGGTTTGCTGAGTGCCGCCAGCCCGTAACCGGCAATCAACAGAGGCTTGCGCCGTCCCAGGCGGTCGCTGAGCGCACCGGAAAACACCTTGGTGATCGCCGCGGTGGCTTCGGCCACCCCTTCGAGCACGCCGATCGCGAACATGCTGGCGCCCAGCGTGGTACTCATGAACAGCGGCAGCAGGCTGTGCACCAGTTCGGACGACATATCCATGAACAAGGACCCGAAACCGAGCGCCCAGACGCTGGCCGGCAGGCCGCGCCAACTGGCGCGCGCAGTGCCGACCGAAGAATGTTGCTCGCGCATTTCGCCACCTGCCATGGAACACCGTCCGGATTCTTCGTATCGCGGGCGCGCGGCCAAGACCGCCGCACGCAGCGGCCACTACAATAGCGCCACACCGATGCATGAACGCGTGCCCGCGTCATACCACAGGAAGCCCGTTTGAAGAACGTACGCGCGATCGCTGCCCGCGCCGTCGCCCGCGTCATGCGCGGGCGCAGTCTCGATGATATCCTGCTGCAGGCGCCGCAGGTGCCGCCGCGTGACCGCGCCCTGTTGCAGGCCATGGTCTACGGCGTGATCCGCGATTACCGCTTGCTTGGCGCGCTGGTCGATGCGATGTCCGATCGCGCGATCGACAACGATGAAGTCGATGCGCTGCTGCGCGTGGGGCTCTATCAGCTACGCTCGATGCGCGTGCCGGCCCACGCCGCCGTCCAGGAAACGGTGGAGGCGACCACGATTCTCAACCAGCCGCGTCCGCGCGCGCTGATCAATGCCTTGCTGCGTCGTTACCAGCGCGAGCAGGCGCAGCTCGAAGAGGCGCTAGTGCAGTCGCCGGGGATCGTTCATTCACATCCGGACTGGCTGGTGCGCCGTATCGAAGCCGACTGGGGCGCGGCCGCCGAAAGCGTGATCGCGGCCAACCAGCAGGCCGGACCGATGACGCTGCGTGTCAACGGCCGACGCATGAGCGGCGAGGCGTATCGCGCGCGTCTGGCCGCTCAGGGCCTGGACGCGCACACCGTGCCCGGCGTGCCCGAAGCCCTGGTGCTGGCGCAGCCGCAGCCGGTCGAGGCGATTCCGGGATTTGCGCGCGGCAGCGCCTCGGTGCAGGACGCCTCGGCGCAGCTCGCCGCCGCCTTACTGGACGCGCAGCCGGGCCAGCGCGTGCTCGACGCCTGCGCGGCGCCCGGCGGCAAGACCGCCCACATTCTCGAACGCTGTCCGGATGCGCAGGTGGTGGCCCTGGACTCCGACAAGCAGCGCCTGATCCGCATCGATGAGAGCCTTCGCCGCCTGCGACTGAGCGCGCAGGTGGTGGCCGGTGATGCCGCGCAACCTGAGCAATGGTGGGACGGCACTGCGTTCGAACGCATCCTGATCGATGCGCCCTGTTCGGCCACCGGCGTGATCCGCCGCCATCCGGACATCAAGTGGTTGCGTCGCGAGGATGACGTCGAGCGACTGGCCCAGGGGCAGTTGCGCATGCTCAAGGCCTTGTGGCCGTTGCTGGCGCCCGGCGGTGTGCTGGTCTACGCGACCTGCTCGATCCTGGACGCGGAAGGCGCTGCGGTGGCCGAACGCTTCATGGCGTGCACCGCCGATGTGCAGGAATTTCCGATCGAGGCCGAATGGGGCGTGCCGGCACGGCTGGGGCGGCGTCTCGCGCCGGGCGGGGACTTCGACGGCTTCTACTACCTGCGCCTGCGCAAGGCCGAAAGTGCGGAGGCCGCGCCGTCGAAATGAGTCCGCAGACCCGTGTCGGGCGCGCCAAGAAAAAAAGGGGGCGGATCACCGCCCCCTCAACACTGCGCATAGCACAGCTTCCCCTCACCAACCCCAAAACCCTGTTCGGCACGACCGGCCTGATGGCACCGCGAAATGGCTCCGCAACGGCCGTGACGATTGGCCGTGTCGGTTCGCAATTTCGATGCCATGGCGAGTGCCTGCTGCCCCCGTTCCCACTGTCGAAACTTATCTTGCGGCGCAACAATTCCCGGCGTAAGGTTCGCCGCCCATGAAGATCATCATCCTCGGCGCAGGTCAGGTCGGCGCAACTCTGGCCGAGAATCTCGCGGGCGAGCAGAACGACGTCACGGTCGTGGATACCAACGGTGGGCTGTTGCTCGAACTGCAGGATCGGCTCGACATCCGCACGGTGCAGGGCTACGCCTCGTTCCCGGATGTGCTGCGCCGCGCCGGTGCCGAGGACGCCGACATGATCATCGCGGTCACGGAGTCCGACGAGACCAACATGATCGCGTGCCAGATCGCCTACACGCTGTTCCACACGCCGACCAAGATCGCGCGCGTGCGTTCGGGCGAATACCTGTCGGAAGAATCGCTGTTCCGCCAGGACGCGATTCCGGTCGACATGCGAATTTCGCCGGCGCAGCTGGTCACCGACTACATCCGCCGCCTGATCGAATATCCGGGCGCCCTGCAGGTCGTCGATTTCGCGGATGGCCGCGTGCGCATGGTCGGCGTCAAGGCCTACTATGGGGGTCCGCTGGTCGGCCAGCAGCTGCGCGAGCTGCCGAACCACCTGCCGGGTGCGGACGCACGTGTGGCGGCGATCTACCGGCGTGGCCGGCCGATCCTGCCGGAAGGCGACACCCTCATCGAGGTCGAGGATGAGGTCTTCTTCGTCGCCGCGCGCGAGCACATTCCCAAGATCATGGCCGAGCTGCGACGCGCCGACCGCCCGGTGCGGCGCGTGATGCTGGCCGGCGGCGGCAACATCGGCATGCGTTTGGCGCAAGCCCTGGAAAATTCGATCCAGGTCAAGATCATCGAGCGCAACCGTGACCGTGCGCGCTTCCTCTCCGAGCAATTGGGTCGCGCCATCGTGCTGTGCGGCGATGCCGCCAACGAGGACCTGCTGGTCGAGGAAAACATCGAAGACATGGACGTCTTCTGCGCGATCACCAATGACGACGAGGCCAACATTCTTTCCGCGATGTTGGCCAAGCGGCTCGGCGCCAAGAAAGCACTGTCGCTGATCAACCGGCTGTCCTATGTCGATCTGGTCGAAGGCGGCGTTATCGATATCGCGGTATCGCCGCAGCAGGCCACCGTCTCGGCGCTGCTGGCGCACGTGCGGCGTGGCGACGTGGTGCGGGTGTACAGCCTGCGTCGGGGTGCTGCCGAAGCCGTCGAGGCGGTGGCGCATGGAGACCGCAACAGCTCCAAGGTGGTCGGTCGCCGGCTCGATCAGATCAAGTTGCCGGAAGGCACCACCATCGGCGCCATCGTGCGTGGCGACGATGTGCTGATCGCCCATCACGACACCGTGATCCAGGCCGAGGATCACGTGATTCTGTTCATCGTGGACAAGTCCCAGGCCGGTGAAGTCGAAAAGCTGTTCCAGGTCGGTATCGGCTTTCTGTGAACCGGGCCCGACGATGACGCGATCACGACACAGACATTCGGGCATCATCGGCTAGGTCTGATCATGGGGGTGATTCGACATGTTGACGGCGCGACTGCGATGAAGCCGGCGCACACGGGTCACCCGCAATGCGTATGAAACCGCGCCGTTCGTTTCTGACGGTGACACCGAATACCCATCGCGGTCATCGCTTCGCGGCGGTGCAACGCCTGATCGGCGTGCTGCTGATGATCTTCTCGCTGACGATGCTGCCGCCGGCCGGCGTCTCAATGTTCTACGGCGATTCCGCGCTCGACGCGTTCATGCTCGGCTTCGTGACGACCCTGGCGATCGGCTGCGTGGTGTGGATACCCGTGCGGCGCAATCGTGCGGACCTCAAGATTCGCGATGGCTTCCTGGTTGTCGCCCTGTTCTGGACCGTGCTCGGCGTGGCCGGCGCGCTGCCTTTCTGGTTTCCGACCACGCCGCGCATGACGTTTTCGCAGGCCGTGTTCGAGTCGATTTCCGGGCTGACGACGACGGGCGCGACGGTGCTGACCGGTATCGACATCCTGCCCCGCAGCATCCTCTACTACCGCCAGCAGCTGCAGTGGCTGGGTGGCGGCGGCATCATCGTTCTGGCCGTGGCGATCCTGCCGCTGCTGGGCGTCGGTGGCATGCAGCTGCTGCGCGCCGAGACCCCGGGGCCGGTCAAGGACACCAAGATGACGCCGCGCATCAAGGAAACCGCGCGTGCGCTTTGGACCATCTACCTGGGCCTCACGATCGCCTGCACGGCTGCCTACTGGGCCGCCGGCATGAGCTTGTTCGACGCCATCGGCCACGCGTTCTCCACCGTATCGACCGGCGGCTTTTCCACCCACGATCGCAGCTTCGGCTACTTCGACAATCATCTGCTGGAGACGATTTCCGTCGTCTTCATGCTGTTGGCGGCGATCAATTTCTCGCTGCATTTCGTAAGCTGGCGCGACCGCTCGCTGCGGATCTATCTGGCCGATCCCGAATCACGCATGTTCCTGCTGATCGCGCTGATTCTGAGCGTGCTGATTGCGGTCGCCCTGCTGATCGCGGGTCGCTACGTGATGCCGCTGCAGGCCTTTGCCAAGTCCGCGTTCCAGGTCGTGTCGATCATGACCTCCACCGGATTCACCACGGCCGACTACACGATCTGGCCCTCGTTCGTGCCGGTGCTGCTGGTGCTGTCGAGCTTCATCGGCGGCTGCGCCTCATCGACCGCCGGCGGCATGAAAGTCATTCGCGTGATGCTGCTGTTCAAGCAGGGCATGCGCGAGGTCTATCAGCTGGTGCACCCCAGCGCGGAGCTTCCGGTCAAGCTTGGCCGCAAGGTAGTGCCGCCGCGTGTGCTGCAGGCCGTGTGGAGCTTCATTTCCGCGTACATGGGCTTCTACGTGATCATGCTGCTGCTGCTGCTGGCGGCCGGCATGGACGAGGTCAGCGCCTTCGCCGCCGTCGCCGCCTGCATCAACAACCTCGGCCCGGGTCTCGGCGAGGTCTCGGCCAACTTCGCAACGATCGACTCGTTCAGTCTGTGGGTCTGCTCGTTCGCGATGTTGCTGGGCCGCCTCGAAATCTTCGCCTTCCTGGTCTTGCTGACGCCAGCGTTCTGGCGGCGGTGATTCGAAGGCCTGGATTCCTCGCGCAAAGACGCAAAGCCCAAAGCCGTTGACCGCCGAGCCACGCCGGAAGCGCCGCTCAATGCGGCAGTCGCAGGCGCAGCTCGGCGATCTGTCCGTTGTCCATGCGCGTGACCACCAACTGACATTCGCCGAGGCGCAGGCGATCGCCGGCCACGGGCGTCGGAATGTGGCGTTCGAAGTAGTCCACCACGGTCTCGCCGTCGCGCAGATTCGGAAGCTCCAGGCCGTAGACGTCCGCCACGGCCTGGATCGGTGCGCTGTTGTCCAGCACGAACTCGCCGAAACGCTTGACCTCGGCCGCCGACATCGGCTGATCCTCGGCGCGGAACAGGCCGTCGAGTTCGTCCACCTCATCCTGGTGCACCAAAAGGCTGATGTAGTCACCGGTACGCATCGCGCCCCAACTGGGCTGTGTCAGCATCTTGCCGCGCCGCGCCAGACTGATCACGCGGGCACTGCGTGGTAGCCGCAGCCTGTCCGGCACCTTGCCGACCAGGCGGCTGTTCTGCGACAGCCGGTAACTGGCGATCTCGTAGCCGCGCTGGCCCGGCAGGTCGAATTCCATGCGATGCACCTGCGCCGTAGAGGCCGGTACGGTGATACCCAGCAGGCGCGCCATCGGCGCCACCGTCCATCCCTGGATCACCAGTGAGGTCAGCACGATAAAAAATGCCACGTTGAAATACAGGGCGGCGTTTTCGGCCCCGGCCAGCGCGGGATAGGTGGCCAGCACGATCGGCACCGAACCGCGCAGCCCGACCCAGGCGATATAAAGCTGCTCACGAAACGTGAACCGAAACGGCAGCAGACTCGCAAACACGGCGATCGGCCGTGCCAGCAGCAGCAGGACCAGCACGATGCTCGCGGCCTTGGGTGCCAGCGTCCACACCTGGCTGGGATTGGCGAGCATGCCGAGCACCACGAACATGCCGATCTGGCTGAGCCAGGCGACGCCGTCGTGGAAGCGGCGGATGCCGGTGGCCGAACGGATGCGTCGATTGCCCATCACCAGCCCGGCGATGTAGACCGCGAGCAGGCCGCTGCCGCCGAGCACCGAGGTCAGGCCGTAGACCAGGATGCCGCCGCACAGCGCCAGCAGCGGGTACAGCGATTCCGCCAGTTCCAGCCGGTTGATTCCGCGCACCAGGGCTTGGCCACCCAGCCAGCCAAGCACACCGCCCAGACCCATCTGCCAGATGAAGAACAGGAGCAGGTCGACGGCCGACGGCAGTTCCGGTGCAGTCAGCATGCCGAGCAACGAGATGGTCAGAAATACCGCCATCGGATCGTTGGTGCCCGATTCGATTTCCAGCGCGCTGGCGACACGGCGGTTCAGCGAGACCGCGTTGGTCTGCAGCAGCGAGAACACCGCGGCGGCGTCGGTGGAACCGACGATGGCACCGAGCAGCAGACCCTGGATCCAGTTGAGATCCAGCAGCCATGCCGCATAGGCGCCGACGATGCCGGTGGTGATGATCACCCCCACGGTGGCCAGCGTCAGCGCCGGCCGCATCGCCACGCGGAAACTGGCGAAGGAGGTGCGCATGCCGCCGTCGAACAGGATCACCGCCAGCGCCAGCGTCGCCAGCAGATTGGCCAGCCGGAAATCCGAGAACGGGATTCCGCCAGGGCCGTCGACACCGGCGAGCATGCCGACAATCAGGAACAGCAACAGCAAGGGCACGCCGAGCCGGGGGGTCAGCAGCGTGGCCAGGATGCTCAGCAGAAACAGGATGCCGCTGCCGAGAATCAGTTGATTGGTGAAATCCATGTTGCTCGTTGTTGTCGTGGTACGGCGGGTGACGAACAGGCATGACTCGGTGGGCCGGCTCTGATCTAATCGGCCCCGAATTCGTGCCGGACGTATCGATGTCCGTTTTCACCAAAGTCAGTCACCGTCAGTTGAAGGCCTTTCTGGCGCAATATCCGTTGGCGCAACTGATCGGCTTTCAGGGTATCGGCGAAGGGGTTGAAAATACCAACTATTTCGTCGACACGGCGGACGGCCGTTGGGTGCTGACGTTGTTCGAACGCCTCAACTACGATGACCTGCCGTATTTTCTCGGCCTGATGGATCACCTGGCACGGCGCCGCATACCGTGCCCGATGCCGGTGGCCATGAGCAACGGCAAAACGCTGTCCGAACTCAACGGCAAACCGGCGGCGATCATCAATCGTCTCTGCGGTGGCAGCGTGCTGTTTCCGAATGTGGCGCAATGCCGGGCGGCGGGCGAATTGCTGGCGCAGATGCACGCCGCCGGCCGTTCGTTCCCGATGCAGCTCGACAATTCGCGCGGTGCGACGTGGCGCAGCGAAACCGCAACGCTGCTGATTCCACAGGTAGACCAGGATACCGCGGCCCTGCTGGACGATGAGCTGAACGCACAGCGGACACTGGACCTCACCGAGCTTCCGCAAGGCGTGATCCACGCCGACCTGTTTCGCGACAACGTGCTGTTCGTGGGTGACCGCATCGGCGGGGCGATCGATTTCTACTACGCCTGCAACGATGCGCTGCTATACGACCTGGCGGTGACGGTCAACGACTGGTGTTTCGAGATCGATGGCACGCCGAACGCGGCGCGCGCCCACGCGATGATCGAGGCCTATCGCGCGCTGCGCGAGTTGACGCCGGCGGAGTCCCGAGCCTGGCCGCTGGTCTTGCGCGCGGCGGCGCTGCGCTTCTGGCTGTCGCGCCTCTACGACTGGCATTTCCCGCGCGAGGGCGATCTGGTTCACGTCAAGGACCCGGCGCAGTATCGCCGTGTGCTGGAGTACTATCGCGACAATGGACCGCTGCCGCTCGCATAGGCGGGTCCGATCGATCTGTTCGTGCGCTGTGGAGTGTCAAAGGAATGGTCGCCCCGCGTCGTTATCTGCTCAGTTCCTGTCTGGTGTGCAGCATCGGTTTGAGTGCGTGCTCCGGCTCGTCGCCGCCGCCCCCCGCCGAGACAGCCGGCGCCCCGGCACCTGCGGCCGAAGTGATGCCCGCGAACCCACCGCCGGATGCACCGATGACGGTGGACAGCCTCGACGAACCGCTTCCGCCGTTCGATGAAATCGGTGCCGATCTTGTGGTGCGTAGCGGCGCCTTGAGTGGCGTCGCCGGAAAGGTCACGCTCTACCAGATTCCGGAAGGCGAGGCGCTGTTGCGATTCGAGGGACTGCGTGCTAGATCGGCTGCGGGCGTCGACGTCTGGCTCGCCCGCTCGCTGGAACCGGGCGCCCCCCATGTGTCGCTGGGCGCGCTGAAGGCGCGCGCCGGCAACTTCAACTATCTGGTCGAACCGGACATGGCGCCTGAGGACTACGCGGCCATCGTGTTGTACGCCACGGCCGAGAAATCCGCGCTTGCGAGTGCGAATCTGCGCTAGTTCCGCTTTTATGGTTGGGGACGTTCGCCGGCAGACGGTTCAGGCTTGAGCTTGAACATGCCCCAGCGGCAGCGCGTAGCTGCCGCTGGCCTCGGCGACCACCCGAGTATCGCCGACCGAACGAATGGTCGCCTGCATCACCGCGAGGCGCCGTCCGAGACGCAGCAGACGCGCCTCGCAGACCAGATCTGCGGGGCTTGCGCCGCGCAGAAAATGCATCGTCATGTCGGAGGTCACGGCCATCGGCTGCGGACCGATATGCGCGAGCACGCAGGCGTACATCGCGATGTCGGCAACGGCGAACAGCGACGGTCCGGACACGCGATTGCCGGGACGCAGCATGTCCGGCGTCACGCCGTAACGAATGCGCGCCTGGCCAGGCTGTAGCGCCTCGATGTGAAAGCCGTCGTGCGTCACCGTCGGCATGTACTCCACGATCAGCGATTCCAGGGTGTGCGCCTCCAGCTTCAGAACAGGCTCCATGACCAGCCTCCCAGGCCGAGCACTCCGTCGGCCAGCAGTTTCAGTGAAAGGACGATCAGTATCGTCTTGAACAGCCGCGAGAACAGCGCCTCGCTGACCAAGTGGTTGAGCCAGCGACCGATCACGGTGCCGGCGATCACCGCAATCACCAGCGGCACCAGCCAGTCGAGCCGTTCGGTGATCGAGAAACCGGCGCTGGCATAGGCCAGCACCTTGAGCAGATGACCAGCGGCCTGGGTCACGGCGAGCGTGCCGATCACGGTCTCGCGCCGCCACTCCGGGCGCAGAAACAGCCGCCCCACGAACAGGCCGGTGGCGCCCACGAACATGCCGATACTGCCGTTGAGCAGGCCCGCCAGCATGAACGACCAGCGCTGTGGAATCGGATCGCGTCCGCCCCGCGCCGGAATCATCGACAGCAGGATCAGCGCCGCCAGCACCAGCTCGATCCAGTGCACGTCGGCGTGCGCCACCAGCGGCGCGAACAGGAACGGCGCCGGCACACCGGTCAGCGCGAACCAGGCCAGCGCCCGCCATTCCACATGGCGCAGGTAGGCCAGCGTGCGCGACAGGTTGGAGAAGAACTGCACCGCCGAGAACAAGGGTACGGCGACCGTGGGATGCAGGCCGACCGCGTACAGCACGCCGATCAGTACGGTGCCGCCTCCCAGCCCGGCGATCGCAGACAGGGCGGCGCTGAGGAATCCGACCAGGGCGACGGCGATGGCGAGCAGGTTCACCGCCGCAGTTTACGGACAGCGGCGTCTGAACGGCGCGGCGTCCGCTCAGCCATCAAGCAGGGTCGACTGAAAGATCTCGCGCCAAGCCATGGCTGGCCGCTGCCAGGCGGCCGTCGTGGGTCCACAGCGCCTCGCAGCCATGATGCTGCGCACAGGCCAAATGCAGCGCATCCGGCGACTTGAGGCCGAATCGGGCGCGAAGCTTGGCCGCCTGCAGGAACACCGTTTCCGATACCGACAGGCTTCGTAAACGCAGGAACAGCGATTCGTAGTTGCGCTGCAGAACGGGATCACCCCGTTTGAGCGGCGCGACCAGGCATTCCATTTTCACGAGCGGTGAAATGGCAAAGTTCGCATCAACGGTCTGTTCCATCGCGGCCCGGACCCGCGGGCCAAAATCCGGATGCGCTTCCACCAGGTAGATCAGCAGGCAGGCATCGAGATAGATCACTCCCATGCAGTGCGCTCGTCTCGAACCCCGGCTTCGATTTCTTCACGGCTGCGCCGCGCATGCGCAGGCAGCGGATTGCGATCCAGCCACTCCAGGATGTCGTGCGCGCGAGCACTGCCCACTGCCGGAGCATCATCCTGGCCCTCGGCAGGCACTAGCTTGGCCACGGGTACGCCGCGGTTGGCGATAACCACCTCGTCCCCGGATTGCGCCGCTTTCACCAACTGCGAAAGCCTGTTCTTTGCTTCGAAAATGTTGACCTGCATGGGGCACCTTGGCGTCGGGCGCAGGAACTCAGCCCGCAATCTGGCCAAGATAGCCAGAATGGTCCTTTGTGGCAAGCGGAATCAGGGCAGCGTAATCAGCAAGCCACCTTCGACCCGCAGCGCCGCGCCGGTGGTCGCGGACGACAAGGGGCTTGCGGTGTAGGCGACGAGATTGGCGATTTCCTCGGGCTTGATGAAGCGTTGCAGCAGCGATGTCGGCCGCGCCGAGCGGAAGAATTCCTGCTCCATTTCTTCGGGCGTGATGCCCTTGTCCTCGGCCAGTTCACCGACGAAGGTGGACACACCTTCCGACCAGGTGGGCCCGGCCAGAATGCTGTTGGCGGTGATGCCGGTCTGGGCGCAGTCCTTGGCCACGCCGGCGGCCAATGCGATCAAGGCGGTCTTGCTGAGGCCGTAGTGGATCATCTCCACCGGAATGTTGGTTCCGGACTCGCTGGACATGTAGATCAGGCGGCCTGAGTTCCGCGCCTTCATGCCGGGCAGATAGTGTCGCGTCAGGCGGATGGCGGACATGACGTTGATGTCGAATACGTTCTGCCAGTCCTCGTCGCTGATCTCGACGAAGTCCTTGGCGCCGAAGATGCCGACGTTGTTGACGAGGATGTCCACGTCCGGAAGTTGAGCCACCAGCGTCTTGACGCCCGCGGCGGTCGAGACGTCCGCCGCGATCCCGCGCAGTTTGGCGTCGGCGAGCTGGTCGGTGATCAATGCCATCGCGGCATCGACGCGTTCCTGGGTACGACCATTGACGACCACCGTGGCGCCTTCGGCTGCCAGCCGTTCGGCAATGGCGAAGCCGATGCCGGCGGTGGAGCCGGTGACGAGCGCGGACTTGTCCTGTAGTTGCAGGTCCATGAGCTTTTCCTTGATTCAGTTCGTCAGATCGTTGATGAGGGCCACCTTGCCGTGCGCCTGCCCCGATTCGAGATGGGCATGCGCCGCGCCGACTTCGGTGAAGCCGAAACGGCGTTCGTCGAGCAGCGGCTTGAGTTCACCGGCATCGACCAGGATGGAGGCTTTCCGCAGAATCTCACCGTGATGTTCGCGACCGCGACCGTACAGCAGCGGCGGCAACATGAATTCCGCATGCAGGCTTTGCGCGCGGTCGTGGAGCGGGGCCAGGTCGACGTTGGCGCGGGCCTGTATCGTCACGATGCGGCCGCCCAGTCGGGTGGCGGAAAAAGCCTGCGGCAGCACCTTGTCACCACCGACGGCGTCGAACGTCAGGTCGAAACCCTCGCCGCCGCTGAGGCGCATCGCGCCGTCCGTAATCGATTCATTGCGATGCAGGATCACTTCGTGTGCGCCCAGCTCCCGCGCGATCCGCGCCTTTTCCGGCGAGGACGCGGTGCTGGCCACCCAGGCACCGGCGCGCCGCGCGAGCTGCACGGCGATATGGCCCACGCCGCCAGTACCGCCGATGACCAGCACGCGTTCGCCGGGCTTGAGCGCGCCTCGCTCGTAGAGCCCTTCCCAGGCGGTGATGGTGACCAACGGCAGAGCCGCGGCCGCCGCCATGTCCAGCGACTTCGGCTTCGGCGCCAGCAGACGCGCGTCGGCGAGCATGACTTCGGCCAGGCTTCCGCCCAGGCCGCGGACGCCGCCGGCACAGGCGAAGATCTCATCGCCGGGCGCGAAGCCCTGCACGTCGTCGGCCACCGCGATCAGGCGGCCGGCAACATCGCCGTGCAGCACCGCCGGCAGAATCGGTGCGATGCCGGGGCCGTTGGCGCGGATCTTGGTGTCCACGGGGTTGACGCTGCTGGCGGCAACATCAATCAGAACGTGGCCAGGCGCCAGCTGCGGCCGTCCGATCTGCGCACGCCGGAACACCTGCGGGCCGCCGAACTGCTCGATCAGCATCGCTTGCATGGTTGAGACCTGCATGGGGGGCTCCCGAGATAAATGGGTTTGCAGTGTCGGCAATCCCATCAAGTCCGAAAACGACTAGAATCGAATAAGACCTGTTCCGGATCAGAATAGATGACGGTCCCGCTGATACAGGACCTGCGCGTGTTCCTGCAGGTGATCGACAGCGGCAGCTTCTCGGCGGTCGCGCGCGAACTCAATGTCGGGCCGGCGACTGTCAGCAAGCAGATCGCACGGCTCGAAAAGGCACTGGCGATTCGTCTGTTCGAACGCAGCACGCGCCTGCTGCATGTCACCGAGGAAGGACGTTCGATCGCGGATCGGGTGCGCACCGCGCTGTCGCTGCTCGACAGTGTCGGCGAAATGGCGAACCTCGCCGACGGCGAACTGCGTGGCTCGATCCGCCTGACCGCGCCCTCGCCATTCGGTCGCAAATACGTGGCGCCGGCGTTGGCCGCGTTTCGCCACCTGCACCCAGGGGTGGAATTCGATCTGCATCTGTCGGATGAACTCGTCGATCTGATCGATTCCCGGCTCGACCTTGCGGTGCGCATCGGCGATCTCGCCGATTCCTCGCTGGTGGCACGGCGTCTGGCGCCGAACCGGCGGCTGCTGGTGGCCGCGCCCGACTATCTGAAGTGGCGCGGCAGACCGCAGCGGCCGGCGGACCTCAGCGTCCACGATTGTCTGGTCCTGGCCAATCCGGGGCATCTGCAGAATGAGTGGCTGCTGCAGGGCGCGCGCGGCAGCGAGACCGTCATCGTCGGCGGCGGCTTGCGCGCCAACAGTGGCGGTGCCTTGCGCGAGTGGGCCGTGGGCGGCGCCGGCATCGCGCTGAAATCCACCTGGGACGTCGCCGACGAACTCCGCGAGGGCCGGCTGGTGGCGGTACTCCCGGACTGGCGCATCCGCGAGCTGTCGATCTACGCGGTGCGCCCCAGCGGTCGCTATTTGCCGCGGCGCGTGGAGGCGCTGATTGATTTTCTGGCGACACGTTTCGGCGACCCACCACCCTGGGATCGCGCCCTGAGCGGCATCGTCTGAGCGGCGACGCTAACGGCCCTCACCCATCACTCGCAGTCGCGAACGGCCCCCCTCTCTTCCTCCGCAAGCGGGCGAGGGGCGGTCGGCATCACGCCGCGCGTGATTCACGCTAAAGCACCAGCAGCGTCGCCAGCACCAGCAGCAGTCCCATGCCGCAGATGTCGGTGCCGGTGGTCAGGAAGATGCTCGATGCCGTGGCCGGATCGGCGCCGACACGTTTCAGAATTAGCGGAACCATCACGCCGAAAATTCCGGCGC
This sequence comes from Banduia mediterranea, assembly GCF_031846245.1. Taxonomy (NCBI): domain Bacteria; kingdom Pseudomonadati; phylum Pseudomonadota; class Gammaproteobacteria; order Nevskiales; family Algiphilaceae; genus Banduia; species Banduia mediterranea. The sequence continues at coordinate 254,011 of NZ_JAVRIC010000001.1, read as the reverse complement.
CGACACAGGCGCCGACCATCGCAAGACAGATCGCGAGCCCCAGCATCGGCGCACGCGGGTCGCCGAGGCCGGTCGACAGAATGATCGCGACCGCAGCGACGATGCCGGTGACCAGTCCGTTCATCGCGCCGAGCAGGATCTCCTTGCCGAGCAAACGTCGCGTCGGCACGCCGTCGAGCTGACCCAGGGTGAGACCGCGCAAGGTGATCGCCAGCGCCTGGCAGCCGGTATTGCCGGACTGGCCGGCGAGCACCGGCAGAAAGGCCGCGAGCACCACGATCTGGGTGATGGTGTCCTGGAACTGGCCGACCACGAAGGCGGCGATGAAGGCTGTCAGCAGATTGAGCTGCAACCAGGGGTGGCGCATGCGAAAGGCTTTCAGAACCGCAGTGTCGGCGCGCTCTTCGCGGCCGACACCGACCATGGCGCCGGACTGCGCGGCGATCTCCACGACCTGATGTTCGAACAGGCGCCAGCCGCGAACCTGGCCCAGCAGACGGCCTTGGTCGTCGACCACGGGGTAGACCGGATAATGCCGCTTGACGGCGGCGCGCCCGGCTTCGTCCAGTGCGGTGTCGGCCTTGAGCGTGAACGGTTCGCGCAGCATCAGGCTGTCGACCGATTGGTCCTCGCGCGCCAGCAGCAGGTCGCGCATCACCAGCAGCCCCAGCAGATGCATCTGGTCATCGACGACGTAGAGATAGGTCACGTCGGTGGGCGTTTCGATGCAGCGCAGGCATTCGATCGCGATGGCGACGGTGGCGCCGCTGGGGACCACGCCGGGTGTCGAGTCCATCAGCGCGGCGACGCTGTCAGCTGCGGCTGCCGGCAGTTCGTTTGCAGCGGGGTCGCGCAGATCTTCGGGCAGGTGTACCTGAATCAGCTTCGCCAGATTCGGCGGCAGACCGGCCATGACCTGACGCACCCGATCAGGTGCTTCCCTGGCCAGCATCTCGGCCGCATCCAGCGGCACACGCAACCGGACTTCCCGGATCAGCTCCTCACTTTCCATCCTCGCTCCCCCGATCACTCATGCCCGCAGCGATCGGACTTTACGCGTTTGCGAAACGCCGCGACAGCAGCATTTCGGGCTCAGAACGGCCAGATCATGGGAATCAACACGACCGAAATCCCGCCCAACAGGACGTTGAGTGGCAGGCCCACACGTATGAAGTCGGCGAAACGGTAGCGCCCGGGGCCGGCCACCATCAGATTGGTCTGGTAGCCCAGCGGCGTCGCGAAGCTCGCGGACGCCGCCATCATCACGCTGATCACGAACGGCATCGGGCTGACATCGAGTTGCTCGGCCGCCGCCAGCACGATCGGGAACATCAGTACGGCGGCCGCGTTGTTGGTGATCACCGAGGTCATCACCGAAGTCAGCAGGTAGGCGCAGCCCAACACCAGCCAGGGGCGTTCACCCGGCAGTTCGAGCACCGCCTCGGCAATCACGCCGGCCGAACCGGTGACCTGCAGGGCCTTGCCGAGCGCGAACGAGCAGGCGATGACGACGAGCACCGGAAAATCCACGCTGCGGCGCGCCGCACCCATGCTGACGCAAGCGCTGCCGATCATCGCACCGGCGCCGAGCAGCGCGGCCGTGAGCATGTCGACGATGCCGGTGGTGGCGCTGATGACGATGGCGCCCAGAATCACCCAGGCCAGCACCGCACGGTCGAAGCGCGGTGCCTCGGAGTTCTGCACGGCGCTGACCAGCAGGAAGTCCGGCGAAAAGCGATGGCGTTCGACCCAGACCGGCCGTGCTTCGAGCAGCAGGGTATCGGCCGGCTTGAGCACCATGTCGCCCAGCGAGCCGCGCAGGCGACGGCCATCACGCGCCACCGCGATGACGGAGGCGCCGTAGTAGGTATGGAAGCGGCCGTCGCGCAGTGTCTGGTTGATCAGGGGGCAGCGCGTGGATACGACCACCTCGACCAGGCGACGCTCCGGGTACTGTCGCTCCAGTGCGGCACCGTTGGTCAGCGAGGGATTGAGTCCCCGAATCCGGTTGAGTTCGACGATGGCCGCGACGTCGCCGGCGAAGACCAGGCGGTCGTCTGCCAGCAGGCGTTCGGTGGCATTGACGGCAGGAACGATGCGCCCATCGCGCTCGATCTCCACCAGGAACAGTGAGCCGAGGTTGCGCAGACCGGCTTCGGCGATCGACTGACCGATCAGCGGCCCGTCCTTCGCCACGACCATTTCGATGGTGTACTCGCGCGGGTTGTCGAACACGCCGGCGTTCTCTGCGCGATCCGGCAACAGCCGCGAACCGATGGTCATCAGGTAGATGATTCCGACGACTGCGGTCGGAATGCCGATCCAGGCCAGATCGAACATGCCCAGACTGGTTTCGCCCTCGGCGATCCACAGTCCGTTGACGACGAGGTTGGTGCTGGTGCCGATCAGGGTGCAGGTGCCGCCGAAGATCGCGCCGTAGGACAGCGGGATCAGCAGCTTGGAAATCGACAGATTGTTGCGTTCGGCCCAGGTGATGATCGCCGGCAGGAAGGTGGCGACCACCGGAGTGTTGTTGATGAACGCCGACAGCGTGATCGTTGGCAACATGATGCGCAGCTGCGCGGCACCGGTGGATTTGGGACGACCCAGCAGGTAGCGCGTGACCAGGTCGATTCCGCCGGTTTCGCGTATGCCGGCGGCGACGATATACATCGCCGCCACGGTGATCATGCCTTCGTTGGAAAACCCGGCCAGCGCCTGTGCCGGGCTGAGTACACCGGCCGTGAGCAGGGCCACCATGCCCAGTGCCATCACCAGTTCGGAAGGAAGTTTCTCGAGAACAAGCAGGACAAGACAGACGACGATAATCGCCAGCGTAAGCCAGGCATCGAATGACATGCGGTGGTCCGCTCTGTAGGTCTGGGGAAGGAGAGACAGGCTAGCAAGCGTCGCGCCTGAAACCACTAAAACCTTTTGGTCGGTCGATATGCGTTTGAGTTATTGGCGCCTCGGTTCGGGATTCTGAGTCTTCACGGTGACAGCACCCGGAATTCCACGCGCCGGTTCTGTTCGCGGCCGGCCTCGGTTTCGTTGTCGCCGATCGGATGATATTCGCCGTAGCCCTCGGCGACGAGCCGGCTGACCGGCACGCCGTTCTTCCACAGGAAGTCGCGTACCGCCCAGGCGCGACGACGCGACAGGTCGAGGTTGTAGGCCTCGGGGCCCAGCGAATCGGTATGGCCCGCAATCTCCACACGCATCGTCGGCTGGCCCTTGATCCCACGCACCACCTGTTTGAGCAGGGCTCTGGCATTGATGGTGAGCACCGCCGAATCGAATTCGAAGGTGATGTTCTCGAGAATCACGCTCTGTGAACGGAGTGCGCAGCCGTCGTCGCCGACCACGAGTCGCCACACCGTATCCGGGCAGCGGTCGATGTCGTCCCGAACGCCGTCTGCATCGGCATCATTATCGACCGAGCAGCCGCGCAGGTTCACATGTGAACCCGGGAATGTGTTCGGACATTCGTCCTGTGCCTCCGGAACGCCATCCTGATCCGGGTCCAGCGGACAGCCGGCAAGGCCCACCTGCATGCCGCGCGAAGTGTCGGGGCAGCGGTCGTCCCGGTCGAGGATGCCGTCGCCATCACTGTCGATCGCGCAGCCGTCACTGCCGATCCGGGTGTCCGGTGCGCTGGCCGGGCACACGTCGGCGTAGTTCGGCACGCCGTCGCCGTCGGCATCACCGAAGCTGCCGTCGCCGGCTTCGGCTGGCCCGAAACCGAAACGCAGCCCCAGCAGGGCGGTCCAGTGATCGTCGTTGTCCGAAGAAGCGAGGTCGAGCGCATAACGCAGATCGGCGCGCAGATCCCAGTGCGTGCTCAGCCGGTGCAACAGGCCGCCGCCCACGGCGGTGGCAAAGGCGTCGCTGCTCTGATCGTGGACCTCGACGCGCGCAGCGCCGAGACCTGCGGAAAGATACGGCCGCATGCCTGGCGAAGCGCCGATCGGAAACCACAGGGCCGAGACGTCGAATCCACTGCGGCGCCAGTCCACCGTGCTATCGGTGCGCGCATGCCGTGCCGCAAACTCCAGGGACCATTGCTCGTTGAAATCCCGCCCCAGCGAAAGGGCCGCGGCGCCGCCCTGGTCTCCGTTTGCCGTGGCCGCGCCGAGCATGGGCGACAGCCACCAGGCCGCTTCGCCGGAACCGTCACCGCGCGCGGCGAATGCCGATGAGGCCAGAAGACCGGATATGAGCAGGCACACCGCTCGCAACATCACGCGTTCTCCCCCCGAAGCGACCCGCGTCGGCCGCCGATTGTAGTGTTCCGGTAAGGCGACAAGGTAGCGCAAAAAGCGGCTCGGGGGCCCCGTGTCTTTGCGCAGCCCACAAAAAACCCTGGCACCGTCTGCACGGTGCCAGGGTTGGATCACTTTCGCTCAGGCGTGAATCAATTGCCTTCGTCGGTCACCCGGAAGACCACGCGGCGGTTTTCGCCTCGGCCTTCTTCGGTGGCGTTGCTGGCGATCGGGCGCGACTCGCCATAACCGACCGGCGTCATCATGCTGCCAGCGACGCCCTTGGACACGAGGTAGTCGACCACGGCCAATGAACGCTTCTCCGACAGAGCCTGGTTGTAGCCGTCGGTGCCGGTAGCGTCGGTGTGGCCCTCGACATCCACCTTCACATCCGGATAGGCCTCCATCGTCAAGGCGACATCGTCGAGGATGCGCTTGGCTTCGGCGGTCAGGCGTGCCGAGTCGAACTCGAAGACCACGCCATGCAGGATGAAGTCGCGGTCGAGCGCGAAGCCGTCGGCATCGGCCGCTTCTCCGGGACGTGCCAGACGCTTGTCACCCTTGAGCGCGCAACCGTTCGGCAGCACCGCCAGACCGGCCGGTGTCTTCGGACATTCGTCCATGTAGTCCGGCACGCCGTCGCCGTCGCTGTCGAGCGGACAGCCATCCTCGCCGACAGGGACGCCCGCCGGGGTATCCGGGCAGTTGTCCTGTGCATCCGGAATGCCGTCACCGTCCTTGTCGACGAACGGGCAACCGCGGGCGTCCACCTGCACGCCGGCCGGCGTGTTCGGGCACTTGTCGGCATAGTCCGGCACGCCATCGCCGTCGGAGTCACGCGGACAGCCTTCGGCATCGACAGCGGCACCGGCCGGAGTATTCGGACACTTGTCGAGCGAATCCGGCACGCCGTCGCCATCGCTGTCGCGTTCGCAGCCGTCGGCGCCGACCGGCACGCCCGGCGGGGTGTCGGGGCAACGGTCGTCCTTGTCGAGTACGCCGTCGCCGTCGCCGTCGAGCGGGCAACCGTTGGGACCCACGGCAACGCCACGCGGCGTGTTGGGGCAGGCGTCCGCGCTGTCGGGCACGCCGTCACGATCGGAATCGTTGGGCCAGGTGCCGATGCGATAACGGAAACCGACAGTGCCGATCCAGTTGTAGAAGGTGTCGTCCTCGACGACACCCTGGCCGGCCACCATGTCAAGCGCATAGCGCAGGTCGACACGGAAGTCCCAGTGATTGCTGAGCTGCTGAACAATGCCACCGCCAGCGGCAAGGCCCAGCGAGCCGGTGTCTTCCTGCAGGAAGCTGATGCCCTGGCCGGCGATGCCGGCGAGCAGATAGGGCTTGAGACTGCCGTTTGCCCCCAGCGGGAACAACAATGCGGATACGCCAACGCCGTACTTTTCGTAGTCGTTGTCGCTGATAAGATCGTCAACGTCGATCTTCGCGTAGTGACCTTCGAATTCCAGCGTCAGCCACTGGTTGAGCGGCCGGCCTGCGGTGATGTACGCGGCGATGCCGGAATCGTAGTCACTTGTATCCGATACGATTCCGCCGACCAGAGGCGATACGTACCAACGATTGTCTGGCTCGTCCTGAGCCCAAATTGGCGAAGCAACCATCAAGGCTGCCAGGATCAGCCATCCCTGTCTCAACATCGTTGTTCTCCCTAATTCTTCAGAACGTGAACCAGTAGAACCCAAGTTCATGACCGGCTCACGAAAAACAAATGCGAAAGATTTGGATCAGTAGATACTTTAGTCTATGGCACTCGCCTCTGGATTATGATTGCCTCAGGGGTCAACGTACAATCTTTTTGGTTCGGTTGTCGCTCATAGTTCACGGGAAGTGAAGGGAGTTTTCGAAATGAAAGGTATTCGCGGGCTAATCGCGCTAAGCGCTCTGGCTTTGGCCGCATGTGGCGACGACTCGATTCAGAGTCCAGACTTCTCGCCGGAACTCGATCACATCGAAGTGACGCCGGCCACCGGTGAAGTGGCTGCGGGCGATACGATTCAGTTGACAGCGACCGGATTCTTCACGCGCCAACCCGGCGTGGAAGGTCTGGATTCGGGCACGATCGACGCCGATTGGTCGGTCGACGATTCCGATATCGCCTCGGTCGACGGCGATGGCCTGGTCACCGGCCTGAGCCGCGGTCAGGTCACGGTAACGGCCTCGCAGGACGGCGAGTCCGCCACCGCGCTGATTACGGTGACGAGTCCGCTGCTGCTGGAGCTGGTCTTCGATCCGACGGAAGTCGAGGTGCCCGTCGGTGCCGAACAAACCGTCACCGTTCTCGGACTCTATGCCGGCAGCGAGGAACCGCGTGAGTTGACGGACGGCACCACGGTGGCCTGGACTTCGGCGAATCCGGTGCGAGCCATCGTCGACCCCACTGTCGGCAATCCCACCACGGTGACCGGCGTCAGCATCGGGGGCACGACGCTGACCGCCACGGCGACCAATGCCACCGAAGGCACCGAAGGCACCACAGTGTCCGGCATGGTTGGCGTCACGGTCTCGGACGCCGCTCTGCTGAGCGTGACGATGGTGGAACCCGAGGATACGACCATCGGCGTCGGCCTGGAGCAGCAGTTCACTGCAATCGGCGAGTACAGCGACGGCAGCAGCGCCGAGATTCCCAATGAGCAGCTGGACTGGACCAGCGACGACGACAGCATCGCCACGATCGACGCCGAAGGGCTCGCGACCGGTACCGGCGAGGGCACGGCCACGATCACGGTCACGCTCAAGCCCGCCGTGTCTCCGGGCATCGGCGATGAAGAACGAAGTGGCAGCACGACACTGACGGTCACGCCGGATCAATGCATCTCGCGCCTCCTGCAAAGCAATGGCGCCACCGTGCGCGCCGAAACCGGACCCAATCTGCTGCTGTGCCTGGGCTGTCTGGTGGACGATGAAATCAACGTGATCGACGATGATTTCGACAACTTCGCCAAGATGATCATTCCGGTGGGTCTGCTGCAGGGCTATACCCAGATCACCGTGAGCGCCGCCGAAGGCACGGAGTTCGCCGCTGGCGGCGTGCCAGGCTTCATCATTTCGCGCCCGGCCAACGCCTTGCTCAGCGCGGAACTGATTTCACAGCTGACGGTGACGACGCTGCTGGACGGCGAAGAGCAGCAGACCACCAACGAGATCATGCCCCTGCGTCTGACGCTGCTGGGATTGCTCGGTGACGAACAGCAGGTTCTGGTGACGCTGCCCGAACCCGCCGCCGAGCCGCACGACGCACTGCGTCTGAGGTTCAGCTCCGGTCTGCTGTCCGCGCTGGCCACCACCAACGTCTACTCGGCCTGCGCGACCACCGACATCGTCGCGGAAGACGACTGAGGAGGAAACGCCTTAATCTCCGGCTTCAGGTTTGAAACAAGAAGGGCGCCATTGGCGCCCTTCTTGTTATCTGCGTGCATACCGCCCCGGTATCGCCATTGACGGACAAGCCGCAGACTTGAGTCGGAATCTGCGCGGGCCCGGTTGGCCTGCTTCGCTTCGGGGTGCCGCTGCCAGGCTCCGGCATTCGTTGTGGGGGAGCTTACAGTCCTTGCACGCCGGCGAACTCGAAACGAACCCCGGCCATCAGGGTACGTCCTGTCAGCGGCGCCAAGTCCTTCAGGAACGAGGTGTGCTCACGTGCTTCCTCGTCGAGCAGATTGCGGCCGCGCAGATAGAACGTCGCCATTCCCGTTCCATAGCGCAGTCGGTAACCGAGGTCGGCCGACAGCAGCGTGTATCCCTCGGTCTCGGTCTCCAGCGCGGCCACGCGATCCTGTTCGTCGACATGAGTCAGGGCCAGCGAGGCGCTCCACTGGCGAAACGAGGCATCCAGACCGCCGCCAAGACGTGAGGGTGTGATGCGCGGCAGGTCACGGCCGCCGTCGAGTTCGCCACGCACAGTGTCGAAGAAGATTCGACCGTCGAGCTTGAACGGACCCTGTTGCAGCAGCGCGTATTCGGCTTGCGCTTCCAGGCCGTAGAACGTGGCGCGGCTTTGCTCATAGTCATAGAGCACCAGCTCTCCGTCCGGATCGAAATGGCCTTCATCGTCCACCCGGTCGGCGATGCCGTCGCTGGATGCCGTGCCGGAGCCGTCCACGTTCAGGCCAAGATCCACCGGCTTTTCGTAGATATAGTCGTCGATGCGGTTGTAGTAGACGCTGGCGCTGCTGCGAAATCGTCCGTGGTGACGCTCCAGACTGAGTTCCACGTTGTTGGAGGTTTCCACATCGAGATCGACATCACCGCGTTCGTAGGCCTTGGTGCCTTCATGCGCGCCGAAGGAATAGAGCTCCTCGGTGGTGGGCGCGCGTTGCGAACGTGCCAGGTTGAAGCGCAGGTGATAGTCGTGGCCCAGGGCGAACACGCTGCCGGCGGACAGGCTCAGGGGCGTGAAATCGAGGTCGGGCAGGGTCGCGTCGGTGTTCGGCTGGGTGCCATTCGCTTCCGCCGAGGCACGTTCGACCCGCGCACCGAGTTCGAGGCGATGGCCGTCGCCGAACCGATGTTCTTCGACGACGAACAGGCCAAGGTTGCGCGCGATCGTCGGAGGCACCAGGGCTTCCTCACCGATCGCCTTGAAGTCGCGGTGCGACAGCTGCGAACCGACTTCACCGTGCCAGCCGGCGACGGCAAGGTGCAAAAGTTCGACGCGCGCCTCGTAGGCCTTGTTCTTGAACAGGGTCCCGACTTCACCGCTGCCCTCGATCTCGGCGTGCTCGTAGTCGTTGTAGCCGGCACGCAGCTTGATCTTCTCGAGGCCGGCGAAGGGTTCGATCCAGTCGCCGCGCAGGTCGTAGCGGGTCTGGTCGAGATCGATGTGCGTGCCCTTGCCTTCCTCCTCGGTCACGCCTTCGTCGCCTTCATCGTCGCCATGCTCGTGCCCCGGCACGCCATACAGCGTGTCAAAGCGGCTGACGGCGAAGCCGAGCACATGCTTCGGCGTGATCCAGGACACCGAAGCGCTGCCGCTTTGCGTATCGACATCGCTGTTTTCGAGGACGCCGCGTTCGCCTTCGCCGTCGGCATCGGCATAGCCGGGAATCTCGAAATCGTCGGCGCGGCGGTAGCCGTAGCTGGCATTGAACTGCACGGCGTCGGTGCCATAGCCCAGCTTGAGGCTGCCGTCGCGTTCGTCGGCGTTGTCGGCGAACGAGAAGTCCCCGGCACCCGACAGCCCACGGCTGATTTCGTCCGGGAGCCGGTCGTCGACCACATTGATGATGCCGCCGATCGCGCCGCTGCCGTAGATCAGTGTGGCCGGCCCCTTGATGATCTCGACCTGTTCGGCGCCGCCGGGATCGAGCGCCACCGCGTGGTCGGCGCTGACCGAGGACGCATCCATGCTGCCGATGCCGTTCTGCAGGATCGAAACGCGCGGCCCGCTCTGTCCGCGAATCACGGGATGACCCACACCGGGGCCGAACCCCGAATTGGCCACGCCGGGTTCTTCCGACAGCAGATCGCCGATCGTTGCCTTGTTCTTGCGGGCCAGGGCATCGCCGTAAATCACGTCGACCGGACGCGTCAGTTCGTCACCGCCACGGCCACCGAAGGGGCCCGACTCCACGATGATCGTTTCCAGGCGAGTTGTGTCGTCCGCGTCAGAAGTGGGCGTGTTCGCAGGGTTTGATTGGGCGTTCGCCGTGACCGCGCTCAGCGCGGCCAGCAAACCCAGGGTAACGGCTGAATGACGCGGGTGCATGGGCCAGTCCTCGGAGGGAAAATCGTGAGGCAGGCATTTTGCCTATAATGTTATAACGTATCAACTTGAGAATTCGCGCAACCTCGAACAGAGGTCGCCCGAATGCAATAGCCATTCGCGAATCCACTGCACGCCGCGCCCGGCCTCGCTGTCGCGCCAGGCCACGCGCAAGGTCAGTGGTTCGCGCGGAGTCTCCACTGCCTTGTGTCGAAGCCGGCCGGCTTCGATATGCGCCCGCGCCAGGTGAAGCGGCAGAAAGCCGCCACCGAGTCCGCGAATCTGGGCGGCAATCTTGTGTTCCAGCGTGGACACCGTCAGTGTCGGTTGCCCCGGGTGAACGCCGCTGGTGCCGACACTGAGCCGGCGCGAACTGTCGGCCACCACCACCGCTCGATGTTCGAGCAGGACGCTTTCGGTCAGCGGTTCCTCGGCGTCGGCGAGCACATGCTTCGCGGCCAGCACGTAAACCCACTCGATCTCGCCGATGACACGGCTGGTCAGTCCGTAGCCCGATGGGGTCTCGCCGGCCGCCACTGCGACGTCGACACGGCGGTCGATCAGCGCATCCCAGGGCCCGCCGATCAACTCCTGCATCAGTCGCAGTCGAGTGCTGGCGCCATGTCGATCGAAGTCCTCGACCATCGGAAACAGCCATTCCATCGGTACCAGGCCATCGACGGCGACCGCCAGCTCCGCCTCCCAGCCTTCGGACAGGCGTTTGATGCGGCTTTCCACGCGTTCGGCCTGGCGCAGCAGTCCGCGCGCCTCCTCGACCAGCGCTCGGCCAACCGCAGTCGGTTCGGCACGCCGGCCGCTGCGTTCGAACAGGCGCACGCCCAGGTCGGCTTCAAGCTTCTGGATGGTGTAGGTCAGCGCCGACGGCACGCGATGCAGGGCACCGGCGGCACCGGCGAAGCTGCCGTATTCGACAATCGCCTCCAGCGTGCGCAGTGCGTCCAGGGAGAGTTTCACGCTCCGATGGTAGCAAAATCCCTAAACTCAACCATCAATAAATTCGATGGCCGGGCAGTGCTGCTACTCAAATGCCAGGGCGAAGTGCAGCGAAAAATCCGGGGAACTGGCGACCACCGGGTCTTCCTGAAACCCGATATGGAACTCGCTTCCGGGTGACAGACGGATCGCCGCACCGATGCCGAGCTGCAAGCCGGCGCGGCGCAGGACGTCGTCCTCCACGTTTTCGTAGAGCGCCGAATGGGCGTTGAGCTGGACCAGAAAACGCAACGCCGGCCTAGCCTGCCAGCCCAGGCCGGCACCGCCCAGTGCGACCCATCGGCGTTGGTGCTCGCGGAGCACTTCGCCTTGCGCGGCATAGAGTCCGCCGCCCGAGAGATAGGCGGACCAGGCGCCACGCTGCCAGGCATGGTCGAGCCAGGCCGAGAGCGCGACGGCGTCGTTGCCGGACAGTCGGTCGGCGTCACCGGTCGGCAGCTTGATTGCGCCACGCAAGGCGGTGTCCGCACCCAGCGTCCAGGCCGCGAGCAGCCGCGCCTCGCCCAGTCGCGTGCCGCGATCGGTGACATCGAGCAGGGTCTCTCCGGATTCCACATAGCGATAGCGGTACTGATCCTGCTCGGCTTCGTCGCGCCCGCCATTGGGCAGCGAAAACCAGTCGTGCCAGTTCTCGATCGCAGAATCCATGAAGCCGCCGCTCTGATGCAGCAGCGGTAGTTCCACGCCGAGTTCCATTCGGGCGCCGATACGGCGTCGGTATTCGATCGCGTAGCGCGCGGTTTCGCCGTCCAGCAGCAAGGCGGAGCCGCCGTCCTGCGAGGCGTGATACTCGTTGCTGAGATCGGCACTCAGAATCCAGGCCTTGTCCTCGGCCAGATGTGCGCGCCCCAGCGCCGGCAAGCCGAATCCACGCGCCAGTGCCGCTTCGTTGCGCAGGTTCATGAAGCGGTCCGCCTGCGCGCTCAGCGGGATCAGGCCCAGTGCGGCCGACAGCAGAATTCTTGCCCGTAATCGTCCAAACATCGGTATTGCCCCAGGCCGCCGAAATCGAAGTCCGGCAGATTAGCCGAAAGCGGCGGCCGTGCGCCGCTACGGCTGCGTGACACAGCGGGCTCTGATAGCATCCCCGCCCCCGTTTGTGCTTACTGCGGTTGTTGCCATGAAACGCGTCACCGAAAACCTGCGTATCAAGACCATCCGTCCGGTCTCCATGCCGGCACAGGTGCAGTCCGAGTATCCGCTGTCGGACGGCGCCGCCCAGACCGTGTCCGAGACGCGCTCGCAGATCCAGGATGTGCTGGCCGGTCGTGATGATCGTCTGCTGGTCGTGGTCGGGCCGTGTTCGATCCATGACACGCGCGCGGCGCAGGAATACGCGCAGCGCCTGTCTGCGGCCAAACAGCAGTTTTCGAAGAACCTGCTGATCGTGATGCGCGTGTATTTCGAGAAGCCGCGGACCACCGTCGGCTGGAAGGGTCTGATCAACGATCCCGATCTCAACGACAGTTACGACATCGACAAGGGGCTGCGCTCCGCGCGCAGCCTGTTGCTGACGCTCGCCGAACAGGGCATGCCTGCCGGTGTGGAATACCTCGATATTCTCACGCCGCAGTACCTCGCGGATCTGGTCGCCTGGGGCGCCATCGGCGCCCGCACCACGGAATCGCAGCTGCATCGCGAAATGGCCTCGGGTCTGTCGTGTCCGGTGGGCTTCAAGAACGGGACCGACGGCAGCGTCAAGGTCGCCGTCGACGCCTGCCAGTCGGCGTCCAGTCCGCACCGCTTCCTGTCGCTGACGCAGACCGGGGAAGTCGCAATCTTCGAAACTGCCGGCAATGCCGATTGCCATCTGATCCTGCGCGGCGGTTCCAGCGGTACCAACTACGACGCCGCCAGCGTGGAAGCCAGCTGTGCGGCCTTGGCCAAGGCCGGCCTGCCGCAGCAGGTGATGATCGACTGCTCGCACGCCAACAGCCAGAAGCAGCACAAGCGCCAGCTCGCCGTGGCCCAGGACATCGGCAACCAGATCGCCGGTGGCGACCAGCGCATCATCGGCGTGATGATCGAAAGTCATCTGGTCGAAGGGCGTCAGGAGATCGGGCCGGACGCGGTCTACGGTCAGTCGGTCACCGACGCCTGCATTCACTGGGAGGACACCGCCCAAGTCCTGCGCGAACTGGCCGGCGCCGTGGCGCAGCGGCGCGAGCGGCTCGTCGCCAGCGCCTGAGAAGCCTTACCGTACGACCATGATCGGGATATTGAATTCGGCGCGTTGCTGCGTCATGTCCTCGGACATGCGCGGCAACGGCGACGCCGCAAGCACCATTCCCACAGCGGCCCGGTCGAGATCGGCGTAACCGCTGCTGCGAACCACGCGCGTATCGATCACGCGCCCCTGCCGGTTCACTGTGAGCCTCACTTCCACGGTGCTGTGGCGCCCGCTGCGGCCGCGGGCCGCGGCCACCGCTTCCAGCACGTCCTGATTCACCCTGAACAGTTGAGCCGTGGCGCGCGAATAGAACGCGTGCTTGTTGGGAGTCGAAGCACCGATCGGCGGTTCCGGCCCTGTCAGCGGATCGTGCTGCGCCGGCATCTGCCGCCATTCGGCATCCAGGTCGGCTGCGTCCGCCAGCACCGCCCTGGCGAGATCGATCGGCGCGGAGGCGGTCGTCCGCATCGGTAATTTCCGCATTTCCAGAGTGAAGGACGCGCGGACCGCTCGTGCCTGCGCTGCGGCGCCGAGGCGCTGACTCATCTGCAGGCCCAGCGGCCGCAGACCCGCCTGCCGCGTGGCGGGCGCGGAGCCCTGCGCCCGCTCAATCCCGATTTCGTTCGAAAGCTGCAGGGCCACGACCGGCGGTGCCAACCGTATCGGAATGGAATGTGGTCGGCCGCGATGGTCCAGCATGCCGAGCCCGGCGATCACGCCTGCGGCATGCAGGCCGAGCGCGATCAGTAGTGCCGGACGGATGCGTCGTGAATTCATGGCCCGGCGTCCCTGCCAAGCAGATCGAGACCTGGGTTACCAGTGCTCGCCCTTGAACAGATTGGCGAACACCACCTGTTCCAGCGTCGGCTTTTCGCGGCCTTTGCGCCCTCTCTTGGCAGCGCTCGAGGACGGAAACAGCTGGAAGCCCTTGGACAGCACGTAGTCGTTGATCTTGGGCCACATCGCGTAGCTCAGCGCCGCTGCCGTGCCCAGCGGCGTGGCGATCGACTTCGGCCGCTTGATGATCGCGCGCATCACGGTGTCGGCGGCGTCGTCCGGCGACCAGGTTGGCACGTAGTCGTAGATCCTGGTCGGCGCGATCATGGGTGTGCGCACCAGCGGCATGTAGATCGCGGTGGTGTGGATGTTGCTCCTGCGGATTTCGGCCGACAGGCAGCGCGTGAACGCATCCAGTGCTGCCTTGCTGGCAACATACGCCGAGAAGCGGGCGGCGTTGGCGAGCACTCCGATCGACGAGATGTTGATGATGTGTCCCTGACGCCGCTTCGACATCGTCGGCAGCAGCGCCATGATCATCCGTACCGCGCCGTAGTAGTTGAGCTCCATGGTGCGCTCGAAATCATGGAAGCGGTCATAGGACTCGGCAACCGCACGACGGATCGAACGACCGGCGTTGTTGATCAGGATGTCGACGTGGCCGAAATCCTTGAGTACCTGCTTCCCGAGCTGGTCCACGGCGTCCATGTCCGCCAAGTCGCAGGGATAGGCATAGACCTCGCTGCCGAAGTTGAGCAGCGTCTGGCGCGCCTCCTCCAGCTTGGTCGGCTTGCGCGCCACCATGATCACGCGCGCGCCGGCGGCCGCCAGTTTCTTGGCGGTGGTGAAGCCGATGCCGCTGGATGCGCCGGTAATCAGCACAACCTTGCCGGCGACCTTGCGCGACAGTTCCGGCGGCAGACGCACATGTGTATCCAGATGCGCTTCCCAGTAGTGCCACAGGCGTTCCACATAGTCGTGGAACTCTGGGCATTTGATGCCACTGCCCTTGAGCGCAGCCCGTGTCTTGCGATCGTCGAAGATCGCGCGATTGTTGATGTAGCCCAGCACCGAAACCGGAATGCCGATGGTCTTGGATACCGTGCGTTCGATGTCGATCGGCAGCCGGCTTGTCACGGAGCGCGAAACCCGGCGCACGCTGCGCGGCAGGCTCAGCGGCGGCAGGTCCACGTTTCTGGTGATCTCGGGGCCATGTGCGGCTTCGAGCAGCAACTGAATGAGATCACCCACGGTCGGAGCATTGCGCTGCACGAGGTGGAAGCTTTGCCCGTCCAGGCCGTCGTGGTGGGCGAGTTCGTCCATCGCCGCGGCCACGTAGTCGACCGGAACCACGGGAACGTGGCCGCCCTCCACGCCCATCAGCGGCAGCCATTTCGGCACTGCGTCGCGGATGCGCTGGATCGTCTTGAAGAAGTAGTAAGGGCCGTCGACCTTGTCCATCTCGCCGGTTTCGGACGAACCGACGACGGTGCCGGGCCGGTACACCCGGAACGGCACACTGGATTCTTCGCGAACGATCTTTTCCGATTGGAACTTGGTGCGGAAGTACGGATGGTCGAGATCCTGACCCTCGTCGAACATTGCCTCGCTGAAACGACCCACGTAACCGCCGCCGGCCACGGCGATGCTGGACACATGATGCAGGCGAACATTGCCGCCCAGGCCGTTGACGAAGTTCACGAGCTTGCGCGTGCCCTCGTTGTTGACGCGATCGGCCGTGGCGTCGTCCATGTTCATGTCGTACACGGCCGCCAAGTGAAACACGTGATCGATCTTGCCGACCAGCTTCCGGCGCGCGGCGGCCGCCATCAGCCCGTCCTGCGTCACGTCGCCATGCACGGAATGCAGTTGCTTGGCCTGTTCCGGGAAGCGTTCGACAAGCCCGTCGAACTTGGCAGTGGAGCCTTCCCGGACCAGCACGTGCACCTGGGCGCCTTCACGCTGCAGCAATCGTGCAATCAGAAAACGCCCGATGAATCCCGTTCCCCCGGTCACCAGATAGTTCACCTGCCTCTCCTCCTCTAACAGCCTGTTGTTTTACTAGCTTCCTTGCGCCTAGTGTAGCCGTGCGCAGGTGACAGGGCGTGTCCTCAAAACGGCCCGCGTATCGCGCTGCGGCGCAGTGAGGTTTTCAGACCGTCGGCCGCCCATGGAAGTCCTCCATGGACTTGTATACGCCGAAGAATTTTCCGCCGAGCCAGTCCCAGACGCGGATCGGCAACAGGCCGCAGAACCGCATCGACAGACGGACCATGAACAACATGGTCAGGAAAGGCTTGCCGAGCTTCATCGCGCGCCAGACACGGTTGACCACGTACTCCGGCGTCAGAATCGGCGTCAGCAGGGGCGCCTTGGCACCATCGAAAATGCCGGTACTGATGTAGCTGGGGCATACGGTCGTGACTTTGACGTGGTGGTGCCCGGCCTGTTCCAGCTCCAGCCGTACCGAATCGGACCAGCCCGACGGCCGCCCACTTGGAGGCGCAGTACACGCTCATCTTCGGCTTGGAGACCAGCCCGGCCGCGGATGCGATGTTGACCACGCGGTATTCGCTGCCGGAGGCGATCATGCCAGGCAAAAACTCCCGCGCGATGTACATGATCGCCAGCGAGTTGATCGCCATCGTCAGGAAGGTATCGCGACGGTGGTCGTGTTCCCAGAAGAAGCGTCCGCGTACGATGCCGGCGTTGTTGAACAGCAGCTCGATATCGCCGATCTCGGTGCGCACTTTCGCTGCGGTTTCATCGATCGCCTCCAAGGTGGATACGTCCACGACATAGGGATGTACCTTGCCGCCTGAGCGCTCAGAGCCTCAGCGGTCTCCGTCAGCGCGGCTTCGTTGACATCCCAAAACCACCGCGGCGGCCGACTCGCGAATCGCCAGCTCGGCATAGAGCCGGCCCATGCCCATGGCGGCGCCGGTGATCAGAATCTTCTTGCCTGCGACCGATTGCATCATCGAATGTTCTCCCCGTATCGAGATAGGCGGGCGCAAGGTCTGCACCATTCCCCGGGAATCGTCAGGCAGCATGGGCGGCGGATTTCACCCGATTTTGCTGAGCGGTGTCGATAGGGCTGTCGGCGGAGTCTAGCAGCGCTACTGCGCCGCACGGCAGACTCAATCCGCGCGCAGCGCAATGCCGGCCGCCCGCAAGGATGCGGACACCGCGTGCCGCCGCCGCTGCGCCTCGTCATCCGCCAGGGCCAGCGGCGGCGAATGGCCCCATACCGGGGCCGGCCATGCGTCGTCATCCGCGGATCGGACCACGTGGTGCAGGTGCAACTGCGGCACCTGGTTGCCGATGGCGGCGACGTTGAGCTTGTCGCCGCCGAAAACCTTCAGCAGCGCGCGTGACAGCGCCGCCGATTCATCACTGAGTCGATGGCGGTCGGCAGCGTCCAGCTCGTGCAGTTCACGCAGGCCGGCAATGCGCGGCACCAGCAGAAACCAGGGATAGCGCCCGTCGCGGCTCATCAGCAGACGTGACAGCGGCAATTCGCCCAGACTAGAGGTGTCGGCGGCGAGACGTTCGTGAAGTTCGAAAGGAGCGGTCATGTCGGTCTTCGGTCGATGCGGCGGCCGCCCGCAGGCAGCCGGCAAACAATGGAGAGTCCCAGTTTATGACAGAGATCGTTCCGCGCATCGCGGTCATCGCCGGCACCACCGGCCTGGTCGGGCGGTGCTGCCTGCAGCGGCTGCTGGATGATCCGCGCTATGGGCGCGTGATCGCGCTGACGCGCCAGGCGGACCCGTTCGAGCACCCGAAGCTGAAATGGCTGCGAACCGATTTCGATGACCTGACGGCGCTCGTGCCGGCTCTGCCGGCCGACGATGCCTATTGCTGCCTCGGCACCACGCTCGAGCGTGCCGGCTCACGCACCGCGTTCGAGCACGTCGACCATCACCTGGTGCTGGCGTTTGCGCGTGCCGCGCACGCTGCCGGCGCCTCGCGTTTCATGGTCGTGTCCGCCTACGGAGCGAATGTCCGCTCACTGGCGTTCTATTCGCGGGTCAAGGCGCGCATGGAACAGGCGGTGTCGGATGTCGGTTACAGCGCCGTGCACATTCTCAGACCCTCGTTGCTGCTGGGGGATCGCAGCGAACAGCGTCCGCTGGAATCGTTCGCTCAGGCCGTCGCACCGCTGCTGGCACCGCTGTTTCGTGGCGCTCTGGCGCCAATGCGTCCGGTCCAGGCGGACGCGGTCGCCGCGGCGTTGATCGCGGCTGCCTTCGATCCGCGCGCCGGCACGAAGGTGCATCGCTGGCCGTTCCAGGTTCAGTCGCCGCCCGGCAAGACGTAGAACAACACCGCAAAGTAGTGCAGCACGCTGCCGGCGAGCACGAAGCTGTGCCAGATCGCGTGGTGATAGCTGAGCCGCTTCCACAGATAGAACGCGACCCCACCGGTGTAGCAAAGGCCGCCGCCGAGCAGCAGCAACAGTCCGCCGGTACCCAGCGAATCCAGCAGCGGCTCGATCGCGACCACGGCACACCAGCCCATGCCCAGGTAGATTCCGACGGACAAGGCCTCGAAGCGGCCGGTGAAGAACAGTTTGAAGACGATGCCGACCGCCGCCAGGCCCCAGGTCACGCCGAACAGCGACCAGCCCCAGGGGCCGTTGAGCGTGACCAGCGTGAACGGCGTATAGGTTCCGGCGATCAGCAGATAGATTGAAACATGATCGATCACGCGCAGGATTTCCTTGGCGCGTGAGGGCGGCACGCTGTGATAAAGCGTGGAGGCCGTGTACAGAATGATCAGCGAAGCACCGAAGATCGCGCTGCTGACGATGTGCAGGGGGTCGCCATACAGCGCGGCGCGCGCCACCAGTATCGCCAGACCGGCAATGCCCAGCATCACTCCGACGCCATGCGTGATCGCATGCGCGACCTCCTCGCCCAGCGAGTACAGCGCTGGCGGCACATGACGACGAATCTCGCGAGACGCATCCTCCACCACGTGTTCCACGCGATGACGCATGTTCGCGCCGAGTCGTGACTCGGCGCGTGATTCGGGACGATCGCCGCCGTTGCGATTGGCGGGTCCGGAAGAGGGTTCGGGCATGGGCGCCATCATCGCACGCGCGTCCTGAGCCGAGGCTTGTTGAAACGGTGTGAATTCACCCATGTCACCGGTTTCGCAAGAACCGCACCGATGACGGACACGCTCGCTGCGCGAGCGGTCCTAACGTAAGCGTTCAAACCGCAGCGTAGTTGCCCCGACGCTCAATGTCTGGTCGAAGCGGATTGTCGGCGAAGCGGAGTTTCCATTCGCGCGGCGTGGGTTCGATGACTCGGCAGGCGGGATGCTTCACCTGGACGTTCTGCGCGGCATAGGCGCTGTAGGCTTCATAGCCGTCGGACAGCAGCGTGCCGGCGAAGGCCTCGCCGAGGAAGGCTTTGACGTGCCGATGCTCCCGCGAGGGCGCATAGTGAAAGACGATTTCGTGATCCTGTCCGTAGATCGGCCACAGATAGGCCTGGCGCAGCTTGCCTTGTTTCTCCCGGCCGGCCTTGATCGGGGTTTCGTCCATCGCCAGCACCCGACTTTGTAAAAGGTGCCGGTGCTGGGCTTCGACGATCGGCCGGAGCAAATCGATGGCACGCTGCGTCCATTGCGTGAGACTGCTGCGGCTGACTTGAATCCCGGCGTCGGCCAGACGTTGATGCTGGCGATACAAGGGCAGGTGACAGGCAAACTTGTCGGTCAGAAGACCGGCCAGCAGGCTGACGTCGGCGACGCTGGATTCGAGGACCGATGCTGGCGCCTGCGCATGTCGGTCGGCTGGCGATACAGCCAGATGCGACGCTCACCGACCGTGAGCATGCGCGCGCCGCAGGCGCAGTACCGTCCCTTCTCCCAGGCTCAGCTCCACACCCCAGGCCGGCGATTCCTTGTCCGGCGCCCTCGGTGCCGTCAGCTCGATGAAGCCGGTGGCTTGATGCGGCGCGCCGGACGACGCCGCCGGCCCGGCCTTGAGCTTGCGCCGCCAGTTGCCCAGCGTGCTCAGTGCAATCCCACGCGAGGCGCAGAAGGCCGCCTGGTTCTGACCGCTTTGCGCCCACTCTTCAATCAACGTGCGCCAGTCCGACTCGCTGCGTCGGACGTAACCAGCTCTGCCCACTCCTGTTTCCATCGCATCGCTCCGTTTCAGTCGATGCGCGCAGGCTAATCGCCAACCATCCGCACGAATATAACGCCGTGGTTTGAACGCTCACCCTCGTTCGGCGCGGGCTCCGGCGCACCACATGTTCAGGCACGCCGCAGACGCAGGGCGTTACCGATCACCGACACCGACGACAGGCTCATCGCCGCGGCGGCGAGCATCGGCGACAGCAACCAGCCGAACAGCGGATACAGCACGCCGGCCGCGATCGGCACGCCGAGCACGTTGTAGGCGAAGGCAAACCACAGGTTCTGACGGATATTGCGCAGGGTCTTGCGCGACAGCGAGATCGCCTGTGCGATGCCGCCGAGATCGCCGCGCATCAGCGTTACGCCGGCCGATTCCATGGCCACGTCCGCGCCGCCGCCCATGGCGATGCCGACATCCGCGCGCGCCAGTGCCGGCGCGTCGTTGACACCGTCGCCGGCCATCGCCACCACGCGACCCTCACGCTGCAGGCGTTCAATGGTGCTTGCCTTGTCCTGCGGCAGCACATTGGCGACGACTTCGTCGAGCCCCAGCTCGCGGCCGACATGCTCGGCGGTGGCTTGATCGTCGCCGGTGAGCATGATCACGCGCACACCGGCTTTGCGCAGCGCCTGAAGTGCTGCCGGTGTGGAGGACTTGATGCTGTCCTCGATCAGCAGGTAGCCGGCCAGCGCGCTGTCGTGCAGCACGTAGACGACAGTGGACCCGCGCGCCTGCGCCTGGGCCGCTTCGTCCCCGACCCGGCCCAGGCTGGCGCCTTCGCGTTCGGCCAGACGCCGATTGCCTACGGCGATGCGCTGGCCATCGATCTGGCCCCACACGCCGAGGCCAGGATCGCTGTAGAACTGTTGCGCTTTCGGAAGCCGCAGTTTTCGCGCTTCGGCGCCGTCGACGATGGCGCGCGCCAGCGGATGCTCGCTGGCCGCCTCCACGGCTGCGGCCAGCCGCAGCAGTTCATTGTCCGCCAGCTCGCCGACGGAGGCCACACGGCTCAGAGTCGGCTTGCCTTCGGTCAGCGTACCGGTCTTGTCGACCACCACGGTATCGACCGCCTGCAAGCGCTCCAGGGCCGCCGCGTCCTTGATCAGCACGCCGATCTGGGCGCCGCGGCCGACTCCGACCATGATCGACATCGGCGTGGCCAGACCCAAAGCGCAGGGGCAGGCCACGATCAGCACGGAGACCGTCGCGATCAGCGCATGCGCCAGTACCGGCGCCGGGCCGAACAGGGTCCATGCGACAGCCGCGCTTGCGGCCGCGAGCACCACGGCCGGCACGAACCAGGCGGCCACCTGGTCCGCCAGGCGTTGTACCGGCGCGCGCGACCGCTGCGCATCGGCGACCATCTTCACGATCTGCGACAAAGTGGTGTCCTGGCCCACACGCTCGGCCTCGATCAGCAGGCTGCCATGACCATTGCCGGTGCCGGCAGAGACGCGCCCGCCCGCCGATTTCCGAACTGGATCGGCTTCACCGCTGAGCATCGACTCGTCGACATGGCTGTCGCCATCCAGCACCCGCCCATCCACCGGTACTTTTTCGCCGGGTCGCACCCTGAGCCGATCGCCCGTTTTGAGCTGATCCAGTTCCACATCGCTTTCCCGGCCCTGGGCATCGACGCGATGCGCGGTCTTCGGCGCCAACTTGAGCAGGGCGCGGATCGCACCCGAAGTCTGCGCGCGTGCGCGCAGTTCCAGTACCTGGCCCAGCAGCACCAGTGTCACGATGACCGCAGCGGCCTCGAAATACAGCGGTGGATGGCCATCGTCCAGAAACGCTGCGGGCAGCCGTCCGGGCGCCACGGTCGCCAGCAGTGAGAACAGATAGGCGGCGCCGGAACCCAGGGCGATCAGCGTGAACATGTTGAGGTTCCAGCCACGCAGCGACTGCGCGCCGCGCACGAAGAACGGCCAGCCGGCCCACAGCACCACGGGGCTGGCCAGGGCCAGCTCGGTCCAAGGTAGCCAGGCGCCGCTCAGAGGCAGACCCAGCATCGGCCCCATCGCCAGTACCAGCAGCGGTGCCGAGAGCACAACGCCTGTCGTGAAACGGCGTGTCATGTCGCGCAGCTCGCTGTCGTCCACGGTTTCGCTGGGCATCGTCGGTTCCAGCGCCATTCCGCATTTCGGGCAGCTGCCGGGACCTGACTGCAGCACTTCCGGGTGCATCGGGCAGGTGTATTGCGCACCGGGCACCGCTTTGGCCGGGGCCGCAGCGTGGGCGTGATGCGCATGGCCGCAGCCGTGTTCGTTTGGCTTGTGTTCGGCCTGGTTGTGGCTGCTGCTTTCGTTCATGAGTACCGATCCTGTTCGGGAACATCGTGATTGAGGGCGCCGAGAATCGGACAGTCGGCGGCATCGCCGTGGCCGGGGCAGGCGTCAACCAGCCGGCTCAGGCCGTCGCGGATGCGGCTGAGCTCGACGATGCGTGCCTCGATTTCGCTCAATTTCGCCTGTGCGGTCGCGCGCACGCCGGCAATGTCGCCGCGCCGGTCCGAAAGTCGCAGCAATTCGGCAATGTCGTCCAGGCTGAAGCCGAGCCGTTTGGCGCGGCGGACGAAGCGCAGACGGTGCACGCTGGCGCCGTCGTACAGCCGGTAGCCGGCCGCGCTGCGGTCCGGTGCTTGCAGCAGGCCGGCGCGCTCGTAGTAACGCACGGTGTCGATCGGCACCTGAGCCTGATCGGCGAGTTGTCCGATTCTCAACATGGGTCATTCCTGTTCTCGGGAATACAGGGTAAACCTTGGACCCAGGTCCAGAGTCAAGCCGCGCCTGATCGGACCTTGGCGCCGATCATTCAGATGATGACCACGCGCAAGACGGCATAATCCGGACGATGTTCCATCACGACAAAAAGCCGCGGGACGAAAGTGCGCCGGAGCGCAGCTTGCGCGTGCTCACGCTGAACATCCAGGTGGGCATGCAGACCGAACACTACCGGCACTACTTCACCGGGATGTGGCGTCACGTCCTGCCGTCGCGCGGGGTCCGTTCCAACCTCGACCGCATCGCCGAGCTGGCGTCCGACTACGACGTGGTGGCGCTTCAGGAATGCGATGCCGGCAGCCTGCGCACGCAGCAGCTCAACCAGGTGGAATACCTCGCGAGCAGCGCCGGATTTACGCACTGGCAGGCTGCGATCAATCGTGATCTCAAGCCGTTCGCACGGCACTGCCTCGGCTTCCTGTCGCGTTATCCCTTGCACGAGGTTCGTCACCATCCGCTGCCGGGAAGAATTCCCGGACGCGGCGCCTTGCAGGCCGAGCTGCGCCTGGATGCACATGCACCCTTGCAATTGGTGGTGACGCATCTGGCACTGAACCGTGAAGCACGCACGCGCCAGCTGGACTATCTGGGCGGTCTCGCCATTCCGGATGCCGACACCGCCACGCAGGACACGGTGATTCTCGGTGACCTCAATTGCGAGCCGCAGGAACTGCGCGACCACCAGAGACTGCGTGCCGCCGGCTTGACGCCAGCGCATGCCGAGCCAACCTTTCCGAGCTGGCGTCCGACACGTTCGATCGACCATGTCCTGTCCACCGCGGGTGTATCGATCGTGCGGACACAAGTGCTCGACAACCGCCTGTCCGACCATCTGCCGGTGGCCACGGAGATCGCGCTACGACCGAACTAGCCTTCGTCCCCTGGCACGCACTGCTGTTCTTCGCCGGGGGCGCCATCGCTTTCGTGGCGGGCGGACATGCCCTGCTGACGGCGCCGGACCCGCGCACCGCCTGGGGCTGGATCGCCGTGTGCCTGCTGTTTCCGCTGGCCGGCCCGGTGTTGTACATGCTGTTCGGCATCAATCGCGTGCGCACCCGTGGCCGCCAGCTCGGCTTTCTGCATCTGCGCGGCGGCGCCGTCGGCATCGACAACGAATCCGATATCCGCAATCGCGACAAGGTGCCCGCGATCCTGCAGGCCAATCTTTCGCTGGTGCGCACCAGTGATGTCATCACGCAGCTGCCCTTGCTGGGCGGCCACCATGTGGAAATGCTGCGTGACGGCGAATCCGCGTATCCACGCATGATCGAGGCGATCGACAGGGCCAGTCATTCAGTGGCGATGGCGACCTACCTGTTCGATACCGATCGCGCCGGCAGGGATTTCATCGAGGCCTTGATCCGGGCGCACAGACGCGGTGTGGAAGTGCGCGTGCTGATCGACGGGGTCGGCGAGTGGTACAGCTTTCCGCGCGCCGGCTGGCTGTTGCGTCGCGGCGGCGTGCCGGTGGCGCGATTCCACCCGCCGCGCCTGCTGCCACCGGCGCTTTATCTGAACTTGCGCAACCATCGCAAGTTGCTGCTGGTGGACGGATGCGTGGCCTTTACCGGCGGCATGAACATCGGCGGCCGCCATCTGGCGCAAGACCCCGGCAATCGCCATCCGGTGAGCGATCTGCATTTCGAGCTGCGCGGCCCGGCGATCACCCAGCTGGCGCGCGCCTTCGCGCAGGACTGGCAGTTCTCCGCGCATGAGGCCTGGATGCCGGATGTCTGGCAGGCGGACGCTGCAGTGCCCGGCACCACGATCGCGCGCGTGATCACCGATGGCCCCAATGAGGACATGGACCATCTGAGTCTGGTGATGCAGGCGGCGATCGCCAGCGCGCGTCACGACATCTACATCATGACGCCGTACTTCCTGCCGCCGCGAGAACTCGAAGCCGCTCTGCACGGCGCCGCCTTGCGCGGTGTACGCGTGCATCTGATCCTGCCGGAGCGCGGCAATCTGCGCTTCGTCCACTACGCCGTGCGGCACGTGCTGGCATCGATGCTGCGCCGTGGATTCCTGGTCTGGTATCAGCCGGCGCCGTTCGCGCACTCCAAGCTGTTCGTGGTCGACGGCAGCTATGCGTTGGTGGGCTCGGCGAACCTGGATGCGCGCAGCCTGCGACTGAACTTCGAACTCGGCGTGGAACTGTTTGATGCACAGCTCGCCGGCGAGTTCGTCGACTACTGCAAGACCGTGATGACGCGTTCACGCATGGCCACGGTGGAGGAACTCGAACGGCGGCCGTTCCCGAAACGCCTGCGCGATGCCGCCTGCTGGCTGTTCTCGCCGTATCTGTAGCGCGGGGCGCGCGCTCGATCGGTCAATCGGCCGGGCGCAATGCCTCGCTCATTTGCTTCACGTTCGCCGGCGAAATCTTCCAGCGATCCGGTTGTTCGTACTCGAAATCCAGCGACAGCTTGCCGCCGGCACGGCGAACGTGCAGCTTGCAGGCGATCCAGTCCGCCTGGTCGTCGGCCGCCGTGGCGGCGCGCAAGTCGATGAAGGCATCGAGCACCGCCGCGCCGCGAGGCGCCACCGGCCGCGAGGCGCCACCAGCCTGATAGGCAAATCCGTTGACCTTGCTGACGCCCTCGTCGAAGCGGGCGACCAGCACCAGGTCGTCCCAGGGCAGGGCGCCGAGCTTGGTGTCGGCGGCTATCGCGCGTGCCAGTTGCAGGGTGGCTTCGTTCCGATCCATCGTCTCGACGGTGCTCACGTCAGTAGTTCTCGTTGATGTCGCTCGTGGAAACGCGTTCGAACTGCTGTTCGGCCTCGTTCTCGAAACGAACGTAGTTATCGTAAACGACGTCGCCATTCGCCGGGTCCACCACCTCGTAACTCACGTCCAGCGATTGCGGACGCACGCCGTCGAAATCCTTGAAGTCGATCTCGATGTCGACGCGCTTGCCGCTGTCGGCCCAGGCCGCCCATTCGTTCTCCAGCACGCGATAGGCGCTGTTATTGAACTGGGCGTTCTGCGGAAACATGTTGCGTTCGCCCTGATCGAGCGTGAAGCGATGGCCGAACACATGGCCGCCGGCGTCGTCGCTGCGGCCGAGATCGGCGACATCGCCCTGCGCCCGGGTTTCGGCGGAGCTGCGCGGTGCCTTGTCGAAGACCTCCGAAAGCTCGGCCTCGGCGTGCACCGGCCGGCCGGCCGCATTGAGTTCCCAGTGGAACACGTTGTCGCCGGCGGCGCCGGTTTCCAGGCGAAGACCATCGAGCGCGCGACTGCCGTCGGCGGCGGCGTCGAAGAACTCGTCGAGGCGGGCGCGCATGCGTTCCAGAGGCTCGCGCACCGCCGCCGGCAACTCGTCGATCGGCACGGCCTTGAGGGCCTTGTCGAGGCCGCCGAGTGCCGGGCGCAGCGCTTCGGCAAACGCCGCGTCACCGCGCGCCAGGTCCACGGCGCTGTCCACAGTGTCGGCGAATTTGCCGAGCTTGCCGATCTTGGCGAGGTCGCCGGCATACGGAATCATGCTGACGCCGTCGATCACGGCGCCGAACCAGTCGCCGCGTGCCACCGAGATCGCCAGGCTGGCGCCGTCCGAAATCGGCGTGGGGTCGAAGACGCCGGCAACGCCAAGGCCGATCTGGGTGAGGTCGAGCAGCAGTTCGCGTTTCCCAGCGGATAGGTCGGCGGCAGCCCGCGGGTCGGCACCACCGCCTTCGTCGGCGGCGCTGCGCAAGGTGCCGGCCAGGGCCGCACGTCCCTCGGGCGTGGCTTGCAGGGCGCTGATGGCGTCCTCGTCGAGCGTGTCGACCAGCGATTGGGCCAGCCGCGCGCGGTCGGCTTCCGGCAGGGTGTCCAGCGATTCGCGCAGGCTGGCGGTGCCGCCTTCCGGATCCTGTGCCAGCAGGGCGCCGAGCTGATCGCCGAGCTCGGTGGTGTCCAGTCCGAAACCGGACAGGGCGTGCGGCGGTACGGCAGACTCGATTGTGCTTGAGGACAGGGCGTTCACGGCCACGTCGGCGACCCGGAGCAAATGGGGCGCCCAGCGTAGGCCGGCCGCTACGTTCTGCCATCTGGGATCATTCCCAGTCTCGGGCAAACCCCAGGGTCGCTGCGGTGGTCTTGGCGGCTGTCCGCAAAAGTTCAGCCGTGATCGTTAAGCTGAGAAGCGAAAAGAATCAGACAAGCACGGGGCGAGCAATGGGCACACGCAATGCACGAGCCAGCACTACGCTGGTGACATCTCATGCCAGCGAGGCGGTTTCGGACATGCTGCGGCGGCTCGGCAAGCGCCTGGTGGTGGGCACGCCGCTGGGCATCGGTAAGCCGAATGCGCTGCTCAATGCCCTGTATCAACGGGCGGTGGAAGATCCGACGATCTCGCTGGACATCATCACCGCACTGTCGCTGAACCCGCCGCGTGGCGCGTCCGATCTGGAAGAGCGCGTGCTGCGGCCGATCCGCAAGCGCGTGTGGGGCGACTATCCGAGGCTGGACTATCTCGATGCGCTGGAGGCGCAGTCTCTGCCGCCGAATGTTCGCGTCGTCGAGTTCTACGTCAAGAGCGGCGCGCGACTGCACAATCCGGTGGGGCAGCAGAACTACATCAGCAGCAACTACACCCATGTGGCGCGGGACATGCTGTCGCGCGGCGTGAACCTGCTGCTGCAGGCGGTCTCGCTGCGCGAGGACGAAGGTCGGCGGCGCCTGAGCCTGTCCAGCAATCCGGACGTGACGCTGCAGATCGTGCCGATGCTCAAGGATGTCGAATGGCCTTGGCTGGCGGTGGCGCAGATCAATCGCGAGATGCCGTGGTTCGGTAATGATGCCGAGGTCGCCGAGGCCGATTTCGACATCGTGCTGGATGCGCCGGAGCTGGATCACAGTCCGTTCGCGGTACCGCACGCGCCGATCTCCGCGATCGACTACGCGATCGGTGTGCGTGCCTCGGCACTGGTGCGTGACGGCGGCACCCTGCAAGTCGGCATCGGCAATCTCGGTGACGCTGCCTGCCAGGGTCTGCGCCTGCGCGAATCCGACAACGTGACCTATCGCAAGTTGCTGGCGGCGCTGCAACCGGGGCCGCTGGTCGAACCGCTGGGCGGCGTCGACCGCTTTGGCAAGGGTCTGTACGTCGCCAGTGAGCTGATCTCCAATCCATTGTTTGCCCTGTTCGAGGACGGTATCGTGCGACGCCGCGTCTACGAAGATGCGACGCTGCAACGGCTGGTCAACGACGGCGCCGATCCCGACCATCTACCGCCGGATCTCTACGACCGGCTGTGGGCCATGGGTGCGCTCGACAAGCGCCTGTCGTCGGCCTACATCGAATGGCTGCAGGACGTGGGCCTGGCGCGCACCGGGCTGGTCGGCAGCGGCCCGCAGCTGCGTCTGCCGGATGCTCATGTGGTCGACAATGCGCTGGACGATCCCGAGGTGCGAGCCGCGCTCAACCGCAGCGCGATCGGGGAGGGTCTGCGTCACGGCGCCAGCATGCACGGCGCCTTCTTCATCGGCCCGGCCGATTTCTATCGACGCCTGCAGATGCTGGACGAGCCCCGGCGCGCACTGATCGGGATGACCTCGGTGGCCGAGGTCAATCGCATCTTCACGCACTACGAACTCGAACGCCTGCAACGCCAGGCCGCACGCTTCATCAACATCGCGATGAAGGTCACTCTGCTGGGCGCGGCGGTATCCGATCAGCTCAAGGACGGGCAGGTCATTTCCGGCGTGGGCGGGCAGTACAACTTCGTGTCGATGGCGCATCAGCTCGAGGACGGTCGCTCGATCCTGTTGCTGCGTTCGACGCACGGCGAGGGCAAGACGGCCGAGTCCAACATCGTCTGGGAGTACGCGCACGCCACGATCCCGCGTCATCTGCGTGACATCGTCATCACCGAATACGGTGCGGCCGATCTGCGTGGCAAGACCGATCGCGAATGCATCGAGGCGCTGATCGCGATCGCCGACAGCCGCTTCCAGGAACAACTGGCGGATGCCGCCCGCAAGGCCGGCAAGTTGCCGGCCGACTATCGCGTGCCCGACAGTGCCCGCAACAACACGCCCCAGGCGATCACCGCCGCCGTGCAGAGCTTCATTGATGGAGGTGCGCTGCCGAAGCTGCCGTTCGGCAGCGATCTCAAGGATCAGGAGATCGATCTGATCGCGACGCTGGGCCGGCTCAAGTCGGCAGGCGCCAGCTGGGGCGGACGCCTACGGCTGCTCGGTGCGCTGCTGGCACCGGCGTTGCCGGATCGCGAGGACCTGGTCTTCGCGCTGGATCATC
Organism: Banduia mediterranea; assembly: GCF_031846245.1. NCBI lineage: Bacteria > Pseudomonadati > Pseudomonadota > Gammaproteobacteria > Nevskiales > Algiphilaceae > Banduia > Banduia mediterranea. The sequence continues at coordinate 224,866 of NZ_JAVRIC010000001.1, read as the reverse complement.
TGGATCTGGCCCGACCGGCCGGGCTGCGCGAGCGCTTCATGGCGCGCCTGGTTCGCGCAGCCTACGCGATGCGATAGCGTCCGGCCCCTGATCGTCGACCGACCGATTCATCAGGCCGATCAGTTTGATCGAAAGCTTCGGCTGGTCTCCCCGGCAGCGCGAATCTATAGTGACGGCGCCCCCAAGAACCGGAAGCGCGTTGTCTGCGCTGCGTATCCCCGATGAACGCCGAGCCCCACTACACCCGCACCGCGATCACCCTGCACTGGCTGCTGGCGGTGCTGATTTTCGGCGGCTTCGGGCTCGGCCTGTACATGCACGATCTGCCGTTTTCGCCGCAGAAGCTCAAGCTTTACAGCTGGCACAAGTGGATCGGTGTGTCGGTGTTCCTGCTGGTGCTGATCCGCGGCATCTGGCGCATCACGCACCGCCCGCCGCCCTTGCCGCCCGGCATGCCAGCCTGGCAACGCCGCGCGGCCCACATCAGCCACGGTGGCCTGTACCTGCTGATGCTCGTGATTCCGCTCAGCGGCTGGCTGATGAGTTCGGCCAGCGGTTTCAAGGTGGTGTATTTCGGTGTCATTCCGTTGCCGGATCTGCTCGACAAGAACAAGGCCGTCGCCGAGGTCCTGGTCGAAGTGCATGAAATTCTGGCGTTCACGCTGGTGGCGCTGGTGGTGGTTCATGCGGCCGCTGCGATCAAGCATCAATTCATCGACCATGACGGCACCCTGATGCGGATGTTCCGCATCGGGCGCGATGGCTAAAAAACACACGAGGAGTCCTGCGATGCGTTACTGCCCGGCTTCGATGCTGTACGGCCTGCGCCTGCTGGTGTTGGGCACCGCCGGCATGATCACCCTGGCCTACGCGGCCGGGCTGTGGACCGTGAACGCGGACGACAGCGAGATCAGCGTGCGCTTCAAGCAGATGGGCGTTCCGGTCAGCGCCCGCTTCGATCGCTTCGAAGGCCGCATCCAGTTCGATCCGGCCGTGCCGCGGAATTCGAGCGCACGGATCACGGTGGATACGGCGAGCTTCGACATCGGTGATGAGGACTACAACGCCGAGGTGCGCAAGCCCGAATGGCTGGCGACCGAGCAGTATCCACAGGCCAGCTTCGTCTCGACCTCGGTGAGTGCCGACGCCCAAGGCAGTTTCATCGCGCATGGCGACTTCACGCTCAAGGGCCGCACCGAAGCTCGCGACATTCGCTTCAGCACCGAGGCCGATGGTGACGCACAGGTGTTCGAAGGCAGCTTGACGTTGTCGCGCAAGGCCTATTCCATCGGCGACCCCGACTGGAACGAAGTGCTCGAAGACGAGGTCGTCATCAATTTCCGCGTCGTGGCCACTGCCGACTGAGGCATGCCACGCTGCTTTCACCCCCGGTCAAAATCGTCCCATCGAGGAGTTCAACATGTTTCGCACCTTCACCTTCGGCCTCAGCGCCGTGCTGCTTGCCACCGCCGGTCTCGCCCAGGCCGCCCCGACCGAATATGTGATCGAGTCGAATCACACCTATCCCAGCTTCACCGCGCCGCACATGGGCATTTCGTTCTGGCGTGGCAAGTTCAACAAGACCAGCGGCAGCGTGATGCTCGATACCGCGGCCGCCACGGGCAGCGTCGACATCATGATCGACGCCTCGACCGTCGATTTCGGTCACGAGAAGATGAACGAGCATGCGCGCAGCGAGGATTTCTTCAATGCTGCCGAATACCCGACGATTACCTATAGCGGCGAGATCAGTTTCGACGGTGCGACGCCGGTGGCTGTCGACGGTGAACTGACGATGCTCGGCGTGAGCAAACCGGTGCCGTTGAAGATCAATTCCTTCAAGTGCATCGAGCATCCGATGCTCAAGGTGGAGGTCTGCGGTGCGGACGCCACGGCGAGCTTCGACCGCACCGACTTCGGCATGGACTACGGCGCGTCCTCGGGTACCGGTGTGGAATTGCAGATTCAGGTCGAGGCGCTGAAGAAGCCGTAAGCGGCCGCATCCACGCAGTCACCCAGCCCCTCTGCCGCGTACGGCGGAGGGGCTGTTTGCGTTCAGTTCTTCGGATGATCCCGCAGGAAGGCATACATCGAGTCGGTATAGCCGATCGGCCAGCGCAGGTGGTTGACGAGCCCTACCGTGTAACCCGGCAGGTTGCCGAGATAGCCTGGAATCTCGCTGAGGCTGGCGTAGTCTGCGAGCGGATCGGTGCCGCAGGCGTCGACGCAGGCATCCACCGGATCGAGCGCCGTATTGATGATCTGGCTCGTGAAATCGGCTACCCCGGTGCCGAGCACGGTCTGCTTCAGATGGAGCCCGTTCGGGCACAGGCCGGCCAGATCGCAATCGTTGTGGATGTGGAAGATCGGCAGGCCGGCGTTGAATACCTGAAGCTCGGTGTCGTCCTTGGGCGCATCCGGTACCGGAAGCTGCACGCAGGGATCGTTGAACGCTTCGAACGGATCCGGCGAGGAATATACGGCGGCGGCCGCGATTTCGGGTCGGTTGAGGGCGTAGAGCACGGCCAACGCCGAGCCATTGGACCAGCCCATGAGATAGATGCGGTCGGTATCGACCTTGCCGCTGGCGACGACCTCATCGAGAAAGTGATCGATGGCAGCGACATCGACATTGATCGGCCAGGCTTCGCCGTTGACGCTGCGGCTGGGCTGGTCCGGCAGCATCTGGCGATACCAGTTGTCCCAGCCCGGCGTGAGGCCATCATCCGGGAACGGGTAATAGCGCTCGGTAACGCGACCGTAGGGCGCCAGCATGATGAAACCCGGGCGTTCCGGGTCACCGCTGAGATCGGCGGTTTCGAGCCCGCCGCGCACGTTGTTGAATGCCAGCGAAATGTCGGGACCGAATATCGAAGGGTGCAGGTAGACCACCAGCGGCAGCGGCGCTTCGGTGGAAGCCTGTTCGGGTTCGTAGAGACAGGCGGTGCGGGCGGTTCCCTCGGCGTCCGTCCAGTCCGCCATGCGCTCGCCACCGGTGATGCAGGTGGGTTGGAACAGCGCATTGGTCGCCTGTAGCGGCCGTGGCGGTGCACCGAACGGGGTACAGGCCTCACGGGTCACGGTAATTTCGGTCTTGAGGTCGTCGAGATCGATGCCACCGTCGTCCGATCCGCCGCCTCCGCCACCGCAGGCGCTGAGTAGCACGCCCAGTAGAAAGCCTGAAGCAATGGTCACGCAGGCGCGACCGGTCACTGTCCTTTTCATAGACTCCTCCGGTACAGGATCGTCGACCTGTACCGGAGGAGTCTACGCCCCAAACTCAGAAGCCCGAAAGCGGTCCTGTGCAGACGTCCGCGTCTTCGGTGTCGTCGGTCGGAAGTACCGTGTCGATCCACTGCTGGATCAGGGCCACGGCCTCGCCGTGCGGTACGGTGCGCGCGATCGGCGGCATGCGCACGCCGGCTTCGGCCGAGCCGACACGGAACGGCAGGATCGAATCGTTCGCCGATTCGGGCACGATGTCGTAGAGCCGCCCGCCGGAACCCTTGCCGGCCGCGACCGGCTTCTTGCAGATGCCGTAGCGGTTGTCGACGGTGCGGAAGCTGTCGAGGTACAGGCCCGAATTGCTGGCGCCGCCGTGCGAGTTGTGACAGTGCGCGCAATTGGTTTCAAGGTAGGCACGCACGCGCAGGTGGATATCGGCCTCGCTGTCCGGCAGCTCGCCGGTGTCGCCCGGTACGTTCCAGCGCGGCAGGCGTTCCACGTCCTCGAGATTGGCCGGCAGGCCTTCGAGCAGGCCGTGCATCTGCCAGTAGACCAGCTGGTTCATCACGCCTTCGTCGCCGTAATCCATGTCGCGGTTCATCAGGCGCGGCTTGGGACCGATCGGCGCCGAGCCGGGTTCGCGATCATCGCCGCCGTGGCAGGAGATGCAGTTCATCGCGGCCGGAATACCGTAGCGCTCGACCTGGCCTTCGTAGTGGGCGTCCACGTCGGGGTCCGGATCGTCGAAGTTGTAGTGCACCTTGGCGGAGCCGCCTTCGACCGTGAGCTTGGCCACGCGCTTGCCGCCTTCGTCCTGCCAGATATAGGGCAGGCCGATCCAGGTGGTGCCGGTTTCGGTCTCGCGCTTGATCAGCAGGCGGGTCTCGATGATGTGCTCGTCGGCGCCGTCCAGGAACGAGAAGGTCTTGGCGATGATCGTGCCGACCGGAAAGTCCAGCGTGGCGGTGATGCCGTCATGATGGTCCTGGTATTTCGCCGCCTTGCCGGGCGGCAGAAACACGAAACGGTGCTTGTTCGCGTAGTCCGAGAACAGCGGCGTGCTCAGACCGTAGAGGACACCGCCATTGGCGCCGCTGCGCGGATCTTCGTCGTCATGGAACAGGCCGTACTGCGCCAGGTCCGGGCAGTTGTACTGGGCCGCGGCCGCGAAGTTCGGCTCACCGGACGGGCCACCGTTGCAGGCCTTGCTGACTTCCGAATCGCTGGGTCGCGCGCTGTCCGAATCGGCGCTGGGCACGAACGGCAGCCCCAGATCGGGATCGGCGCGCCTGGGTAGCTGGCAGCGATGCGGTTCCAGGCTGGTGGTCGCCGGCTTGAGCAGGTCGATCACCAACTGCGCGGTGGCCGACGAGGTGAGTTTGGCGTTGAGGAAGTCGGTGGTGGTGAGATTGCCGAGCGGCTGCGTATTTTCGAAGATGTTGTCGTCCTCGATGCACAGCCCGTTTTCCGGCAGCTTCGGCTCATCCTCGCCCTCGGCGAACTTCCATTCGGTCCACTTGCATTCCGGTTCGGGATCGGAACCCATGAAATTCGGACGACCGCGTTCGTCCACGCGCGGTTCGGGGCGTGTTTCATTCGGGTTCGGTTCGGTCAGCGGGATGCCGTCGGCGTCCAACGGAATCTGGGTGCAGCCATTGGGCGCATCGACCGCGCCATCCCAGGTGATGTGGGCCGAGCGGCCCAGGTTCTTGAGCTTGAGCAGCAGCGGCAGCAGCGAGGACGTGCCGCGATCGGCGCTCGGCAGCTGGATATTGGTGCCGTTGTCGCGGAAGCTGTTGCCGTGGATGTGGATGCCCTCCGGGAAGAAGTCGTACTTCTGGTCGGGCTGGTTCGGGTCGGCCAGCGCATAGTTGACGATGGCGATGCCCAGCGTGTCGTTGTCGTTGACCTCGTTGCCATAGACCTCGAGCTGGTCGGTGGCCAGCAACAGCATGCCGGTGCCGCGCGGTACGATGCCCACGATATTGCCGATCGGCGCGAAGTTGTCGGTGTTGTTGTTGTACGACTGGTTGTTGCGAATGATGTTCTTGGTGCCGTACTGCGCCAGATTCGGCAGGTCGAACACCAGGAAGCCGCCGGTATTGTTGGTGGCGATGTTGTCCTCGAACACGGCGCGATAGGTGTTCTCGAACTCGAAGCCGGCCACGTTGTATTCGGCACGCGTGCGCCGCACGATCACGTCGCTGGTCTGGCCGACGTAGATGCCGGCATCGGAGGCGCCAAAGGCTTCGGAATCCTCGATCAGCACATGCTGCGATTCCACCGGATACAGACCGTAGGCCCCATGATGGGCGCAGGAGTCGTCGGCGTCGGGATCAGTGTCGCAGGTATCGTAGCCGCTCCACAGCGCACGAATCTGGCGGAAGGTGACGTACTTGGAACGGAATACGCGGATCGCGTTGCCGGGGGTGTCGCGCACGGTGAAGCCCAGCAGGGTGATGCCGTCGCTGTGCGAAATGTTCAGGCCTTCCGCGCTGTCGCTTTCGGCGAAGTCCAGCATGGTCTTGTCCATGCCCTGGCCCTTGATGGTGATGCCGCGCTTGCCGTGCAGGATCAGGCCGGTGGAGATGCTGAACCTGCCTTCGCAGAATTCGATGGTGTCGCCTTCACGCGCATCGAAGAAGGCGATCAGCGCCTGGTCGCGGACCTGCGCGTCGCTGCCGCAGACCTCGAAGGTCTTGAAGCCGCTGCCCGATCCGCTGCCGCTACCGTCGCCGCTGGGGCCCGGGCTGCTGCCGCAGCCGCCGAGAGCCGCCAGGCCCAGCGCCAGTACCACCCGTGTCCACGTGCCGTTCATCTGCATACCCGTCCCTGCTCTCGTGCACCCGTCCTGAAACGACGAGCGCCATTGGTTTTTCTGTCTGACCGCGCGTGCTAACGTCCCGGCACGCACGTCAGATGCGCCTGTTTGCGAGCTGGACGATAAATCAAGGAGGAGATCATGCGATTGACTGGGGCTGCCACATTCGTGGCCATTCTGCTGACGGCAGCGCCATTGACCGGCTGCGCACGATCTTCGCCAAGACCTGCGCCGACTTCGAGGCGAAACTGATCGAGATGGGCGGCGAGGACGATCATGTGCACCGGCTGGTCGAGTACCCGCCCAAGCTCGCCGTCTCCAATCTCGTGAATAGCCGTCCTTGGGTTTTGGTTTCAGTGTGAGGTCTGCTGCTGCTCGATGTGACCGATCCGGCGAGCCCGCGCTACGCCGATTTCACCGAGGCCTATTCGCACAAGCGCTGGCTGCGTTTCCCCTTCCACGAGGATGAAATTCAGGCGCAGCAAATCAGCGAGCGTCACCTGGGCGAATAGCGGGCGCCGCTTGTGGCTACAATGGCGCCGATGATTCGTCTTGGCGCCATGGTTCTGCTGATGTTCGCACTGTGCGGACAGGCCTACGCGTCCGTGGCCATGCCGCCGATGCTGCCGGCCGCCAGCGTGCCCGAGCCCAGCGGCATGCCCGCCGAGCATTGCCACGACGGCATGACGGCCGACGCGGGCGACGAGCTTTTGCCGTGCTGCCAGACCAGCGCCTGCCACTGCCCCAGCGGCTGTACCTCGGCGGCCTTGCCGATGGCGCTTGCGGTCACGGCGCCCATCGGGCCGGCCGTGCTTCGTGTCTCGGCGCCGCTGCCGATTTCGAGCCTGCTGCCGCAGGCTCCCCGACTTCGACCTCCGATCCGCTCCGCAAGTTAAGCGTTCACCGAGTCGCGTTTCCGGGCCAGTTCCGGGCTCGCGATCCGTCCGTTCTTGCGGAGACATCCATGTTTAGAATGGCAGGCACCTTCGCTGCGGCGTGGGCCTTGATCCTGATCGTGTTGGCGCAGCCTGTGGCGGCCGCGCCGACGCTGGCGCTTGAACAGGCGCAGCGTCTGGCGCTCGCACAGCAGCCCGCGTTGCTGGCGCAGCGCGCCGACATCAATGCGGCCCGAGAGCGCGCCGTCTCGGCGGCGCAACTGCCGGTGCCGGCGCTGAACCTGGGCCTGAGCAACCTCAGCCTGTCCGATCCCAACCCGTATCGCAACGACGCCGAACGCATGAGCATGACGCGAATCGGGATTCGTCAGGTCGTGCCCAATGCCGCCAAGCGCGAACTTGCCTCGCAGCGCGAGCAGGACACGGCGGCGCTGGAAGAAGTCCGCTACCAGGCATTGAGGCGACGCATCGATCGGGATGTGGCACAGGCCTGGATCGCGGTCTGGAGCGGCGTACGCGCGCTGGCCTTGATGCGTCAGCTGACCGCGCAAAGCCGGCATCAGCAGGACACCGCGACGATCGGTTTTGGCAGCGGCCAGGGCGGGCAGACCACGGTGCTCGCGGCCAGCCTGGATCTGGAACGAATGCGCGACCGGATCGCGGAACTCGAACAGCAACAGGCCGTCGATCGGGCGCGTCTGGCGCGCTGGATCGGGGACCAGGCGGCGCAGGAGGCGCTGCCTGACAAGGCGCCGCAGCTGAGGGCTCCGCCATCCCTGGAAACCTTGTTGGCCGGTCTTGCGGCCCATCCGGAGATCCGCGGCGAAGACCGGCTGGAGGCGCTGGCGCAGACGCAGATCGAACTCGCGCAGGCGCAGAACAAGCCCGATTGGCAGGTGCAGGCCGGCTATGCCTATCGCCAGCCTTACGACGACATGATCAGCGTGGAGGTGGCTATCGATCTGCCCTGGGTCGGCGCCAGCCGGCGTCAGGACCGCGAGCTGGCCGCCGCCCGCGCAATGCTGGCCGGACAGTCGGCCAGCCGTGAGGACCGCCTGCGGCAGCTGCGTGCGCAGGCTGCCTCGGACTACCGCGAATGGACCCGCCTTGGCGAACGCCTGCGGCGCTACGACGACACGCTGCTGCCGCTGGCACAGCGCCGCACGGACACCGCGCTGGCGGATTACCGCGCCGGCAACGGCGGCCTCGCCCCGGTATTCGATGCGCGCCGTACCGTGCTGGAGCTTCGTCTGCAACGCCTGAGGCTGCAGACCCAGGAATTGAACAAAACGGCCAGCCTGCAATGGCTCGCCGCCGGAGAATCCGAATGAACAGGACAAGTCTGATCGCCGCATCGTTGCTGATCATCGCGGTGGCGGCCGGCGGCATCTGGTATGCACGTGCGCCGAAAGCCTCCGACGCCGAGTCCCCGCCCGCCGCCTCGGCTGCGGATGCACGCGAGGTGCTGTACTGGTACGACCCGATGAAGCCGGACGTGCATTTCGACGCACCCGGTCCCTCACCGTTCATGGACATGGCGCTGGTGCCGAAGTACCGGCAGGCCGTTTCTGGTGAAGGCCTTGTCAGCATCGATCCGCGCATGGCCCAGAACCTGGGCGTGCGCACCGCGCCGGTCGAGCGCGGCACGTTTTGGCAGCGCATCGATACGGTGGGCAGCGTCGCGATCGACGATCGGCGCATCCGCGTCATCGAGAGTCGCGCCTCGGGCTGGATCGAATCTCAGACCGTGCATACCGTCGGCGCGACGGTGCGGCGCGGCGAACGCGTCGCCGGCGTCTATTCGCCGGCCCTGTACGCGGCGCAACAGGAGTATGTGCTGGCGCTGCGGGCCGGTGATGCGGCGCTGGCTGAAGCTTCACGCCAACGTCTGCGGCTGCTCGGCGCCACCGAGGCTCAGGTCGACGGCGTTCGGCGGCGCGGCACGGCCGAACGCGAGCTGTCCCTGGTCTCGCCGATCGACGGTGTGGTGATCGACCTGGACGCCCACGAAGGCCGCCAGATCGGACCCGGCATGCCGCTGATGCGCATCGCCGACCTCTCGCGTGTGTGGGTGTATGCCGACATTCCGGAGGCCCAGGCTGACTGGATCGCTCAGGGGCGCCCGGCCGAGGTGCAGTTGCTCAACAGCACCGGGAGTCTGCTGGAAGGCGAGGTCGACTATCTGTATCCGACGGCGGACGCCGCCAGCCGCACCGTGCGTGCGCGGCTGGTGTTCGACAATCCGGACGGTCTGCTGCGGCCCGGCATGTCTGTGGACGTGACGCTGTACGGCGGCGCGCGCCGCGACGTGCTGACGGTGCCGAGCGAAGCCCTGATCCGAACCGGCTCGCGCAACACCGTGATCGTTGCCGAGGGCGAAGGCCGTTTCCGGCCCGTGTCCGTGGAACTGGGCCCGGAGCGCCGTGGCCGTACGGTGATCGTGGGCGGGCTTGAAGAAGATCAGCAGGTCGTCGTCTCCGGTCAATTCCTGATCGATTCGGAGGCGAGCCTGCAAGGCGTCTATGCGCGCATGGACCAAGTCACGCCTCACGGGCAACACCCATGATCGCGCGCCTGATCCACTGGAGTATCGATAACCGTTTCCTGGTGCTGCTGGCGACGGCGCTGGCGGTGGCCTGGGGCGTATGGGCGGTGCGAACCACCCCGCTGGACGCGCTTCCCGATCTGTCGGACGTGCAGGTGATCGTGCGCACCACCTGGCCGGGGCAGGCCCCGCAACTGGTCGAGGACCAGCTCACCTATCCATTGACCACGACGATGTTGTCGGTGCCCTATGCCAAGACCGTGCGCGGCTATTCGATGTTCGGCGAGTCCTTCGTGTACGTGTTGTTCGAGGACGGAGTGGATCTGTACTGGGCGCGTTCGCGCGTGCTGGAGTACCTGTCACAGATTCAGGGGGGGCTTCCGGACGGCGCCCGGGCATCGCTGGGGCCGGACGCCACCGGTGTGGGCTGGGTCTACGAATACGCGCTGGTGGATCGCAGCGGGCAGCACGACCTCTCGCAGTTGCGCAGCCTGCAGGACTGGTTCCTGAAGTACGAACTCAAGAGCCTGCCGAACGTTTCGGAGGTGGCGACGCTCGGCGGCTTCAATCGCCAGTACCAGATCGTGGTCGATCCGAACCGGCTGCGTGCCTACGGAATCACGGTGGATCAGGTGATACAGGCGGTGCGCGACGCCAACGGCGAGGCCGGCGGCTCCATCCTCGAACTCGGCGAAGCCGAATACATGGTGCGCTCGCGCGGCTATCTGCGCTCGCTCGACGACTTCCGCCAGATCGGCCTCGGTGTGCGCGGTGACGGCGTGCCGCTGCGCCTGGCGGATGTCGCCGAAATCCGCCTCGGTCCGGAACTGCGTCGCGGCATCGCCGAACTCGATGGTGAGGGCGAGACCGTCGGCGGCGTCATCGTGATGCGCTACGGCGCCAACGCCGTGGAGACCATCGCCGCGGTCAAGGCCAGGCTCGAAGAACTGCGGGGCAGCCTGCCGGCAGGTGTCGAGATCGTGCCGACCTACGACCGTTCGGCCTTGATCGAGCGGGCCGTGGACAACCTCGGGCACAAACTGCTGGAGGAATTCATCGTCGTCGCCATTGTCTGCGCGGCCTTCCTGTTCCACCTGCGTTCGGCGCTGGTCGCGGTGGTGAGCCTGCCGGTCGGCGTGCTGGTGGCCTTCATCGTGATGCGCTACCAGGGCATCGGCGCCAACATCATGAGCCTGGGCGGCATCGCCATCGCCATCGGTGCCATGGTCGATGCCGCGATCGTGATGATCGAAAACGCACACAAGCGCATCGAGCACGAAGGCAGCGGCGGCGATCATGTCCGGCGCATCGCCGAGGCCGCCGCCGAAGTCGGGCCGGCGCTGTTCTTCAGCCTGCTGATCATCACCGCCTCCTTCGTGCCGGTGTTCACCTTGCAGGCACAGGAAGGACGCCTGTTCGCACCGCTGGCCTACACCAAGACCTACGCGATGGCGGCGGCCGCCGGCCTGTCCGTGACCCTGGTGCCGGTGCTGATGGTGTTGTTCGTGCGCGGACGCATCCGGCCCGAGTCCGCCAATCCGCTCAACCGCGTGCTGGTACGCCTGTATCGGCCGGTGATCCTGCGCGTGCTGCGCCATCCGTGGTGGACGCTGGGTCTGGCCGGCTTGGTATTGCTGCTGTCGCTGTGGCCGATGACGCGCCTGGGGTCGGAGTTCATCCCGCCACTGGATGAAGGCGATGTGCTGTACATGCCGACCACGCTGCCGGGCGTGTCGCCGGGCAAGGCCGCCGAAACCCTGCAGCAGACCGACCGTATCCTCAAGACCTTTCCGGAAGTCGAAACCGTGTTCGGCAAGGTCGGCCGCGCCGATACGGCGACCGATCCGGCGCCGTTGACGATGATCGAAACCACGATCCGCCTCAAGCCGCGCGATCAATGGCGGCCCGGCATGACGCAGGCCGGACTGATCGAAGCCTTCGATGCCGCCTTGCAGATTCCCGGCATGGGCAACGTCTGGGTACAGCCGATCCGCAATCGCATCGACATGCTTGCCACCGGCATCAAGTCGCCGGTGGGCCTCAAGATTTCGGGCCCGGATCTGGCCGTGATCGACCGTATCGGCGGCGAGATCGAAGCTGTGCTCAAGCCGATCGAAGGCACGGTGTCGGCCTTCGCCGAACGCGTCGATGGCGGTCGCTACATCGAACTGCATCCACATCGTGAACAGCTCGCGCGCTACGGTCTGTCGATCGCGCAGTTCAACCGCATCGTCGCCGTGGCGGTCGGCGGCCAGAACATCGGCCAGACCGTGGAGGGTCTGGCGCGCTATCCGATCAATCTGCGCTACCCGCGCCAATGGCGCGATTCGGTGGCGGCGCTGGAATCGCTGCCGCTACTCACGGCGGACGGGCAGACGCTGACGCTGGGCGTCATCGCCGAGATCGCCATCGTCGACGGCCCGCCGATGATCAAGAGCGAGAACGCGCGGCCGACCGGCACGGTTTTCGTTGACATTCGCGGCCGCGACCTGGGCTCCTACGTCGCCGAGGCCAAACAGGCGGTGGCCGAGCAGCTCGCGTTGCCGGCCGGCTATTCGATCACCTGGGCCGGTCAGTTCGAGTACCTGGAACGCGCGGCGCAGCGCCTGCGGCTGGTGATCCCCGTGACGCTGGCGATCATCTTCGTGCTGTTGTATCTGAGCTTCGGGCGCTGGCCCGAGGCGCTGCTGATCATGGGTACGCTGCCGTTCGCGTTGATCGGCGGTGTCTGGCTGATCTGGGCGCTGGGACATGCCGTGTCGGTGGCGAGCGCGATCGGGTTCATCGCGCTGGCGGGCGTGTCGGCGGAGTTCGGCGTGGTCATGCTGATTTATCTGGACCAGGCACTGCGCCGCTACCGCGAGTCCGGCGAAACGCTGAGCGACGACGGCCTCGATGCCGCGATCATCGAAGGCGCGGTGCAGCGCGTGCGCCCCAAGGCGATGACCGTGGCGGTGATCGTGGCGGGATTGTTGCCGATGTTCTGGGGCGGCGGCGCCGGTTCGGAGATCATGCAGCGCATCGCCGCACCGATGATCGGCGGCATGATCAGCGCGCCGCTGCTGTCGATGCTGGTGCTGCCGGCGGCCTACAAGCTGATTCATGGGCGGCGCTGACAAGCCAAGGCCGTGTCGCGCAAGGAACGCCATGGAAAAAGCGAACGGCGGGTCTCACGCAAAGAAGCAAAGGAGAAGCTGAAAGCTGAAAGCTGAAACTGCTTTTTCTGTTCTTGGCGTTCTTTGCGTCTTTGCGCGAGACCCAAGAGCGATTCAAAGCTGTTTCTGCAGGAACACCAGGTCCAGCCAGCGATCGAACTTGCGGCCCACCTGCGGCATGCGTGCGCTCTCGGTGAAGCCCAGCGACTCATGCAGGCGGATCGACACGGTGTTGCTGGCGTCGATGCCGCCAATCATCACGTGCAGGCCGGCCTCCTGTGCCCGCGCGATCAGGGCCTGGAGCAGACTGCGGCCAAGACCCCGGCCGCGTGCGGCGACATCGATGTAGACCGAATGCTCCACCGTCTGCGCATAGCCGTCCCAGTCCCGAAACGGGCCGTAGCTGGCATAGCCGAGCACGCCGGACTCGTCCGTGGCCACCAGCACCGGGAAGCCGCGTTGACGGCGTGCGGCCAGCCAGGCCTGGCGGTTCGCAAGGTCCAGCGGCGTCCACGACCACACCGCGGTGGTGTTGGCGATGGCCTCGTTGAGAATCTCCAGAATGCGTGGCAGATCGGATTCAGTGGCGTCACGAACAGTGATGGACATGGGATTGCGCGGACGAGGCCTGAGCGTATCGTACGGTCAAGCCGATGTCCGGTCGCATCGGGTGCCGGCTATACTGCGCGCCATTTTTTTGAGTTGGCTTTTCTCCCGTGAAATCCGCAACCGTCCTGCACAGCGGCCTCGCCGCCTTGTCGCTAGACGCCGCGCTGGCGGAACCACTGCTGCGCTATCTGGGCGAACTGGAGAAGTGGAACCGCGCCTACAACCTCACGGCGGTGCGCGACCCGGCGGAGATGGTGACGCGCCACCTGCTCGATTCGCTGGTGCTGATCCGGGGCGGCGAAACGCGCTTCACATTGCCACAGACGCGTCTGCTTGACGTGGGCGCCGGCGCCGGTCTACCCGGCATCGTGCTGGCGATCGCGCGACCGCAGTTGCAGGTGACCGTGCTGGATTCCAATGGCAAGAAAGCCCGGTTCATGCGCCACGCGGCGCGTACGCTGGGCCTGGACAACGTCGAAGTGGTCGAAGGGCGGGCCGAGGATCTGGAGGCCGAAGCACCGTTTCCGGCCGTGGTTTCGCGCGCCTTCGCCTCGCTGGCCGATTTCCTGCGCCTCACCGAGGGCGCACTGGCCGCAGATGGGCAGTGGCTGGCGATGAAAGGTAAGCTCAGCCACAGTGAAACCAAGGACATCCCCGGGAACGTGAAGATTCTCGACATTCATCGTTTGGCCGTACCAGGCCTCGCCGAAGCGCGGCAACTGGTCGTGGCGACGCGCGCCTCATGACGCGCATCATCGCCGTGGCCAACCAGAAAGGCGGAGTCGGCAAGACCACCTCCTCGGTCAATCTTGCCGCCTCGCTGGGTTCCATGGGCCGCCGCGTGCTGCTGGTCGATCTGGACGCGCAGGGCAATGCGACGATGGGCGTGGGCGTCGACAAGAGCGAGGTCGAACTGACGGCGCGCGATCTGCTGCTGGAAAAGGCCACGCCGCTGGAGACCGTGATTCCGCTGCCGGAACTCGGCATCAGCCTGATCCCGGCCAACGGCGACATGACCGAAGCCGAAATCAAGCTGCGCGAACTGCCGCTCGGCGACTTCGCGCTCAAGAGCGCGCTGGCCGAGCTGGCCGAGGCCTTCGACTACATCATTCTCGATTGCCCGCCGGCGCTGTCCAAGCTCACCGTCAATGCCCTGGTCGCGGCCGATGGCGTGCTGGTGCCGATGCAGTGCGAGTACTACGCCCTCGAAGGGCTCAGCGCGCTGATGGACACCGTCCACAAGATCCGCAAGCTCATCAATCCGAATCTCGAAATCGAGGGTCTGCTGAGAACGATGTTCGACCCGCGCAACAATCTCGCCAACGATGTCTCCGCCCAGCTCGTCCAGCATTTCGGCGACAAGGTCTACCGCACCATCGTGCCGCGCAACATCCGCCTGGCGGAGGCGCCCAGTCATGGCCTGCCGGCGATGATCTACGATGCCAGCTCCTCCGGCGCGCGCGCCTATCTGGCGCTGGCCGGCGAGATGATGCGCCGTCATGACGGCGGCCAGATGCGACTCGGAGGGACGCTCTGATGGCCGTCAAGAAGCGCGGCCTGGGCCGTGGCCTCGACGCGCTGCTGAGCAGCGGCAACCCGTCGGAAGCGCAATCCGGTGACGAGCTGCGCGACCTGCCGGTGGCCCAGCTCGAATCCGGCAAGCACCAACCGCGCCGCCATTTCGATACCGAGGCGCTGGAGGCGCTGGCGGCCTCGATCAAGGCGCAGGGTGTGGTGCAGCCGATCGTGGTGCGTCCGATCGGCCCCAGCCGCTACGAGATCGTCGCCGGCGAGCGGCGCTGGCGCGCAGCCAAGCTGGCCGGGATGGTCACGGTGCCGGCGGTGATCCGCGAACTCGACGAACTGTCGGCGATGGCGGTGGCGCTGGTCGAGAATATCCAGCGCGCCGACCTCAACGTGCTCGAAGAAGCCGCCGCGCTGCGCCGCCTGATCGACGAATGCGGGCTCACGCACGAACAGTGCGCGGTGGCGGTCGGCAAGTCGCGGGTTTCGGTGAGCAATCTGCTGCGGCTGTTCGATCTGCCGGAAGAGATTCAGGAACTGGTGCGCGAGAGCAAGCTCAGCTTCGGTCATGCGCGGGCATTGCTCGGCGCAGAGCCGGAAAATCAGGTCGAGCTGGCGCGAACGGTGGCCGAGAAAGGCCTGTCCGTGCGCCAGACCGAGGCGCTGGCGGCCGCCGATCCGGCGCCGCCGAAGCGACCGATGCCGAGCCCAATGTTGGCCCTGGAGAACGAGCTTGGCGCCAAGCTCGGCACCAAGGTACAGATTCGCCAGACGCACGGCGGCAAGGGGCGGCTCACCATCGGCTTCCGCGACCTGGGCGATCTTGACCGGATTCTGAAGTCGATCGGGTGATCCCGCCCCAGCACGGGAAGGTTTATCCACCCGTGCTGGTAGTCCACGTAACTGATAACTGCGGGTATCGCCAAGGACGGCTTTTCTCCCTCTCCCTTCGGGAAAGGGTCGGGGTGAGGGCGCCCGCTACAGGCAGTCTCAGCGTACAAATGGGCGCTGAGCGCCCTCATCCCCAACCCTTCTCCCTCCGCGAGAATGGGGCACTCATCGATTCGGCTCACATCCATATCCGTAGTCTTCTCATGGAAGGACTGCTAGCGTGAGCGTGTAGTTTTCAAACACGGAACACGCATGACTGGCCGAACCGCACTTGTCACAGGCGCCTCCAGCGGCATCGGCGAGGAATTCGCACGACAGCTCGCGGCTGACAACTACGACCTCATCCTTGTGGCCCGTTCGCGGGAAAAGCTGTTGGCGCTGGCTGAACATTTGCGCGAGCGGCATGGCTGCCGCATCGAGGTGATCGCAGCCGATCTGACGCAGCCGCGACCGGGACGACGCATCGCCGATTCGGTGGAAGCGCTCGGCATGCATGTGGACCTGCTGATCAACAACGCCGGTTTTGGTCACCTTGGTGCCTTCGATGCGCAGGAAGCCGGACGCCCCTACGACATGGTGCAGCTCAACTGCGCCGCGGTGGTCGATCTGGTGGAGGCCTTCCTGCCGCCGATGCTGGCTGTTGGTCGCGGCGGGATCGTCAATGTAGCGTCCTTGGCGGCCTTCCAGCCGATGCCGCGCATGAGCGTGTATTCGGCTACCAAGGCGTTCGTGTTGAATTTCTCGCTCGGCTTGTGGGCGGAATACAAAAAGCGCGGCATTCGGGTAGTTTGCGTGTGCCCGGGGCCGGTCGACACCCCGTTTTTTGAAACCTCCGGCGCCGGCACGATGCGCGAATATGTGCCGCGCTTCGCCGTGGCCTCGGCCAATCGCGTGGTGGACGACGCTCTGCTCGGTCTCGAGCGGGCGCGCCCGGTGGTGCTGCCGAGGCAGTCGTCCAAGTGGCTTGCGGCCGGCAGCCGCCTGCTGCCCCAGACGTTCATTGCGCGATTCCTCGACCGCGCGCTGGACCGCTGAGCGAGTCGTTGACCCGGCAGCAATGCTGCGGTGCGAAAAAATCAGTTTTGTGCGGGCGGCCGACTAGGACATCAGTATCGTTGACCCGGTTCCCGGGCTTGAGTAAACTCCTGCGCCGCGCTCGGGGTTGTCCTCGAGCATTTTTATGGACTGAAGGATGCCGCCAGACGCGCACGCCGCGCCGGCCGTTCCGCCAAGGCGGAACGAATCAGGGGTGGCATCACAAACGGCGGGGCACAAGATGGGCAGAGTGCCGGCCCGCCTCTTAATTTGGCAGGTTCTGATCAGTGGTACCGCGGGCGCTGTATGGACAGCGGTCGCGTCTGCGCACGAGGGCCTTGCGGCGCTCTGCGGCGGAATGATCGGAGTGGTCAGCAACGGCTTTTTTGCGGCACGCGTGTTTTTGCGCGGCCGTGGTGATGCGCCGCATATGTTGCGCAATTTCGTGGTCGCCCAGGCGATCAAGCTGGCGCTGGTGTTGGCGATGTTCGTATTTGCGATCCGTTACTTCGCAGACGTGTTTCTGCCGGTGATCGCGACTTACGGACTGACTGGATTGGTTTTTTTGTGGGCGCTGCGCTGGCGGGATTGAGCGGTGCACACCCGAACGAAGGCAGGGCGAGGCTAGGGATCGATGGCAGTTGAAGAGCAGGGGCATTCGTCTTCCGAATACATCACCCATCACCTGACGCATTGGCAGGTTGGTGAGGGATTCTGGACGTTCAACATCGACACGATCCTGTTTTCGGTCGTGCTCGGCGTGCTGTTCCTGTTCTTCTTCCGTCGTGCGGCCGCCACGGCGTCGGAAGGAGTGCCGACCGGCCTGCAGAACTTCTGCGAGTTGCTGGTCGAATTCGTCGAAAACGCGGTGAAGGAGTCATTTCCGGGTGAGTCGCGTCTGGTCGTGCCGCTGGCGCTGACCGTGTTCGTCTGGACTTTCCTCTGGAATTTCATGGACTTGATTCCGGTCGACCTGTTGCCGTCGATTTTCCACGCGGGCGGTGCGCAGTATCTGCGCGTGGTGCCGGCGGCCGATATGAGCGCGACCTTCGCGCTGTCGATTTCGGTGTTCTTCCTGATCATCGTCTACAGCGTGATGGGCAAGGGCGTCGGCGGCTACTTCAAGGAGTTTCTGACGCACCCGTTCGGGCCCTGGCTGATGCCGTTCAACCTGATCATCAATTTCGTCGAGCTGCTCGCCAAGCCCTTGTCACTGGCGCTGCGACTGTTCGGCAACCTCTACGCTGGCGAGCTGATCTTCATCCTGATCGCGCTGTTCACGCTGAGCGAGAGCATCGGGCACTACGTCACCAGTTTCAGCGGCTGGGCGGCGATTCTGGGCCAGGGCGTGCTGCAGTTCGCCTGGGCCGTGTTCCACCTGCTGGTGGTTCCGCTGCAGGCGTTCATCTTCATGACGCTGACCATCGTTTACCTCGGCATGGCCTATCAAAGCCATGACGATGAGCATCACTGAATTTCGTAGAACAGTTCTAAAACAGTTTGTTTAAGCGGTTCATTCAATCAATCCGTTCCACATCAGTAAGAGACTGACCCCGGAGAGCACAATGGAACTCATCATCGGCAACACCGCCCTCGCCATCGGCTTCATTTTCGGCCTCGCCGCGCTGGGCACCGGCATCGGCTTCGGCCTGCTTGGCGGCAAGTTTCTGGAAGGCGCTGCGCGTCAGCCGGAAATGGCGGGCATGCTGCAGACCCGCATGTTCATCATCGCCGGCCTGCTTGACGCCGTCGCGATCATCGGTGTCGCCATGGCGCTGCTGATGCTGTTCGCGAACCCGCTGATCGGCCAGATGCCCCAGGGCTAAGAACGTCCCAACAGTCATTGGCCAAAGCAACGAGGTGAGCCATGGGCATTAATGCCACCCTGATCGTTCAAGTCATCACGTTCGCGCTGTTCGTGTGGTTCACGATGAAGTTCGTGTGGCCGCCGATCACCCAGGCGATGAAGGAACGCCAGGCGCGCATCGCCAGTGGGCTTGCCGCCGCGGACAAGGGCGAGAAGGCGCTGGAAGAGGCCGCGACCCAGGCCGAGCTTGAGCTCAAGGCGGCCCGCACGCAGGCGCAGGAGATTCTCTCCAACGCGTCCAGGCAGGCTTCCAAGATCGTCGAGGACGCCCGCGAGACCGCACGGTCCGAAGCGGATCGCATCAAGGCTGCCGGTCACGACGAGGTCGAGCGTGAACTCGCCTCCGCCCGTGAGGCCCTGCGCAAGCAGGTCGGCGAACTGGCGGTTCTCGGTGCCGCGCGGATACTCAAGCGTGAGCTCGATACCCAGGCGCATGCTGAAGTCATCGACGCGCTGGCGGCGCAGATCTGATCATGGCCGAGCAGAGCACGATGGCGCGGCCCTACGCCAAGGCGGTCTTCGAGATCGCCCAGGCCGAGGGTTCGCTGGATCAGTGGGCGACCACCCTGGATTCGCTGGCGCAGGCCATGGCGATGCCGGAGCTGAGCGCGGCTGTCGGGCATCCTTCCCTGAAGCGGGCGCAGCAGGCAGATCTGCTGGTCTCGATCTTCAAGGGCGGACTCTCGGCGCAGGAAGCCAATCTGGTCCGCTTGCTGGCGGAGAACGGGCGTCTGTCGCTGTTGCCGCAGGTCGCGGAACAGTATGACGCGCTCAAGGACGAGTCCGAGCGTCGCGTCGAAGTCGAGATCACCACCGCGGTACCGGTCGAGGCGTCGCAGCAGTCCGCGTTGACGACCGCGATCGGCAAGCGTTTGTCCCGCGAACTCGAAGTGAGCTGGGCCACCGATGAAAGCCTGATTGCCGGCGCGCGTATCCGCACCGGTGACATGGTGATCGACGGTTCCTTTGCCGGCGAGTTGTCGCGTTTGCAGTCCGCCTTGACGGGCTGACACCCAAGAATTTTTCGAGGATTCGTTCCATGCAACTCAATCCTTCCGAGATCAGTGATCTGATCAAGGCGCGCATCCAGAACTTCGATGCCGAAACCGAGGCCCGTAACACCGGCACCATCGTGTCGCTGCAGGACGGCATCACCCGTATCCACGGCCTGTCCGACGCGGTGCTCGGTGAAATGCTCGAATTCCCGGGCCAGGGTGGTGAATCCACCTTTGGACTGGCGCTGAACCTGGAGCGTGACTCCGTCGGCGCCGTGATCCTGGGCGACTACAAGCACCTCAAGGAAGGCGACACGGTCAAGACGACCGGCCGCATTCTGGAAGTGCCGGTCGGCGAGGGCCTGCTCGGCCGCGTCGTCGATTCGCTCGGCAACCCGATCGACGGCAAGGGCGAAATCAAGGCCGCAGGCACCTCGCCGATCGAGAAGATCGCGCCGGGCGTGATCGCGCGTGAAGGCGTCAACCAGCCGGTGCAGACCGGCTACAAGGCAATCGACTCCATGGTCCCGGTCGGTCGCGGTCAGCGCGAGCTGATCATCGGCGACCGCCAGACCGGCAAGACCGCGCTGGCGATCGACGCGATCATCAATCAGAAATCTTCGGGCATCAAGTGCGTCTACGTCGCGATCGGCCAGAAGGCCAGCTCCATCGCCAACGTGGTGCGCAAGCTCGAAGAGCACGACGCGATGGCGCACACCATCATTGTCGCCGCGTCCGCGTCGGAGGCCGCCGCCCTGCAGTACATCGCGCCGTACTCCGGCTGCTCGATGGGCGAATACTTCCGTGACCGCGGCGAAGATGCGCTGATCATCTACGACGATCTGTCGAAGCAGGCCGTGGCCTATCGTCAGGTGTCGCTGCTGCTGAAGCGCCCGCCGGGCCGCGAAGCCTATCCGGGCGACGTGTTCTATCTCCATTCCCGTCTGCTGGAGCGTGCCGCACGCGTCAACGCCGAGTACGTGGAGCAGATGACGGGCGGCGAAGTGAAAGGCAAGACCGGTTCGCTGACGGCGCTGCCGATCATCGAAACCCAGGCCGGTGACGTGTCGGCCTTCGTTCCGACCAACGTGATTTCGATCACCGACGGCCAGATCTTCCTCGAAACCGATCTGTTCAACGCCGGCATCCGCCCGGCCATGAACGCCGGCGTTTCGGTGTCGCGCGTCGGTGGTTCGGCGCAGACCAAGGTCGTCAAGAAGCTCGGCGGCGGTGTGCGTCTGGCGCTGGCGCAGTATCGAGAGCTTGCGGCCTTCGCCCAGTTCGCGTCCGACCTGGATGCCGCCACGCGTGCCCAGCTGGAGCGCGGTCAGCGCGTCACCGAGCTGATGAAGCAGAAGCAGTACGCGCCGCTGCCGGTGTCGAAGATGGCCGCCTCGCTGTACGCCGTCGAAAAGGGCTTCCTCGACAAGGTTGCGGTCGACAAGATCCTGGTCTGGGAAGCCGGTCTACACCAGTTCCTCGCCAGCGAGCATGCCGAGTTGATGGCCAAGCTCGACGAGAAGGGCGACTGGAACGGCGATCTCGAAGCCGCACTGAAGGCGGCGATGGAAGCCTACGTCAAGCAGTCGGCGATCTGATGATTGCCGGTGAGGCAGATGTGAATGTTTCCCGATCCAGTGACGGCATGAACAGCGCAGGGGCAATCGCCTCACGCCTAACGCCTCACGCCTAACGAGCAAAGCAATGGCAAACGCGAAGGAAATCCGCGGCAAGATCAAGAGCGTGAAGAACACGCAGAAGATCACGCGCGCGATGGAAAAGGTCGCGATGTCGAAGATGCGCAAGGCACAGGAGCGCATGTCGGCCGCGCGCCCGTATTCCGAGCGCATCCGCCGTACGATCGGGCACCTCGCGCACGCGAACCCCGAGTACAAGCACCCGTTCATGCTGGACCGCAAGGTCAAGCGTGTCGCGATACTGGTGGTCAGCACCGACCGTGGTCTGTGCGGCGGTCTCAACGTCAACACCTTCCGCCAGGTGGTGCGCGCCCTGCGCGACTACAAGGATCAGAACGTCGACTGCGAGCTGTCGGTGATCGGCGCCAAGGGTGTGTCGTTCTTCAAGCGCTTCGGCGCCAAGCTGAGCGCGCAGGCAACACACTTGGGCGATCGACCACATCTCGAGGATCTGCTTGGCACGATCAAGGTGTTGACCGATGCCTACCGCGAAGGTGAAGTGGATCGCGTGTTCATCGCATCCGCCGCGTTCGTCAACACGATGACGCAGAAGGCCGATCTGGTGCAGTTGCTGCCGGTGCAGCCGGTGGACGACACCGAGAACCTGCTCGAAAACTGGGACTACATCTACGAGCCCGAATCGAGCGAACTGCTCGACACGGTGCTGCAGCGTTACGTGGAATCGCAGGTGTATCAGGGCGTGATCGAGAACGTGGCCTGCGAGCAGAGCGCACGCATGGTGGCGATGAAGGCGGCCACCGACAACGCCGGCAAGATCATCAGTCAGTTGGAACTCGCCTACAACAAGGCCCGCCAGGCCAGCATCACCAAGGAACTGGCGGAAATCGTCGGTGGCGCGGCGGCGGTCTGAGGCAAATGAATCTTTTGCATCGGCCTTCGGGCGGATGTGGGAAACGGCTTAACCAGCAAGGGTTATAGAAATGAGCACGGGCAAGATTGTTCAGGTCATCGGCGCCGTCATCGACGTGGAATTCCCGCGTGACGCGATCCCCAATATCTACGACGCGCTGACTGTCGACGGAACCGGCCTCACGGTCGAGGTCCAGCAGCAGATGGGCGACGGTGTCGTCCGCTGCATCGCCATGGGCGCCTCCGAAGGCATCAAGCGCGGC
The DNA here is from genome assembly GCF_031846245.1 of Banduia mediterranea. Taxonomy (NCBI): domain Bacteria; kingdom Pseudomonadati; phylum Pseudomonadota; class Gammaproteobacteria; order Nevskiales; family Algiphilaceae; genus Banduia; species Banduia mediterranea. The sequence goes on along the minus strand of NZ_JAVRIC010000001.1, from coordinate 202,473 downwards.
CTGGCCGTGAGCAACACCGGTGCGCCGATCTCGGTGCCGGTGGGCAAGGCCACCCTGGGCCGCATCATGAACGTGCTCGGCGAGCCGATCGATGAAGTCGGTCCGGTCGAATCCGAGGAGCGCTGGGCGATCCACCGCGACGCGCCGAGCTACGAGGACCAGTCCGGTTCCACCGAACTGCTCGAAACCGGCATCAAGGTCATCGATCTGCTGTGCCCGTTCGCCAAGGGCGGCAAGGTCGGCCTGTTCGGCGGTGCCGGCGTCGGCAAGACCGTCAACATGCTTGAGCTGATCAACAACATCGCCAAGGCGCATTCCGGTCTGTCGGTGTTCGCCGGCGTCGGTGAGCGTACCCGCGAAGGCAACGACTTCTATCACGAAATGTCGGACGCCAAGGTCATCGTGCAGGACAACCTGCCGGAATCCAAGGTGGCGATGGTCTACGGCCAGATGAACGAGCCGCCGGGCAACCGTCTGCGCGTGGCGCTGTCCGGCCTGACCATGGCCGAGTACTTCCGCGACGAAGGCCGCGACGTGCTGTTCTTCGTCGACAACATCTACCGCTACACCCTGGCCGGCACCGAAGTCTCTGCGCTGCTCGGCCGCATGCCGTCGGCGGTGGGCTACCAGCCGACGCTGGCCGAGGAAATGGGCGTGCTGCAGGAGCGCATCACCTCCACCAAGAAGGGTTCCATCACTTCGATCCAGGCCGTCTACGTACCGGCCGATGACTTGACCGATCCTTCGCCGGCGACCACCTTCGCGCATCTGGATTCCACGGTGACGCTGTCGCGTGAAATCGCTTCGCTGGGCATCTACCCGGCGGTCGATCCGCTGGACTCCACCAGCCGCCAGCTCGACCCGGACGTGATCGGCGACGAGCACTACCAGACCGCGCGTGACGTACAGGGTGTGCTGCAGCGCTACAAGGAACTGCGCGACATCATCGCGATCCTCGGCATGGACGAACTGTCCGAAGAGGACAAGCAGGCCGTGGCCCGTGCGCGCAAGATCCAGCGCTTCCTGAGCCAGCCGTTCCACGTGGCGGAAGTCTTCACCGGCGCGCCGGGCAAGTACGTGTCGCTGAAGGAGACGATTCGCGGCTTCCGCGGCATCGTCGATGGCGAGTACGATCACCTGCCGGAACAGGCGTTCTACATGGTCGGCACGATCGACGAAGCCGTCGAGAAGGCCAAGAACATTTGATCCGAACGGTGTGGCGGGTGAGGCGAAGCGTTTGGTCTCATGCGTTGCACCCCCGGATTCAGGACTCTAGAGGCGTTCCATGTCCCAACTGCATGTAGACATCGTGTCGGCCGAGGGCCACATCCATTCCGGCGAAGCCGCGATGGTGTTTGCCCCGGCCGAACTCGGTGAAGTCGGCATCGCGCCCAAGCACTCGCCCCTGCTGACCCGGCTCAAGCCCGGCGAAGTCCGGGTGAAGACCGCCGACGGCGAACAGCTTTACTTCTTCGTGTCCGGCGGCCTGCTGGAAGTTCAGCCCCATCTGGTCACGGTGATGGCGGACACCGCGCTGCGTGCCAAGGATGCGGATGAAGCCGCCGCGGCCGATGCCAAGCGCGCCGCTGAGGAAGCGGTGGAGAACGCCAAGGGCGAAATGGATCTGGCCCGTGCCCAGGCCGAACTGGTCGAAGCCGCAGCCCGCCTGCACTTCGTCAAGAAGCTCAAGGATATTCGCTAGGCGAATGCCTGCAAAAGGGCCGCTTCGAGCGGCCCTTTTGCGTTTGGTGCGCCCGGCTGGGCGCACCCGCTTGGAGGTGGAAGTCCTCTACTCGCCCGGCAAGGGGAAGAGTTAGCCGAACGCCAAGGGTGTCCGCCGCGAGGCGGAATCTGGAGGAGTGAGCAGGGGCCGTCATGGACTGCCTTGAATGGCAGTCCACGCTGATGGCGCGGGTGGCGCGCAAGGTGAAGGATAAGCGTGTCCTGAAACTGATCCGCCGCTACCTCAGCGCCGGGATGATGGAGGGCGGGCTGGTGAGCCCGCGGACGCAGGGCACGCCGCAAGGCGGGCCGCTGTCGCCGCTGTTGTCCAACATTCTGCTCGATGATCTGGACCGGGAACTGGAAAAGCGCGGACATTGCTTCTGTCGCTACGCGGACGACTGCAACGTGTATGTGCAGACCGACTGCCCTTGCTGCGACCGAAGCTGGCACTTTTCTACGGGGGAGTTGCGAGCGCTCGCAGTGCTGTGAATCAACATCCGAAGAGCGTAGTGCGGGAAATCCGCACGCGACGTTCTGTGGGAGCCGGAGGTGGGCAACTGCCTCCGGCCACCCGGTGACGGCGGGTAGAATTATTCCTCTACCCGCCTCCTACCCGATGCGCCGTGACAGGTAGGCTCATCGGACCGCGCATGGATTCCGGATCAAGCCTGCGGCTTGTCCGGAATGACGGTGGAGGACGCGACGGCCTGCGGCTCAGCCGCTACCGAACACGCGCCTCAGGATGTCGGTGGTGCGTGCGGCCGGATTCTCACGAATGCGCTGCTCCTCGTCCGCGATCTTCAGGAACAGCCCGTCGAGCGTTCTATTGGTGACATAGTCGTCGAGATCGGTCGCGGTAATGCCGCCCATCTGCAGGATCGACCCCAGCGAACCGACGAGCTGTTTGTACTGCTGGGTCACGCCAACCTTGGCCGTCGCGGATTTCACGATCGGATTGATCTTGCTGTACAGCTCGGTGCCGGCGGTTCTGCGGAAGTACTGCGTGGCCGCGTCGTCGCTGCCCTGCAGGATCGAGCGCGCATCCGCCACCGTCATCTTGCCCACGGCATTGCCGAAGATCGACGCCACCTGTGGCACCGCCTGCTCGGCGGCGCGATTCAGGGTGAGCTGGAATTCATCGAGCTTGGGACCGTAACCGAACTGACGTGCGGTGCTTTCGTATTTGGCGAGCGCCGCCGGCAAGGGAATCCGGACTTCGCCGTCCTTCCAGAAGCCATCAGTGGTGCCGAGCTGGTTGATCGCCGTGGTCGTACCCTGGGCCAGAGCCTCGCGCAGACCCGACAGGATATCGCTCTGACTGAGCTGACCGCTGCCCTGCTGGGTCTGGATCGCATCGAGGATGCGGCCGGAACTGGCCTGCCAATCGGAGTCCGCACAGGCGCTGAAAACCAGCGGCAACAACAGCATGGGCAGGCGGCGCATACGGGGGGACTCCAGTCTGGATAGGCAATGCGCCCAAGGGTGGCAGCATCGGTGTGTCGCGTCCACGCACCGGCTGCGACCGTCTCATTCCCGTATCACGTCCATCTCGGCCCGTATCATTCTTTGTCGGCCCGGTTCAGGCGAAGGTTCTGATCGCCGCCAGCACCTCCGGCCAGGCAGCCGAACAATGAATCTCCTGCGGCATGGCGGTTCCCCTCTACCCGCCGCTCTCCCGCAAGCGGGCGAGGCTAGGTCGGCATCACGTCGCATGTGATTCACGTTAAACCGGCGCGCTACGCGCAGCTGTAACGCGCCGTCCCAGCAGGCGCAGCGTCACGAGCAGCACCCCATAGACCAGGCCGACGAACAGCGGTGCGCACAGGCACCAGATGCCGACGCCGCCAAGCGCGATCAAGCCGAAATCAAGCATGAATTGCCACGGGCCGGCCTTGAAGCGCGCGACCAAATCGGGAACCGACAAGGCCAGATGCGGCGTGCCCAGCCATTCACCCGCCCGGTAGAACGGCAGCAAAAGCAGAATCTGCAAGGGATAGCCCAGATAGTTGGCAATCTGGATCAGCGGCTGGTTGAGCTTGAAGGCGATGCCGGCGAGCAGACACAGCAGTGTGGTGCTGCCGAGTATCGGGAACACCGACAGGCTCAGCCCCAGGGCGATCGTCAAGGCGATCTTTTCGGGTGACACGCCCTGCCGCAATTGATTCAGCACCGGCTCCAGCAAGTGCCGGCGCAGCCACGACCGGGCCCCGCTCACGCGCGACGCGTCAGCAAGGCGTCGAGACCGGCGTCGCGCGGAAGTGTCCAGACCTGCCATAGCACGAACACTGCCATGGCCATGTTACCGGCGAGATAGATCGCCAGCAGCCAGGCGATACGGGCTGACCAGGTTCTGAGCTTGTAGGCGGCCCACAGCCAGAACGTGGTGAAGGCCAGAGAGTAAGGCCACATGCGATAGAAGCGCTCGCCGAACTGACGCTTGATCGGCTCGCGCACGGCCTGCACGCTGCGGTGCCGGTGCGCCAGGGTTTCGGCATGGTCGAGCGCGAACAGCTGCGGGACTTCGGGCCTCAGACCGGCGGCGGCGAGCTTCTGGAAATGGTGCACCGGGCTCAGCATGCCCCCCCCGGAAAGATGTACTCCTGGATGAAGTCGCGCTTGTTGCGGTACTGATCGAAGATCTTGTCGGAAATCGTGATGCCCTGGTTCGAGGCGATGCCGCCCGGCTTGAGCACGCGATGGATCGTCTCGGAATAGGTGGGCCAGAATTGCTCGCCCACGGCCTCGTACATCTCGACGGAGAAGATCCGGTCACAGTGTTCGCGCACGTCGCGGTAATCACACAATTCGAACGTCACGCGCTCGGCCACAGCTTCACGCTCGGCACGGGCGCTGGCTTCGACCAGCCGTTCCTGGGACAGGTTCTCGAACTTGTTGAGCTGCGCCTGATGCAGAGTGTCGTTGGGGCTGGCGAACACGGCGCTGGAATAGGCCATGCTCTCGTCGAGCCACAGACGATAGAAATCATTGCCCAGATCGTAGTGATACTGGATGTTTTCCTTGGCGCGGTGCTTGGTGTTGGCGCGGCGGTGCTGCAGGGCGCCGTACTGCGGATGCGCGTACCGGGTCTGGTAGAGCACCGAGTCCGCGTGCGGTGGCCGTGGCGGATTCAGCGAGACGATGTAGTTCACCGGGCCGGGTATCGGTTGCAGCTGGTTCATCCAGTAGCTGACGCCGATCGGCGTGTCGCTGAGCGCATCCTCGGCAAGCAAGGCGTTCCAGATCGGCCCCGCCATCGCCGCCAGCAGCATGCGGATGTGCGTGGGCGAGAACCTCAGCGAGGGCTGCGCAAAGATCTTGCTCAGATCTTCGTCTCCGGCCCACTCGATACGCCCGTCTTTCGACCGACACGCCCAGCGACATATCGGTGTTCTGGCGTTCCACGCCGAGACTGTCGAGCAGCGGATAGAAATTCGGATAGTTGACCGGATTGCAGACGATGAAACCGGTATCGATCGACAGCGGCCCCGCGGCGGTGTCGATGTCCACGGTGTTGGTGTGACCGCCCACGCGACGGTCCTGTTCGTACAGCGTGACCTCATGGCGCCGGCCGAGGAAATAAGCGGCCGCAAGACCCGAGATGCCGCTGCCGATGACGGCGATTTTCATGATCCGGTCGATATCGAAAATTGGGGAAGTGATACCGATACGGATCAAGCCGCGTTCAGGATGCAGGCGCGGCCGCGGCTTTCCCTTCCAGCAGTAGTTCCAGCGTCGGCCAGATCGCATCGAGCAGGGCCGGCTGCGCCGCCGCGGTGGGGTGCGCGCGGTCGGCCTGGAAATTGGCGGGATCGCGCGCGATGCTCGCCATGAAGAACGGCAGCAGGATCGCCCCGCTATCTTCGGCCACGGCGTGGAATACCGCGCGAAAACGCTCCGTGTACTCGCTGCCGTAGTTCGGCGGCAGCCGCATCTCGAACAGCACCACCGTTGCGCCGGTGTCCTGGCTGGCCGCGACCAGCGCTTCGAGATTCTTGCGCATCGTCTCCAGCGGCAATCCGCGCAGACCATCGTTGGCGCCCAGTTCCAGCAGCACGATGTCAGGCGGATGCCGTTGCAGCGTCGCCGGCAGGCGCGACAGGCCACCGGCGGTGGTTTCGCCGGATACACTTCCGTTGACGACTTGGTGTGGATAGCCTTGATCCTTCAGCCGATCGCGCAGCAACTGCACCCATCCGGAATTCACATCGATGCCGTAGCCTGCGGACAACGAATCGCCGAACACCAGAATGGTCGGCGCCGTATCGGCACGCACCACGCCGGTCCAAAGTGCGGACCACAGACTCAATACGAACAGCAGAAGACGAATGCTCATGAGGGACGAGGTGACAGTTGAGGCCGAAACGGCTAGCGGAAACGTGATCGTCGCGGACGGCGTCGGCAAGTCGATCGACGGCGCCGCTGGCGTACTCACGATTCTCGAGAACGTGAACCTAAGCATAGCCGAAGGCGAAACCGTCGCGATCATCGGTCGTTCCGGCTCCGGCAAGACCACACTGCTGTCGCTACTGGCCGGGCTGGACCTGCCGAGCACCGGCCGCATCGAACTCACCGGTCACGACATCGGCGCCATGGACGAGGACGCGCGCGCCGCGGTCCGCGCCGGCGGCGTCGGCTTCGTATTCCAGTCGTTCCAGTTGCTGGCCGGCTTCACTGCCCTGGAGAACGTGATGCTGCCGGCCGAACTGGCGGGCCTGGACCGACCGGCCAAGCGCGCACGCGAAGCGCTGCAGCAGGTCGGTCTGGAGCATCGCCTGAATCATTACCCGACGCAGCTTTCGGGCGGCGAGCAGCAGCGCGTGGCGATCGCCCGTGCCTTTGCCGGCGAGCCGAAGCTGCTGTTCGCCGATGAGCCCACCGGCAATCTGGATACCGCCACCGGCGCGCGCATCATCGATCTGCTGTTCGATCTCAACGCGCAACGCGGCACCACTCTGGTGATGGTCACGCATGACAACACCCTGGCGGCTCGCTGCAAGCGTGCGCTCCGCATCGAGGCCGGGCGCATCGTCGAGTCGCTGATGTGAGCGCCTGGCGCTATGCCTGGCGCCGTTACGCGCGCGGTTGGCGTTCCGGTGAGCTTCTGATCCTGTCGGTCGCGCTGACGGTCGGTGTCGGCACCAGCTGCGCGGTCGGTCTGTTCACGGATCGCGTGCGCGCAGCCTTGGCCGCGCAGTCCGGCGAAACCATGGGCGCCGACCTGATCGTCAGCGCGCATGATGCACTGCCGGATGCGCTGCTCGAACAGGCGCGTGCCGACGGACTCGACGCCGTATCCGTGTACTCGCTGCCCAGCGTGGTGTTCCACGGCGAAACCAGCCGCCTGGCCTCGGTCAAGGCCGTCTCGGCCGGCTATCCGCCGCGCGGCGAACTGCGCATCACCGATCAGCCGTTCGGCACCGAACGCGTCGCCGCCGGCATTCCCCCGCCGGGCGAAGCCTGGGTCGACGCGCGCCTGTGGACCGATCTGGGGCTCTCGGCGGGCGCATCGCTGAAGCTTGGCGATCTGGATCTGAATATCGGCGCCGTGATCGCCTATGAACCCGACCGGGGCGGCAGCTTCGGTGATCTGGCGCCGCGCCTGCTGATCAACGCCGCAGACCTGCCGGCCACACAGCTGATGGGCGCCTTCAGCCGCGTCAGCTACGAACTGATGCTGGCCGGGCCCACGACGGCGCTCGAAGCGCTGGACATTCCCGAAGATGCGCGCGCCGTCACGCCGCAGGACGCGAGCCCGGCGGTGCGCAATGCACTGGATACCGCGCAGCGCTTTCTCGATCTGGCGGTGCTGTCGGCGCTGCTGCTGTCCGGCGCCGCCGTGGCGATCTGCGCGCGCAGCTACGGCACGCGCCTGCGCGACGAGGTCGCGCTGCTGAAATGCCTGGGCGCGCACGGCAACTACATCGTCACGGCGCTGGCCGGCAGCCTGCTGTTCGCCGGTGTGCTGGCCGGGCTGGTCGGTGCGGCGGTCGGCGGGCTCGCGCAATTCGTGATCGTGCGACTGATCGGCTCCTTGCTCGATACCGAGCTGCCCGCCCCCACGCTGTGGCCCTTGTTGTCTGCGCAATTGGTGGGACTGCTGATGCTGCTCGGCTTCGGCCTGCCGCCGGTGCTCGACGCGCGCCGCGTTACGCCGGTGCGCGTGTTCCAGCGTGTCGATGCCGGAACCAGCATGTCCCGTCTGGTGCCACTGGCCGCGGTCAGCGCCATCGCCGCGCTGCTGTGGTGGCAGACCCGCGACGTCAAGCTGGCGAGCTACGTGCTCGGCGGCGCCGCCATCGCAATCGCGGTTCTGGCCGGGCTGGCCCTGCTGCTGGTGCGCCTGCTGGCGCCGCTGCGCGGCCGGGTCGGCGCGTCCTGGCGCTTCGGCCTGGGTAATGTGTCGCGGCGACGCGCGGCCACGGTGGCGCAGGTGGTGGCGCTGGGGCTGTCGCTGCTAGCGCTGCTGCTGGTCTCGGTGTCCCGCACCGATCTGCTCGAAACCTGGCGCGCGCGCCTTCCGGACGGCACGCCCAACCAGTTCCTGATCAATGTGCTGCCGGATCAGGTCGCACCGATGAACGCGTTCTTCGCCGAGCGCGGCTACGACGAACTGAAACTGTGGCCGATGGTGCGCGGTCGCCTGGTCGGGCTCAACGGCGAAGCCGTCAGCTCGGAATCCTTCGACGATCCGGAAACGCGGCGATGGATCAATCGAGAGTTCAACCTGTCGTGGACCGAGACCCTGGGGCCGGACAACACGATTACGGACGGACAATGGTGGGGCGAATCCGGCCAGGGTCAGCCCTGGCTGTCGGCGGATGACTACGCGGTGGAACGCCTCGGGCTGAAACTCGGCGACACGCTGACGCTGGCGATCGCCGACCGCGAAGTCACGCTCACGGTGAAGAACTTCCGCACCGTCGAATGGGACAGCTTTCAGCCCAATTTCTTTCTGCTGGCGCCGCCCGGCGTGCTCGACCCCGCCGACGCCAACTTTCTCACCAGCTTTTACCTGCCGCCGGACGAACGAGTGCTGCTGCGCGCCCTGGTCGATCGTTTCCCGAACGTGACGGTGCTCGACATCGACAGCGTGATGCGCGAGGTCCGCTCGATCATGGACCGCATCACACGCGCCGTGGAGTTCATCTTCATCTTCACCCTGGTGGCCGGACTGACGGTACTGCTGGCCGCGATCGAAGGCACGCGTGACGAACGCCGCCGCGAGATCGGCCTGCTGCGCGCCCTGGGCGCTCGCCGTTCGGTGGTGCGCCAGGGCGTGCTCACCGAATACGCGGTGCTCGGATTGCTGGCCGGCAGCGTCGCCGCGATCGGCGCGCAGGCGCTGAGCTGGACGCTCGCTGAATTCGTGTTCGGCATCGACTACGGGCCGCGTCCGCTGCTGTGGCTGATCGGCGCCGGTGCCGGCACGGCGATCGTCACCTCACTCGGCTGGTTCGCGCTGCGCCGCACGCTGGATACACCGCCCAATACGGTGCTGCGCGGCGAATAGCCCCGTCATTCCGGACGAGCCGCAGGCTTGATCCGGAATCCGTGCGGCGTTCGGTGGGCCAACATGGATTCCGGGTTCCCGCCACGCGGGCCCCGGAATGACGGCGGTGGGTGTTGCAGCACCGGCCACCCAAAAAAATGGGCGGCTCGGGAAAGCCGCCCTAAGACTGCCGGTCAGACAGAGCGTGGGCATTCAGCTCTGCGCAGCGCCGAAGCGCCGCTGGGAAAATTCTAGACACTTGCTTTGCGCCTCGCGTCCCCTACATAGGGGAGTTTGCGCGAATTTCCGGCAATTATTGCTGATTCGGTCGCAGTTGCCCAAGCGACAGCACCGACTTGAAGCCTTCGATCTCGCGCGGCGGCAGGCGGCTGTCCGGTCGGAGAATCGCGACGACCTCGGAAATCCCATAGGCACGAGCCGCGTGCAGCACCGGCAGCGAATCGTCGACGAACAAGGCTCGCTCGCGCACGAACGGAAACGCAGCGGACAAGCGGGCCCAGAAATCGGGGTGCTCCTTCGGCGCACCAAAGTCATGCGAAGACACCACGCAATCGAAATGCACGCCAAGGCCGGTCTGCGCGAGCTTGACCTCAAGGCTGCCGCGATGCGCATTGGTGACCAGCCACAGCGACTTTCCATGCGCGCGCACAGCTTCCAGAAAGTCTACCGCACCGTCCAGCGGCGCGATCCAGTGCCGGACCTCGCGCTTCATCGCCACCAAATCGAGCCCGGTGATCGCACCCCAATGATCCAGGCAGTACCACTGCAGGAGCCCCTGGGTGTTGCGAAACTGCGGTTCCAACTCGGCGATAGCCGCTTCCAGACTCAGGCCAAGCCGCTGCGCATAGCGTTGCGGCACCAGCTCACGCCAGAAACGGTTGTCGAAAGACAGGTCGAGTATCGTGCCATCCATGTCCAGCAGAACATGGTCGATGGCATCCCAGTTGAGCATGGCCGGTATGATAACCAGCTGCCACTGGCGGCATTGTTCCGAATGCGCCAACGACCCCGAATCCGATGCCAGACCCGTCACTGCTTGAGACCGTGGAAGCCATCGCCCTGAACGCCGGCGAAGCGATCCTGCGCGTCTATGGCAGCGATTTCGACGTGCAGGAGAAAGCCGACGATTCGCCCGTGACGCAGGCTGATCTGGCGGCGCATCGCATCATCGAGCGGCGCCTGTCGGCGCTGACCCCAGAGTATCCGGTGCTGTCCGAAGAGGGCCACCATGCCGGCTTCGAGGAACGCGCCGGCTGGCACCGCTACTGGCTGGTCGATCCGCTGGACGGAACGCGGGAGTTCGTCCGCAGGAACGGTGAGTTCTCGGTCAACATCGCCTTGATCGAGGATGACCGCCCGATTCTCGGGGTGGTTTACGCACCGACCAGCGGCAAGATCTACAGTGCCCGGCGCGGACACAGCGCCCATCGCACCGACGCGTCCGGACGCGTACCGATCCGGACACGGACGGTTCCCGGCACGCCGAGCATCTTCGTCAGCCGCTCGCACCAGGACACGCAGCTTCAGACAATGATGAAACGCCTGCCCGAGCATCACGCCCTGTCGCGCGGAAGCTCGCTGAAATTCTGTGCGATCGCCGAAGGTGAGGCCGACCTGTATCCGCGCACCGGCCCCACATCGGAATGGGACACGGCCGCCGGGCAATGCGTGCTCGAAGCGGCGGGCGGTGCGGTGCTGCAACTGCCGGAACTCACGCCGCTGCGCTACAACCAGAAGGCCTCGCTGATCAATCCGGGCTTCGTGGTCGTGGGCGACACCACCTTCGGTTGGCCGGAGCGTCTGCGTGGTGGCTGACCGCCCGCTCAGCACCGCCCCGGTCGGGCTGTTCGACTCCGGCGTCGGTGGGCTGTCGGTGTGGCGTGAAATCCGGCGGCAGTGGCCCGCCGAATCGACGATCTATTTCGCCGACCAAGCGCACATCCCGTACGGCCCGCGCCCCCCGACGGAAATCCTGCGTTACGCCGAGGCGATTACCGTGCATTTGCTGGATTTGGGTTGCAAGGCCATCGTCGTGGCCTGCAATGCGGCCTCGGCTGCGGCGCTGTATGCCCTGCGCTCGCGCTTTCCGCAGATCCCGTTCATCGGCATGGAGCCGGCCGTCAAACCGGCGGCGAAAGCCACGCAAAGCCGCGTGGTCGGCGTGCTGGCGACGCCGGGCACACTCGTCGGCGCCCTGTTTGCCCAGACCGCCCAGCGCTACGCGGCGGATGTACGCCTGATCAATCAGCCCTGCCCGGGCCTGGTGGAGCAGATCGAGGCGGGCCGGCTCGAATCGCCCGACACCGAAGCGCTGCTGCGAGACTTGCTGGCGCCGATGCTCGACGCCGGCGCGGACCGTATCGTGCTTGCCTGCACACACTACCCGTTCGTGGCACCGCTGATCGCGCGCATCGCCGGGGCCGGCGTCACGATCATCGATCCGGCACCAGCCGTGGCACGGCAACTGGGTCGTGTGCTCGAAACACGGACGCTGGCCAACGACGGACGCGGCTGCCCGCGCCACCGGTTCCTCAGTTCCGGTGAACCCGCGCATCTGGAAACAGCCATCGAGCAGCTGCTGGGCCTGCATTTTCCGGCGCAAGCGCTGCCCTGGACCTCCGAACTGAGACTGAGCACCTCATGAAACCGAACACCGCTGACCAGCGCTATCTCACGACGCTGCTTGATCAGCTCGGCATCGACCCGGACGAGATCAGCAGACGCGCCCTGCCCCTCTACCGGCAGGCGCGACGTCTTGCGCCCGTGGGCCTCGGCACCGACCATCGCGACAAGGTCCTGACGCCGCGGGCCGCGCAGGCCTGGCTGAAGATGCGCGAAGCCGCCGCCGCGGATGGTGTGGTGCTGAGCGTGGTATCCGCGTTTCGCAGCTACGACTATCAGGCGCTGCTGATTCGTCAGAAGCTCGAACGCGGCCGCACGCTGGCCGAGATTCTCGCCGTCAACGCCCCACCGGGATGCAGCGAACATCACACCGGACGGGCGCTGGACATTGGCACGCCGGGCTGCCCGCTGCTGGATGAGGTGTTCGAACAGACCGAGGCCTACGCCTGGCTGCGAAAACACGCCGGCGACTGCGGCTTTTCGCTGTCCTACCCGCGCGGGAATCCTCACGGCTACGTCTACGAACCGTGGCATTGGCGGTTTGGGCGTGAGGCGTGAGGCGTGAGGCGTGAGGCGTGAGGCGTGAGGCGAAAAAGGCTGCGGGCGGAGCACGACCCCCGTCCAGCCTTTTCCGGCTATGCCGGTCTCACCGTCAGCCCAGGATCACTTCTGAGAAATCCCGCGCCTGGCGGTGGCCTTCGGCCGGCACCGCCTTGTCATCGCGCAGCAACTGGCAGGTCTGAAAGCCGGCGGCCTGGGCCGCATCGAGTTCCGCACCGATGTCGGACAGAAACAGGATCGAATCCGGCGCCAGTTCCACCCGTTCGGCAATGCGCCGATAGGCGTCGACCTCGCGCTTGGCGCCGACCCGAGTATCGAAATACCCGGAAAACAGCGGCCGCAGATCGCCGGCCTGCGAATGCCCGAAAATCAGCTGCTGCGCCTCCACCGATCCGGAGGAATAGACGAACAGGCTCAGGCCCGCCTGGTGCCAGCGTCGCAGGTAATCAGGCGTATCCGGATAAACGTGCCCCTTGAGTTCACCGGCCGCGTAGCCCTGCGCCCAGATCATGCCCTGCAAAGCCTTGAGCGGCGTGTACTTGCGGTCTTCGGCGATCCAGCGCTCCAGCACCTCGGCGGCATCGTCCAGTGACAGGTCCTCGCCCTCGACCTTTTCGACTTCATGCAGCTCCAGCTGCACCCTCTCGTCGCCGGCGTTGTCACGCAGGAACTGCCGCATGTGCTTGCGCGCATACGGAAACAGCGATTCGTGCACGAAATCGATCGACGAGGTGGTGCCCTCGATGTCGGTGACAATGGCCTTGATCATGGTCGGTGAAGTCGCCCCGCGCTCAGGCGGCGCGGTCCAGGGTGTCAAGCCTGGGAAAGCGGTCGGCGATGTCGTCGCCGGTGAAGGCCGGCACCCAGCCCTGCGGATTCACGAACAGCCGAATCGCCTTGAGATTCGGATTCGGCCCCATATCGAACCAATGGGTGGTGTTCGCCGGCACGCACAACAGGTCCCCGCGCAGGCAGTGCATCGCGTAGACCTTGGCATCGGTGCGGATGTAGAACACGCCCTCGCCCTCGACAAAAAAGCGGACCTCGAAGTCGTCATGGGTGTGCTCATGCAGAAATTTCTCTCGTGCCGCTTCCTTCTGAGGGTTGTCAGCAGTCATCGAGATCACGTCCACGGCCTTGAATCCGTAGCGATGCATGAGCCGGTCGATCGACTCCCGGTAGGCTTCGATGATCTCGTCCTGCGTGGCATGCGCATCCAGCTCACGCGAGGCTTCCCAGCGCTCGAACGCGACCCCGATGGCAGCGAGATTCGACTGAATCGAATCAAAGTCGCGGTGTACCACTTCGGCCCGATGCGGATTGCCCTCCGCAAAGATCGACAGCTTGCTCATGCTCTTGTTCCTCCACTCATTCAGTCACTCGATCCGCCGACGCGCGCGGCTTCCAGTTCGCACTGGAACATGAATTCCAGCGCCTCGATTCGATAACGGGCCAGCTCCACACTTGAGCCCCAAACGTACAGACCGTGCCCGCGGATCAGATAACCGTGGCGTCCTTGTCCGTTCAGCATCGCGGCATCGACCTGCGCCGCCAGTCGCCGGATATCCTGATCATTCTCGAACACGGGGATTTCGACAGCGGCTTCGTGGGTTTCTATCCCCTCGAGAATCTTGAGCAGCTCGAAATCGGCGAGGCGCAGGCTATTCCGAGTTCGTGACAGCACTGTGGACGCCACCGAGTGCGTATGAAATACGGCGGCGGCCAATGGGTCGCGCGCATAGATCTGGCAGTGCAGCAAGGTTTCGGCCGAAGATCGGCGCGCGGGGTCGATCGCCGCACCCGCGGAGTCGACCAGCATCAGGTTCTCCGCCGAAAGTTCGCCCTTGTGGCAACCACTGGCTGTGATCGCGATTCGATCAGTGCTGATCTTGTACGAAAAATTGCCGCCGCTGGCCGGCACCCAGCCGCGCTGATGGAACAATCGTCCGGCGGCGATCAGCGATTCGCTTCGGCTTGCGTCCATCATCGGCCAGAGCCCATGCAGTTCGGGCCGCGCACTTTAGCGTGAATCACGCGCGGCGTGATGCCGACCTACCCTCGCCCGCCTGCTGGAGAGGGAGGGACCGCTCGCGACTGCGAACGGTGGGTGGGGAAACGGCCGTGTCGCAGCAGATTCATTCTGCGGGGTGCCGCTTGGAGCATGGCCGTCAGGACATGGGCCGCAGCCAAACAATACCGCGAGCCATAGTCGCGGCTCAGGTCAATACCAGGGACGCCAGCCCGAGGAAGATCAAGAAACCCATGCTGTCCGTGGCAAAGGTCAGGATGATGCTGCTGCCGCGCACCGGATCGCGTCCGAAGCGGTCGAGCAGCACCGGCGCAAAGATACCCACCGTGGCCGCCACGATCAGGTTGAGCAGCATCGCCACCGAGATCACCAGGGCCAGGCCGGGATTCTGGTAAAGCAACAACGCGGCGAGGCCCAGCACCGCCCCCCAGATCACGCCGTTGTAGGCACTCACCGCCAGCTCACGCCAGACCAGGCGCTTGAGTTGAGGGCCGCCAAGCTGGCCCAGGGCCAGACCGCGAATCACCAGGGCCACGGTCTGGTTGCCGGTATTGCCCCCCATGCTGGCGACAATCGGCATCAGCGTGGCCAAGGCCACCAATTGCAGGATGATGTCCTCGAAGGCTCCGATCACGCGCGAACTGATGAAGGCCGTCGCCAGATTGATGCCAAGCCAGGCCCAGCGTTCGCGCGCCGCCTGCGGTATCGGGGCATACACGTCCTGATCCTCGGACAGGCCGACTTCTTCCAGGCGCTGTCGCTGCAGACGTTCGTTGAGGCTGTCGAGCACCGAATCCACGGTAATGCGGCCCACCACCTGATTCTGAAGATTGAGCACCGGCGCCGTGATCAGGTCGTAGCGTTCGAAGGCGCCGACCGCCTCGTGCACCGGGTCATCGGTGTAGAACAGACGCGGATTGGCGTCCATCAGCTCGGCCACGCTCTGCTCCGGATCGCCCAGCAGCAGATGTTCCAGCGAGAGCACCCCGCGAAGGTTGTTCTGACGGTCCACGACGAAGATCTGATTGGTGTCGTCGGGCAGGCGTCCACGCCGCCGCAGGTAGCGCAGCACCGCGTCGAGCGAGGCGTCCTCACGCACCGACACGAAGTCCAGATCCATCTCGGCGCCGACGGTGCCATCCGGAAACGACAGCACGGAACGCACCGCCGCCTGATCGGACTGGTCCAGCCGCGCCAGCACATCGGCACGCTGCTCGTCCGGCAGCTCGGCGATCAGATCGGCGATATCGTCCGAATCCAGTGGCGCCACCGTCGCCGCGATCTCCGCGGCCGGCATCGCCGCCACCAACTGACGGCGAACGGCGTCGGCGGCCTCCAGCAGTACCGCGCCGCGACGGTCGTGGCCCACCAGATTCCAGGCCGCCGCGCGCGCCTCCGGGGCCAGCGCCTCAAGCACGAAGGCGACGTCGGCCGGATGAAATTGAGCAAGCCTCAGCGACAACTGGGTGCGCTGCTGACGCGCCACCAGACCGGCCACCACATCCTGATTGCGATTCTCGGACCGGCTGACGATATCCCGCTCGATCGCCTGCCGCGACAGCAGCTCGATCACCTGCGAGCGCGCCTGCTCCAAGTGTCGGTGGTGTGGATGCTGAGTCTCGACCATGCCCCCGAACCATCGCGTGAGAACGCCGGCATCTTATGCCGGTGGATCGGGGCTGTCGTCCCGACAGCGCAAAAGGCCCGCATCGTGCGGGCCTTTCTGCAAACCTGAAGCTTCAACCGTTGCGGCGCGCGAGGCGCTGCCGTATACGCGCTACTTGATCTTGCCTTCCTTGAAGACAACGTGCTTGCGCGCCACTGGATCGTACTTCTTGAACTCCAGCTTGTCCGGGGTGTTCTTCTTGTTCTTGGTCGTGGTGTAGAAGTAGCCGGTTTCCGCAGTGGAAATCAGGCGGATCTTGTCACGTTCTTTCTTCGCCATTACTTAATCCTCAGACCTTTTCGCCGCGTGCACGCACGTCCGACAGAACGGCATCGATGCCCTTCTTGTCGATGATGCGCATGGCCTTGGACGACAAGCGCAGGGTCACGTAGCGCTTTTCCGATTCGACCCAGAAGCGATGCGTATGGAGATTCGGCAGGAAACGACGACGCGTCTTGTTGTTCGCGTGCGAGACGTTGTTGCCGACCATCGGGCGCTTGCCGGTGACCTGACAGACTCTGGACATGACCAAAATTTCCAAATGCAGACGGTAGATTGCGGCTGTCCGTGGAGGACGCCGAAAAGAGCGCGGCTTTATATCAGAGTCTTCCGGACAGGGCAAGCGCACGGCCTGCTGGAAACGGGGCCGCGCCACACCGAAAACCACTCAGATCCAGCCGCGCTCGGCGAAGCTGGTGAGCGTTTCGCCGACCACGATATGGTCGAGCACGCGCACGTCGACCAGGGCCAGCGCCTGACGCAGGCGTTCGGTCAGCGAGCGGTCGGCCGGCGAGGGTTCCGACACTCCGGACGGATGATTGTGCGCGAGAATCACGGCGGCGGCATTTTTGGCCAGCACACGCTTGACGACCTCGCGCGGGTACACCGAGGCACCGTCGATGGTGCCGTGCGACAGCGCATCGAAACCGATCACACGATGCTGGTTGTCCAGCAACAGCATGCCAAAGATTTCCACCGGCTCGTCGCGCAGACGAAGCTGCAGCCAGCGACGTGCATCTTCGGGATTCTTCAGGGCATCACGCTGCGGCAACTGCTCGGCAAGATGGCGGCGCGCCATTTCCAGCGCCGCCTGAAGCTGCGCGTACTTGGCGTCGCCCATGCCCTTGACCGCCGAGAACGAGGTCCGATCCGCCGCGAGCAGCCCCCGCAGGCCGCCGAAATGCGCGAGCAGCTGCCGCGCCAGGTCCAGCGCGCTGGCGCCCGGAATACCGGTGCGCAGAAAGATCGCCAGCAGCTCCGCATCCGTCAGCGCTGCGGCACCTTGTTGCAGCAGCCGCTCGCGCGGCCGCTCGGCGGCGGGCCAGTCCTTGATCCCCATGCCTCGAATCCTAGCGCGCTTGGGCGTGAGGCGTGAGGCGAAAGGGCTGGGGGCTGTTCGACACGGTCAAGCACGCGGGGGCGTATCGGCACTAAAATGCCGGAATGTCGAACCTCTCCGCCCCTTCGCTGGCCGGCCGGCGCGTCCTGTTGGGCGTGACGGGTGGCATCGCCGCGTACAAATCGGCCGACCTCGTGCGCCGGCTCAAGGACGCGGGCGCCGATGTGCAGGTGGTGATGACCGAATCAGCGACGCGCTTCGTGGGTCCGCAGACCTTCCAGGCGGTGTCCGGCCGGCCGGTGCGGCGCTCCCTGTGGGACGAAGCCGGCGAAGCGGCGATGGGGCATATCGAGCTAGCGCGCTGGCCCGATGCGATCCTGATCGCCCCGGCGTCCGCCAATACCCTGGCACGACTCGCGCACGGCTTTGCGGATGAACTGCTGTCCACGCTGTGCCTGGCGACGGACAAGCCGATCTTCTGTGCGCCGGCGATGAACCGACTGATGTGGGCCAATCCCGCGACCCAGGACAACGCCCGCCGCTTGCAGAATCGCGGCGTGACGCTGTTCGGCCCCGGCAGCGGCTCGCAGGCCTGCGGCGAAACCGGCGACGGTCGCATGCTGGAGCCGCTGGAGCTGGTCGCGCGGCTCGCACAGGCGCTCTCGGGCGGTCCGCTGCAAGGCGTCCACGCCGTCGTCACGGCCGGACCTACGCATGAAGCCGTGGACCCTGTTCGGGTGCTCACCAACCGCTCGTCCGGCAAGATGGGCTTCGCCGTCGCCGAGGCTCTGGCCCGGCTCGGTGCGCAGCTCAGCCTGATCGCAGGGCCGGTGTCGCTGAGTACACCGCCCGGGGTGAAACGAATCGATGTGCAGAGTGCTGACGACATGCTACAGGCGTCCCTGGCCGCAGCGGCGCAGGCTCAGATTTTTGTCGGTACGGCGGCCGTGGCCGACTATCGCCCGGCGCAGACGGCGCCTGGCAAGATCAAGAAATCCTCCGACACCCTGAGTCTGGCGCTGAGCCGCACCGCCGACATCCTGAGCACGGTCCGGGACCGTCATCCGGCGCTGTTCATGGTGGGCTTTGCTGCGGAAACCGAATCCCTGGTGGACTACGCACGCGACAAACTGCGGCGCAAGCAATTGCAGATGGTCGCGGCCAACGAGGTCGGCGGCGGGCGCGCCTTCGATGTCGATGACAATCATCTGATCGTCGTCGAGGCACAGCAGGAAACCGACCTCGGCCACGCGCCGAAGACCGAGCTTGCGCGTGCCCTCGCCGAGCTGATCGCCGCGCGCTACCTCGCGCTCAATCCAAGCGTCTGAAACCGTCCCCGGAATGAAACCGATACAACTCAAGATTCTCGATCCGCGCGCGCAGGCGCCGACCTATGCCACGGAAGGTTCCGCCGGCCTTGATCTGCGGGCGGTGCTCGATGCGCCGCTGAGCCTGTCTCCGGGGCAGTCCACCCTGATCAAGACCGGCCTGTCGATTCACATCGCCGATCCGGGGCTGGCGGCGGTGATCCTGCCGCGCTCGGGCCTCGGTCACAAACACGGCATCGTGCTCGGCAATCTGGTCGGTCTGATCGACTCGGACTATCAGGGCGAGCTGATGGTGTCGTGCTGGAACCGCGGACAGACCGCATTCACGATCGAACCCGGCGAACGCATCGCGCAGCTGGTGCTGGTACCCGTGGTACAGGCGCAGTTCGAGATCGTCGACGAATTCGCGGCCTCGCAGCGCGGTGCAGGCGGCTTCGGTTCCAGCGGCCGGCATTGAACATGAGCATCGACCACAGCAAGGCAATCGAGACCGCCCACGTTCTCACCGAGGCGCTGCCGTACATCCGCCGCTTCGCCGGCAAGACCATGGTCATCAAGTACGGTGGCAACGCCATGGACGAAGGCGCCTGCAGCACCAGCTTCGCGCGCGACGTGGTGCTGATGCGCCTGGTCGGGATGAATCCCATCGTGGTGCACGGCGGCGGGCCGCAGATCGGCAAGCTGCTCGAACGGCTTGGCAAGAAGAGCGAGTTCGTGCAGGGCATGCGCGTTACCGATGACGAGACCCTGGACGTGGTGCAGATGGTGCTCGGCGGCCTCGTCAACAAGGAGATCGTGTCCGGTCTGACGCAGGCCGGCGGACGAGCGGTCGGCATCTCCGGCAAGGACTCGGCGATGATCCGAGCGCGCAAGATGATCCTGTCGGGCGGCCTGGCCTCAGCGCCGGAGATCATCGACATCGGTCATGTCGGCGAGGTCGAGTCGATCGACCCGGCCCTGGTGGAAAGCCTGTGCGCGACCGGTTTCATCCCGGTGGTGGCGCCGATCGGCGTGGACGACAGCGGGCAGTCCTACAACATCAACGCGGACTTGGTGGCCGGTAAGCTGGCCTCGGTGCTGAACGCCGAAAAACTGATCCTGCTGACCAACACGCGCGGCGTGCTGAGCAAGCAGGGCGAACTGCTGACCGGCCTCAAGCCGCCGCAGGTCGAAGCCCTGATTGCCGACGGCACCATCCACGGCGGCATGCTGCCGAAGATTCGCTGTGCGCTGGACGCGGTGAATTCCGGCGTGCGCTCCTCGCACATCGTCGACGGCCGGCTGGAACACTCGGTGCTGCTGGAGCTGTTCACCGACGAAGGTATCGGCACGCTGATTCGCGGGTAGTCCAGGCTATTCCGGCTTGCCAGTCGGCACCGGGGCGGGCATCGGTGCCGGCGGGATGTCCTCGACCGGCAGATTTCTCAGTTCGCGGTATCGCGCGATGTCCTGCGCGAACTGCTCGACGATCTGGCTGCGTTCGGCACGTATGCGCGCCGCGGAGTCGCGATTGCGCTGCAGGGTGGTCTCGAAGTCCGCAATCTGGGGTTCGAGCTTGGCCGGCACCGGTTTGTCCTGATCGTCCAGACTGTCGGCGCGCTTGCGCAGGTCGATCAGGGCACGCTCGGCGTCGGCGATCGACTTCTCGGTCAGCCCCAGACGGCCATTGAGCACACGCACGCGACTGTCGCGGGTGTCGATGATGTCGGCGACGCTCTGGTAGGCCTGCAACAGATAGCCGTCGTAGCGCGCCTGCTCCTGCTCGCGGGCCTGCTTCTCGGCGGCCAACCTGGCCAGCCGATCCTCCTCGGCGAGTTCCTCGGGCGTCTTTTCGCGCGCCTTGACCTCGACGACGAGGCCGCGCCGGTCGTATACCTGCCGTTCGGACCGGGCGTATTTCGGCGGCACACGATCGCCGCAGGCGCGCTGGCCCTGTTCGTCGGTCCAGCAGACGATGCGCTGCTGGCCGTGAGCGGCCAGCGCCACCAGCAGCATTGCGATTCCCATCATGGCCTTGCACATGCCATGTCCTCCCGATTGCACCGCGACGTATGCATCCCGCCGCGTGACTCAGGCGCCGTATTGCGCCTGATAGTTTTCGATGGCCTGAATCGTCTCGGCATCGCCGCCGGACTTGCCGAGAAATTCGAGCACCTCGCGCACCGTGACCAGCGACAGTATCGCCAGCTTCAGTTCGCTGGCGGCTTCGGCCACGGCGGAACGGCCCGAAGGACCGACCTCCTGTCGATCCAGCGCCGTGATCGCAGCCACCGGCTCGGCGCCGGCCGCCACCAGCATGTGATACGACTCGCGCAAGGCGGTTCCGGCGGTCAGCACGTCGTCCACGATCACCACGCGACCGCGCGGCGGCGCCCCGACCATCGTGCCGCCCTCTCCGTGCGCCTTGGCCTCCTTGCGGTTGTAGGCAAACGGCAGATCCATGCCGCGCCGCGACAGGGCGACCGCCACCGCCGCCACCAGCGGAATCCCCTTGTAGGCCGGTCCGAACAGCATGTCGAAACCGATCCCGCTGGCGACCAGCGCCTCGGCATAGGCATCCGCCAGACGCGCCAGCGCCGAGCCGGTGCTGATCTTGCCCAGATTGAAGAAGTACGGGCTGACGCGCCCGGACTTGAGCGTGAACTGGCCGAACTTGAGCACGTCATGCTCAAGCGCCAGTTCCATGAATTCGGTTTGATAGGTTTTCATGCGTCGGCAGTACAGATCGGGAGTCGCGGGTCAGAAAAGCTACACTGAGTCACTCTTGGTGCCTATCCCCGGATTTTCACATGCGCGTGATTTCGCTCAACGCCAACGGCATACGTTCGGCGGCCCGAAAAGGCCTGTTCGACTGGCTCCCCGAGCAGCAGGCGGACATTCTCTGCCTGCAGGAAATCAAGGCGCAGATGAGCGATCTGGAAGGTGACCGGACGTTTTCACCGGACGGCTGGCATGCGCATTTCAATCACGCCCAGAAGAAGGGCTACGCCGGCACCGCGATCTTTTCGCGGCGCGAACCGGATGCCGTGATCGATCGCCTGGGCGTCGCCGAATTCGACGACGAGGGCCGCTATATCGAACTGCGTTTCGGCAAGCTGTCGGTCTCCTCGCTGTACCTGCCGTCGGGCTCCTCCGGTCCGGAACGCCAGGCCAGCAAGGACCGCTTTCTGGATTTCTTCCTGCCGCAGATGCGCGAATGGATCACCTCTGGCCGCGACTACATCCTGTGCGGCGACTGGAACATCGCGCATCGCAATATCGACCTCAAGAACTGGCGCTCCAACCAGAAGAATTCCGGCTTTCTGCCGCACGAACGCGCCTGGCTGGACAGGCTGTTCGACGAGGTGGGCTGGGTCGATGCCTACCGCGCGCTGTACCCGGAGACCGAAGGCGAGGCCTATACCTGGTGGTCGAATCGTGGTCAGGCCTGGGCCAACAACGTGGGGTGGCGCATCGACTACCAGATCGTTACGCCTTCGCTGCGCGACAAGCTTCGCGCCGCCGCGGTCTACAAGGATTCCCGCTTTTCGGATCACGCACCGCTGACGCTGGATTACGCGCTGTGAGCGAAGCCCCGGAGCCGACGGCGCCACCGCGCCTGTCCGGCCTCAAGGCGCTGCGCGTCTACCGGCATCCGCGCGTCACGGCGATGCTGTTCCTGGGCTTCTCGTCCGGGCTGCCGTTTCTGCTGGTGTTCTCCACGCTATCCGCCTGGCTCAAGCAGGCCGGCATCGACAAGACCACGATCGGCATGCTGTCCTGGGTGGGGCTGGCCTACACCCTCAAGTTCTTCTGGGCGCCGGTGGTCGACCGCCTGGCGATACCGCTCCTGACCCGCCTGCTGGGCCGACGTCGCAGCTGGATGCTGCTCGCCCAATGCGGCATCGCCGCCGGCCTGGCCGGACTGTCCCTGCACGCTCCGGAGGACGGCCTGTCGATCTTTGCCTGGCTGGCGCTGCTGGTGGCGTTTTCATCGGCCACGCAGGATATCGCCGTGGACGCCTGGCGCATCGAGGCGGTGGGCACCGAATACCAGGGCGCGATGGCCGCCGCCTACCAACTCGGCTACCGCGTCGCGATCACCGTGGCCAGCGCCGGCGCGCTGTGGCTGGCGGCCGATCTGGGCTGGCGCGTTGCCTATCTGGTGATGGCCGCCTGCGTCGGCGTGGGGGTACTGACCACGCTGGTGATTTCCGAACCGGCGGCCCGCGCCAACCCGCTCAGTGCCGAGCAGGAACGCCGCGCCCTGGCCTGGGTGGAGGCACACGCCCACCTGCCCAAGCTGCTGCGCGATATCGGCGAATGGTTCGTCGCCGCCGTGGTCTGCCCGTTCCTGGATTTCTTCTCGCGCATCGGCATCCGCACCGGCATCCTGATCCTGGCGTTTGCCGGCTGCTACCGGCTCACCGATTTCACGATGGGGGTCATGGCCAATCCGTTCTATCTGGACATCGGCTACACGCTCAAGGAAATCGCCGCCATCGCCAAGGGCTACGGCATCATCACCCAGATTGCGGGCACGATACTCGGCGGCGTCGCCATCGCCCGTTTCGGCACGCGGCGCACGCTGCTGGCCGGCAGCGTCCTGGTGATCGCCACCAATCTGAGCTTCGCCACCCTGGCGATGACCGACGATCCGGGACTATGGGGGCTGGGCATCGTGATCGGCGCCGACAACCTGGCCATGGGCGTGGCCGGCACCGCCTTGATCGCCTATCTGTCCGGGCTTACCAGTGCCTCGTACACGGCCACGCAGTACGCGCTGTTCTCGTCGTTCTACGCACTGCCGGGCAAGCTGCTGATGGGCGGTTCCGGCTGGGTCGTGGACCAGATCGGCTGGCCGGGCTTCTTCCTCTACACTTCGGCGCTCGGCGTTCCGGCGCTGATCCTGCTCTACTTCCTGATGCGCGCCGAGCCGGCCAACAGCCCAAGCACCGCTAGTTGAGCTCGTCCAGGCGGTTCATCACGCCGTTCCAGCATTGCGGCTGAACCTGGTCGGGGTCGATGCCGTAGTCCTCGGGCTCAAGGTCGAGGGCGCCGGACCAGTCCTCCGGCGGCGCGCCAGGTCGTGCGCTCAGTTCCATCCAGTTCTCGAAGTCGAACTCTTCCAGAGCGCCGTCGAAATGCTGGACCAGTACCAGCTCCTGACCGATATCGATGCCGACGATTTCAAATCGCACACCATCGGCTTCGTACCACTGGCCCGCGTCGAGGCTTCGCAGCCAATCCGCCATACGCCACCTCCGCCTTCCACAGCGTGAGCTCGCGAGGATTCGGTGCCCGGGTGGAAGCATCAAGAAAGCATGCGTCGGTTATAGGCCGATGCCGGCCCGGCTTCAAGGCTGACCGCCGCCGTCTGTCGGACAGGCCGACGCCCGGAAATGCTGCACAGGCAATCAATTTCAGGGCCAGATTCCCAGAATCAGGCCGTACAGCGTGAACTGGATGGTGTGGTAGCCGCCGTCGATCAGGAACAGTTTGAGACTGCGCTGCGCGAACAGGTAATTGATGCCGAAGCTTGAGGCCACCCAGCACAGGCCGGCGGAGAAGCCGGCACCCAGCGCCAGTGGCAGGCCCGGGGCCGGACCCAGAAACATCGCGAATACCGCCGCCGCGATCAGCGACAGCACGAAGGTCCCGCCGAACACCTTGATCGGATGCCCGGGCTGCTCCGGGGCGCCGGATTCACGCTGCCAGACCTTGCCAAACACCGGCGGCGCGTACCACAGACCACCGAGCATGAATGCCGAAAGAGCCGCGACCAGCACGGCCCAGAGATTGATTGCTGCCATCGTGTACTCCCCTGGAAATCAGCGCCCCCCTGGCCGCCTCGGCACCGATGATCGCACAGACCGCCTCGGCCCCAAACTTGAAGCCTCAGCGAGTGCTCAGCCCGCCGCCACCGGGGGGAATCCGCCGACGCGCACCCTTGAGCATGGTGCGCCGACGTGCCGCGATACGCTTGAGCGCCGGCAACAGAATCAGCTCCAGAGCGTACTGTTGCTGCACGCCGGGTACCACCATGGTGTCCGGCCGTGACAGGAAAGCGCCGGGAATCTTGCGGCGCCAGGTCGCGAACTGGCGCGGTGCGCGCGAGTTGGGCGAAAAGTGGATCACGATCAGGCTTTCCTCGTCCCTTGGAATATCACGCAGGACGAAGGGATTGGCCGTGTCCACCAGCGGCACGCGCTGAAAATTGATGTCGGTGCGCGAGAACTGCGGTGTGATGTAGTGCACATAGTCCGGCATGCGTCGCAGAATCGTGCGCATCACATCCTCGGGCGCCTTGCCGCGTTCGCTGGTGTCGCGACTGAGTTTCTGTATCCATTCCAGGTTGACGATCGGCACCACACCGATCAACAGGTCGACATGCGTTGCCACATCGACCTCGCGCGTCACCACCCCGCCGTGCAGGCCCTCGTAGATCAACAGATCGCTGTCGGCCCGCAGTGGCATCCAGGGCGTAAACGTCCCGATGTCGCGGCGCGCCTCACGCGCCTGTTTTTCGTTGTGAAGGTAGCGGCGCGAGGTTCCGGTGCCATGCTCGCCGTATTCGCGAAACAAGCCTTCCAGCCGTTCCAGCAGGTTCGCCTGTGGGCCGAAGTGGCTGAAGTTCTCACCGCGTATCCGGGCACGCTCCACGGCGGCCCGCATCTGCTCCCGATCGAAAGCATGAAAGGCATCGCCTTCGACAAAGGCGCCTACCAACTTCAGTTGAGTCAGTACTCGATCGAAAGCGCCGATCACCGTGCTGGTGCCCGCGCCGGAGGAACCGGTCACCGCGACGATCGGGTGGCGGTCGCTCATTCGGGAAGCCGCGATCCGGCAAGCGCCGAGGCATCTTCAAGCTTGATGAAATCGAGGTCGAAGACCGCGTGGCCGAGACGTTCGCCACGAGCTTCGAAACGCGTCACCGGGCGCGAGGCCGGTCGCGCCGCGTAGCCCTCGGCGGTATTGCGCAGCGCCGCTTCGGCCATCAGCACGTCCAGCATCTGTGCGGCGTAGTGCGCCCAGTCGGTCGCCAGCCGCAGATGCCCGCCGCAGCGCAGCCGCGACACCGCCAGCTTCACGAAATCCGGCTGAATCAGGCGCCGCTTGTGATGACGTTTCTTGTGCCAGGGATCGGGAAACTCGATCACCAGTTCGTCCAGCGCCAGCGGTGCGATCCAGTCGCGCAGGACTTCCACGGCATCGAAACAGGCGATCCGCAGATTGTCCAAACCGGCCGCTTCGGCCTGCGCCAGCACACGACCGACACCGGGGCGATGCACCTCGACGCCGACGAAGTCGCGCTCCGGTTCCGCCGCCGCACGGGCCAGCAGATGATGTCCGGCACCGAAGCCGATCTCCAGAGTCAGTGGCGCCTCGCGCCCGAACGTGGCCCCGCCGTCCAAGGGCTGCGGCGGCGCATCGAGACCATAGCGCGACCACAGGCGCTCCAGAGCGTCCTTCTGCGCCGGCGTCAGCCGGCCTTCGCGGCGAACAAACGAACGGATCGGCCGGCGCTCCGGCGCGGAGGCTTCGTCAATTTCAGGCATATCGGAATTCAAAGCAGCATCCAAGACAACAGCTCCTCCTGATTCTCGCCACGCAGACCGGCGATGACCCCTACACGATCCGCCGCGCTCTTGTTCTGACTCAGCTTGAGCGTGACATCGACCTGCCGGATCGCGGGTTCGAAACCGACGATGCCGCCCAGCAACGCCGCCCGACGCGCCGACGGCATCCGCGAAGCCATCGGCTCGAGCTGCGGATTGGCCTTTGCGACATGCCCGACCAATACATCGCCGCCGTCCCGCGCCTCGAACAGCAGCGGCAGATGCGAGATCTGCGGAGCGTCCTTTCCCTGCGTCAGCAGAACCGCGAACGGATACCGATCGATCAGCCGCCGCGCATCGTCCTGGCTTCCGGCGAACGCGCTGGGAATGTAGGTCGCCATGACTTCATCGCGAACTAGAAGGGCAGATCGGTCAGCGGCGACGACGCCGAGGCGTAGCGGCGGCGCGGCATGCGGCCCGCCAGGAACGCTTCGCGCCCCGCCTCGATGCCCTTCTTCATCGCCGAGGCCATCAGCACCGGATCGCGCGCTTCGGCGATGGCCGTGTTCATCAGCACGCCGTCGCAGCCCAGTTCCATCGCCACGGCCGCGTCCGAGGCGGTACCGACGCCGGCGTCGACCAGAATCGGCACGCTCGCGTTCTCGACGATGCCCAGCACGTTGTACTTGTTCTGAATGCCGAGGCCGGAGCCGATCGGCGCCGCCAGCGGCATCACCGCGACACAGCCGATCTCCTCCAGCCGCTTGGCGATGATCGGGTCATCACTGGTGTAGACCATCACGTCGAAACCGTCGGCCACCAGCGTGCGTGCCGCTTCCAGGGTTGCCGGAACGTCCGGATACAGCGTCTTCGGATCGCCCAGCACTTCGAGCTTGACCAGCTTGTGCCCGTCCAGCAACTCGCGCGCCAGCCGGCAGGTTCGCACCGCATCCTCGGCGGTATAACAACCGGCCGTGTTCGGCAGAATGGTGTAACGATCCGGCGACAGCACGTCGAGCAGATTGGGCTCGTCCGGATTCTGGCCGAGGTTGGTGCGGCGCACTGCGACCGTGACGATCTCGGCACCGCTGGCCTCGATGGCGCGACGGGTCTCGTCGAGATCCTTGTATTTCCCGGTGCCGACCAGCAGCCGCGAACGGTATTCGCGGCCGGCGATGACCAGCGGGGATTGGGTGACGCGTACGTCCATCATCCGCCTCCGATTGCGTGAACGATTTCCAGCCGATCCGCCGGATTCAGGCGGGATTCGGCAAAGGTCGAACGCGGCACGATCTCGCCATTGCGCTCGATCGCCAGCCGCCGACCTTCGAGCTTCAGGGCGCGGATCAGGTCGAGGACTGAACTGCCGTCCGGCAGCACCTGCGGACGGCCATTGACAGTGATATCCAAGGGATTGCTCAGGCTCGTCAAACTGAGCCCGACATCTTACCGCAGGCCGACGGCTCGGCTAGTCAGTTTCCGTCCAGAAACGCTAACATTTTGATATGGCTGACGGTTTTCGACAAACGGCGATAAAAATCCCCGTTAAGCTGGTAAAATCTAGAGTCGTTAAAACATTGATTTTCCGACAAAAACGGGGTGACTGATGCGCATTGAACGCAAGGTCCAGACCAGTATATTCGAACGCTAGGCCGAGCACCGAGTCCCTGGGTGTATCGCAAGCTGCGCCATTTCCGCGCCGACATCGAGGCGGGCATCTCCTGCCTGAAGCGCGCTACGGCCTGGGACGGTGTAGCTGGAAGGGCCTGGCCCACCTCAAGCCAGCGCCCGGCTGACCAGCCTCCGACCGACCAAAGATCGACGACAAGCCAGGCTTGTCAGGCAGCGGTGTCGGTCGCCTTTCCGACTCAGACCAAATTACAGAACGGATGGTGCACTACCGTGGGAAGAAAGTGGCCATATCGGGTGCAAAATTCATTTTGGGGCTCCTTGCTGGCATGGTCCTCAGGGTCTGGCAAATTCGGACCCGGCCGCAGGCCTGATCGGTAGCCCCTGCGAAACCCGGTGCTCGCCGGGATTCCGGGGCCGCTGCGCGAGCCTCAGAATATCGGAGCGATTTCCGAAGAAGGTTTGTCCGTCTCATGGGCGCAGCACCGACATCAGCAAGTTGATCTGCCAGGCATTGCCACCCAGGTTCCTGGCGATCCGGCGCGTCAGCTCGAGCCGCCGTGGATGGAAGGCAATCGCCTCGGCCGCCGCTCTCAGGTAAGACCGTAACTCAATGCGCTGCAGTTCGCTCTGCGCGGCATACAGGCCGGCCGCCCGCTCGAAGAAGCCATCGACCCCGGCCTCGTTCATGACCTGAATCAGCGCCATCAGTGCGTAGACTCGATAATGACCGCCGGCCTCGAATCGCCTTGCCGAGGTTTCGAGCGCATCCGGCAACAGCAGCCATCGGCCCTGCGCGAAGATGTGGGCAGCGATGCGCTGATCCTCCAGGTACGGCAGATGCGTGTCGAAACCGCCGAGCGCCTCGAAATAGTCGCGCCGGATCAGCAGGCCCTGATCGCCATTGACGGTGCCCGGCCGGTTGCTGGCGCTCTTGGCCTCGATGAAGCGGAACAGTCGTCCGTGCCCGGACCGGTTGCGCAGGAAACGCAGCGGAAAGTGTCCCGCGGTGCGCGTGTCGCCGACCGCCGCGATTCCGGCATTCAGGCAGTCGAGCGCCCGCCGCAATTGACGCGGATGTGTCGGTCGCGAATCGGCATGCAGAAACAACAGGCTGTCCGCGTGGCTGGCTGCGGCGCCGGCATTCATCTGCCGGCCGCGACCGCGCGACCTGCGCAGAACCCGAGCCCCCAGGCCGCGACAGGCGCGGGCGGTGGTCTCGTCGGGGCTGGCATCCACAATGATGACCTCCAGCTCGATGCCCTGTTGCGCGTGCAGCGCCCGGATCAACACCGGCGCGGCCGTGGCCTCGTCGAGCGTCGGCACCACGACGCTGAGCTGCGGCGTCACAGCCAGGCCGCGAGCCAGGCCGCCGCGGTCATCAGCACAATGCCGGGACTGACCGCACGCGCGAACGCTGCATCGCCAGCGCTGCGGGCAAGTACGAGCTTGGTCACGGCATTGGTGCTGAAGGCCAGCAGCACCGGCACCACGGCCGCGTTGGCGTGCAGTTTGCCGGCGGCGACCAGGGCGGCAGCCGCGATGGCCGGGGAATGGGCATCGGCGAAACCGGCGACGGCGGCTGCGATCGCGGTGCCGGACCGGCCGAGCCATGTGGTGGCCGCTGCCGACACCAGCAGGACACCGGCGACCAGGGCGACGAAGCTCAGCGCGTCGCGCAGGCGGAAGGCGCGGCCCGCCGGCAGTGCATCGGCATCGGTACGGCGCCATCCGCGCCACGCGAAACAGGCACCGTAGACCAAGGCCACGGCGCCGGCGGCGAACAGCGAGGGCAGCAGGGCCATCAGCGTCTCCAGATCGGTCGCGCCGACCACCATCGCCAACTGCGCCACGGTCGCCAGAGACGACAAGGTGGCACCGGCGACCGCGCCGTGGCGCAAACCCGGTGTGGAGGCCGCGCGCGCCCCCATCGCTGCGATCGTGGCCGCACTGGACACGAAACCCGAGGCAAGCCCTGCAAAGGCCAGCCCAAGCCGCGGCCCCAAGGTCCGCACCGCGACATAGCCGCAGGCGTTGAGGCTCAGCACCAGCACCAGCAATTGCCACAGGGCGCGTGGATTGAGCACCGAAAACGGGCCCACCGTGCGATCCGGCATCAGCGGCAGCAACACCAGCGCACAGACCGCCAGCACCAGCCCGTCGCGCAGCTCCTGCTCGCTCAGGACCTCGCTGGCCCAGCGATGCAGTTGCGTCCGCGCCAGCAGCAATCCGGTGACGACGACACCCAGGGCCGCGGCCAGCGGCGCGTTTTTCATGGCCATCGCGCCGAGCATGACGGTCAGCAGCAGCGCAATTTCGGTGGTGATCCCCGGATCGTCCCCGGCGTCACGCTGGTAGGCGATGACCGCCAGTGCGCCGATCATCACCAGAACCAGCAGCAAATGGATGCTGCCGGACGCGCCGGCGATGGCGCCGAGCAGACAGGACAGGGTGAAGGTGCGCAGGCCCGCGAAAGCACGATGAGCACCCTGGCCCTTGCGACGTTCGCGTTCGATACCGATCATCGCGCCGACACCGACGGCCGTGGCATAGCCGACCAGTTCGGGCGCCA
Source organism: Banduia mediterranea (assembly GCF_031846245.1). NCBI lineage: Bacteria > Pseudomonadati > Pseudomonadota > Gammaproteobacteria > Nevskiales > Algiphilaceae > Banduia > Banduia mediterranea. Next base: position 171,954 of record NZ_JAVRIC010000001.1, on the reverse strand, counting down.
TCGGCGTCAAGGCATCAGCCCCAATGCCTGCACGGTCGCAACATCGGCCTTGCGTTCGCCGGGTTCGCCGCTCGCCAGGCCAAACCCGTTGGCATAGTCCCAGTGCGTCCAGGCGATACCGCCGGATTCCAGCAGCTCACGCACATCGCGCAGCCAGGCGCTGCGATACCGTTCATTGACGTAATAGCGATACACACCGAATTCGCTGCACCAGATTTGCAGCTTGTGGCGACGCCCCCACTCCGCGACCTGCATGATCGGGGCGGCGAGCCTGTCCCGGTTCCAGCGCTCCTGCCCGTACCACTCGGCGTGCGGCCTGGCATCGGCTGTCAATGTGTCCAGCACCGGCGCCACGGCTTCCGGCGAGGATGGATAGGGCAGATTGTGCAGCTGCCGCCACATCGACCAGCCCCAGTTTGCGCCCTGATGAGTGAAATTGTGCGGCTCGTAAAAGTGGAAGCTGTAGACCAGATTCGGGTCGGCCAGGGGCTGCAATTGCAGCAGGTTCTGCGCATCCGAGAAATGCGGGCCGGTCACGACCAGGGTGTGCCGCGGCGCCACTTCGCGCACCGCCGCTACCAACTGCGCCATCAGTGACTGGACGATGATCGCATCCTCGACAGTCGGTTCGTTGAGCAACTCGAACAGCAGGTCGTCCGGCGGAATCGCGGCCAGCGCCTTGGCCAGAACCTGCCACAGCGTCACGAGTCTTTGCCGTGCGGTCGAGTCTACGGCAAGCCGTTGCTTGGAGGCATCGTCGAGTTGCAACGCCAGGACGAACATCAGGCCGGCGCGGTTGGCTTCCTTGATCACACGGTGCAGCTCGATGACCGCGGCGGCGTTCAGGCCATCCTCGCTGCCGGGGTCGATGATCAGGCCCAGTTCGATCAGGGTGCGGACATGGCGCAGACCGAGTCCGCGAATCAGTGCGTAGTCCTGCGCGCCGACATTCCACACTGGCGGTCCGTCGCTGGAGGCGGTGAAGGCATGCGCGAGATTGACACCGCGCGCGAGCCGCTCCACCCGCTGCGGATCGGGGCCGGTCGGTGCCGCCTCGCGTGAGCCGCAGCCCAGCAGGGGGAGCACCAGCAACAGACTGATCAGTACTGCGCGACCCATGCCTGATCGATGTGCAGCCGTGCCTTGACGTTGGCGGCGAACTGGCGCGCTTCCTCGCGCGTGGCGAAGCGTCCGATACCGATGCGGTGCAGCACGCGACCGTCCACCGGCTGGGCAAAGGTGTGAGCGTCGAAGCCGCGATCGCGGAAATCTTCGGCTTCGAGTTCGGCCGATTCCGCGTCTGTCAGCGACAGCACGACCACGGTCCAGCCATGCGTGGCGAGTGAGCCGGAAGGCGGCGACGCGGACGGTGCCGTCGAAGCCGGGGTCGGCGGCGCCCGGACAACGGGAGCAGGACGCGCAGCCACCGGGGTCTGAGCTGCTGCGGGCGCCGGCAGCGACACCGACAGGCTGGCCGAGCCCAGATCGGCCTTGTTGAGCTTGCTGGCGAGAATCTGCTGGGTCGGCGTGTACCGCAGCGCCGCCGAACCGGAACGCATGAATACGCATTCGCCGGGGCGGTCGATGCGGTCGCCGCCGCCGGCGACGTACTGGAACTCGACGGCACCACGCAGCAGACAGACCGTGTCGCCGGCCGTTTCCACGCCGATCCAGACATCGGCGCCGTAGACGCGCACGCGCAGTTCTCCGGCGTTGAGACGCAGGTCTTCGCCATTGCGCGGGTCGACGCGCAGCACGCCGCGATCGAGCACCAGGCGCACCACGGTCTTGCTGCCCGGCTGCGCATCCACCGAATGCACGCGCAGGCTCGCGTCCGCACCCAGCGAAAGGTAACCGCCGCCAGGGAAGACGAAGGCGGCGCGGCCATTGTCGCCGGTATTGACGCGGTCTCCGGCGCTGAGGCTGGCATTGGCGCTCAAGCTGCGGGTCTGGCCGTCATGCACGATATGCGCGGGCGGCCGCAGCTGCGCGCGATCCAGAACCGCGGTGCTGCCAGCCGTGGAATTTGCCGCGTGCAGACCGCCGATACCGACGAGGAGCGCCAGCCCCGAAAGGAGCGAGCATTCCGGATACCTGTTTTGTACGCGACTGCTGTTCACCAGGTTTCTCGACATCGTTTCCCCCGAACCGATTTTCAAACCAAGCCCCCTCACTTTGCCGCATGATGCACGGCTGACCGGAGCGCTGTCTCGAACGGCGACGCCACCGCACGAATCATCTGGACGCGCCACGACGCAATCAGCACACTGCGCATCCGTCCGTGCGCGAGGCGAAAATTCACGTCGGTTCAGTGCAGCCGACGGACCTGGACACTCATAACAATGACTACGCGGATTTCGTTCGCCATCCCGGCTCAACCGACCGAAACCACTTGCGGGCCGACCTGTCTGCACGCGGTTTATCGTTACTACGGTGACGATATCAGCCTGGACGAGGTGATCGCGGAAACCCGCGCGCTGCGCGAAGGCGGCACGCTCGACGCCTTTCTGGCTGACCACGCGCTGCGCCGCGGCTATCGCGCAACGATCTACATGCACAATCTATCCCTGTTCGACCCGACCTGGTTCGAGCTGTCCAAGTCGGCGATCATCGACAAGCTGCGCCACCAGTGGGCGATCAAGGAGGCACGCCACCCCAAGATCGCGATCGCCACCAAGGGCTACATCGATTTCCTCGAAATGGGCGGTGAGCTCAAGATCGCGGACCTGACCGGCAAACTGTTGCGCCATTATCTATCGCGCGGAATCCCGGTGATGACCGGCCTGTCCTCGACCTGGCTGTACCGCACTCCGCGCGAACTCGACGACACCACCGAAGACGATCTCAACGGCGAGCCGGCCGGACACTTCGTGGTGCTGTCTGGCTACGACCGTGCCAAACGCGAGGTCTGGGTGGCCGACCCCTACGAAGGCAATCCCTACAGCGAAGCGCGATCCTATCCCGTGAAGATCGAGCGGCTGATCGCCTCGGTACTGCTGGGCGTGGTGTCCTTCGACTGCAATCTGCTGGTCATCGAACCCTGCAAAAGGAGCATTGGAGCGTGAGCGGCATTGTCATTGTCGACCAACTGTCGGACTGGCCCGTGGAGATTCCCGGCGTGGACGTGGTCACGGCCTGGGACTACCTGACGCAGGACGAATTCACGCGCAGCCGGCGCACGCGCATCTACAACCTGTGCCGCTCGTTCAGCTATCAATCCACCGGCTACTACGTGTCGCTGCTGGCCGGCGCGCGCGACCATCGGCCCTTGCCGGACATCACCACGATCCAGGATCTCAAGCTCGCCGAAAGTCCACGCGTGGTCGCCGACGAAGTCGATGAGCTGATCGAAAAGAGCCTGTCGCGCATCGGTGGCGAGCGCTATGTGCTCAACGTGTATTTCGGGCGCAGTCTGGCCAAGCGGCATGAACGTCTGGCCGCGGCGCTGTTCAACCTGTTTCCGGCACCGCTGTTGCAGGCCAAGTTCTCGTGGCGGGGCGACGAATGGCGCGTCGACGCCCTGGGCCCGATTGCGCTCGGCGAGATTCCGGAGACGCATCACGAATTCATGCTGGAGTCGGCGCTCGACTACTTCCTGCGCAAGCGCTCGCCGCGCCGCACCACGCGCGATTCGTATCGCTATGACATGGCGTTTCTGGTCAACGAGGACGAGAAGGAACCGCCATCGAACCCGCGCGCGATCAAGCTGTTCGAAAAGGCCGCCGAAGACCTCGGCTTCGACGTGGAGATCCTCGACAAGGGCGACTACGGCCACGTCGCCGAATTCGACGCCCTGTTCATACGCGAGACCACCGCCGTCAATCATCACACCTACCGCTTCTCGCGCCGCGCCGCGCGCGAGGGCCTGGTGGTGGTCGACGATCCCTTGTCGATCCTGCGCTGTTCGAACAAGGTGTTTCTCGCGCAGCTGATGGACCGCCACCGCATCCCCACGCCGAAAACCGTGCTGATCCACCCGCGCAACCTCAAGCAGGCCGCGGCCGAACTCGGCTTTCCGTGTGTGCTCAAACAACCGGACTCGGCCTTCTCCAAGGGCGTGATCAAGGTCGACGACGCGGCGGAGTTCCGCCGCAAGGCCGCGGACATGCTGGAACGCTCGGACCTGATCGTGGCCCAGGCCTTCGAACCCACCGAATACGACTGGCGGATCGGCGTGCTCGACGGCGAGCCGCTGTACGCCTGCCGTTACTACATGGCGCCCAAACACTGGCAGATCGTCAAGCGCGACAGCAAGGGCAGCAAGTCCGAGGGTGAGCATGAAACCCTGGATATCGCGGACGTGCCGAAGCCGGTGCTCAACGTGGCCGTGCAGGCCGCACGCGCGATCGGCAGCGGACTGTACGGCGTGGACCTCAAGCAGTTCGGCAAGCGCGTCAAGGTGATCGAGGTCAACGACAACCCGAACCTCGACTTCGGCGTGGAAGACCTGGTGCTCAAGGAGGCGCTGTACCGCAAGGTGATGGAGTTCTTCCTGCGCCGCCTGGAGTCGCGCGTTCGCGAAGGTGCGCGCTGAAATGGCGTCACAGCCGGAGGTCCGCGTGCGTCGCGCCCGGCGCGAAGACGCCGAGGCGATCATCGCGCTCGAACAGCTGTTCCCCGGCGACCGCATGTCGGACCGCGCGATCCGGCGTCTGCTCGGCGTGCCCAGCGCCGCCGCCTGGGTGGCGCTGCGCCAACGCTGGACCTGTGGCGCCCTGGTGATGACCACGCGCCGCGGCTCCACGATCGCGCGCATCTATTCGCTGGTGGTGCATCCCGAGGCGCGCGGTCACGGCCTGGGCATCCGCCTGGTCCACGCGGCCCAGACGGAAGCGCGCAAGCGCGGTTGCCGCACGATGTCGCTGGAAGTGCGCGCCGACAACCAGGCGGCACGCGCGCTCTACGAACGGCTCGGCTATCACCTGCACGCCTGCCTGCCGGACTACTACGAAGACGGCGAAACCGGCCTGCGGCTGCGGCGTACATTCTGAACCACGGTCCGCTTCAGGGAGAGGTGCCCGCGTCCTTTCGCAAGAGCCGGCCGGTGTATTGCAGAAATTCATCCAGATGCCGAGTGATCACTGCGATCACGATCGGTATCTGCAACTGCTGATACGCATGCACCGCGATATTGCGGAATCCGACCATGCGCTTCAGTGACTCGGCCAGCTGCGCGTCGATCCATCCGTGATCGGCGAGTATCGAAAATACGTCCCGTGCACTTTGCGGCAAACCCATCGCCTCGCGCCGAATGAGGTGCTGGCCCATGTCCAACGCCACCTCGCAGGCACGCTGAATATTGAGGATGGCGGCATCCTGGCGAGTCGAATCGGCGGGGAACGCCGCAGGGTCGTGTTCGTATTCCTCACGCGCCCTGGCAACGCAGCGTTCGATGCTCGCGGCCTTGTTCAGCAGCACATCATCGACCATGCACGTATCCCCGCTCACGAATGTCAGCGATCAGGCCCGCGCGCGCAGCATCGAGTTCGATTTTCTCGCTGAGTATGAAACTTTCGTAGTTTGACGCCTGAGAGTCGAGCGCCCACAGGCGCCGCCCACGCGTGATGATCTGGTATTGCATGACCGTGGATGCCGCGACCAGATCAACCAGGTCCACGTCGCAGTTCGCGGCAGCGGCCAAGCTGCCGGACAGCATCCATAGCTGCTCAGGATCAAGGCGCCGCCCGGCGTATATCGCCATGTCGAGATCGCTGTCCGGCCGCGCCTCGTCGCGCGCATGGCTGCCGAACAGGTAGACGGCGAGCAGTCCGTCCAGCGACTGCCTAAGCTGATGCACAAGCGGCTGTAAGTCCATGCGGTGTTGCGATGAGTGAAACAAGTCATCTCAGCGTAAACGAAAAACGCCCGCAAAAGCGGGCGTTTTCTCGACGCGGCGCTGGACTCAGCGCTTGTCGACCGTCACGTAGTCACGCTTGTCGGCGCCCATGTAGACCTGACGCGGACGTGCGATCTTCAGCGGCTCGGACACCATTTCCGACCAGTGGGCAACCCAGCCCACGGTACGGGCGATAGCGAACATCGGGGTGAACATGTTCACCGGGATGCCGAGCGCCTTGTAGATGATGCCGGAGTAGAAGTCGACGTTCGGATAGAGCTTGCGCTCCTTGAAGTAGTCGTCCGACAGCGCCACCTCTTCGAGCTTCATTGCCAGTTCGAGCTGCGGGTCGTTTTCCTTGCCGAGGTGCTTGAGCACACGATGGCAGTGCTCGCGAATGATCGTGGCGCGCGGGTCGAAATTCTTGTACACGCGATGGCCGAAGCCCATCAGGCGCACGCCTTCAACCTTGTCCTTGACCTTCTGCAGGAACTCGGGGGCCTTGTCCGGGGTGCCGATTTCTTCGAGCATCTTCAGCACGGCCTCGTTGGCGCCGCCGTGCGCTGGCCCCCACAGGGCCGCAATGCCGGATGAAATCGCGGCATACGGATTGGTGCCAGTGGAGCCGGCCATGCGCACCGTGGAAGTCGAAGCGTTCTGCTCGTGGTCGGCGTGCAGGATGAACAGCACGTCCAGCGCCTTGGCTGCGATCGGGTCGACCTCGTAGGGCTCGGCCGGCACCGAGAACATCATGTGCAGCAGATTGCTGCAGTAGTCGAGGTTGTTCTGCGGATACATGAACGGCTGGCCGAAGTACTTCTTGTAGGCCGCCGCGGCGATCGTCGGAATCTTGGCGATCATGCGATGCGCGAAAATGTCGCGCTGCTTGGCATCCTTGCTGTTGCTGGTGTCGTGATAGAACGCGGACAGCGCGCCGACCACACCCGTCAGCATCGACATCGGATGCGCGTCGTAATAGAAACCGTCGAAAAAGCGCTTCACGCCCTCGTTGATCATCGTGTGGCGACTGATCGAGGCTTCGAACTCCTCGAGTGCGCTCGGGCTCGGCAGCTCTCCGTACAGGATCAGGTAGGCCACTTCGATGAAGCTGGAGTGTTCGGCGAGCTGATCCACGGGGTAGCCGCGATACAGCAGCACCCCAGCGTCACCATCGATATAGGTAATGGCGCTCTCGCAGGAACAGGTCGAGGTGAAGCCCGGATCGTAGGTGAAGACGTCCTCTTTTGCGTACACCTTGCCGACATCGAGGCCGATCGGGCCGAGAGTTCCCTGCTTGACGGGAAGTTCGAGCTTGGCGCCGGTGTCTTCGTTGATAAGGCTGTACTGAGCCATCATTCACTCCGGTTGGTCTGTTCTATAAGAAGCGGGCGAAGGGCCGGCGTTCACGCTCGAACCGCCCCTGAACACACGATTCCGGAGAGTCCGGGATGGTTAGGCGATCGGCAGGATTGACGTACGGCCGCGTACGCAGCAGCGGAATTATGCCTGTCGCGCGTGCTGCGCCGCAACGCGAACCGTGTCAGCGACGCGGACTGCCCCGCAAACGAAAACGAAAACGGCCGCGAAAAGCGGCCGTTTCATGAACCCGCAAGCGGATTCGGTATCAGTTCCGGATCAGGACTTCGCGTAGCGACGACGGAACTTGTCGACGCGGCCGGCGGTGTCGAGGATCTTCTGCTTGCCCGTGTAGAACGGATGCGAAGCGCTGGAGACTTCCATCTTGATCAGCGGGTATTCCTTGCCGTCTTCCCACTTGATGGTTTCGCGGCTCGACATGGTGGAACGCGTCAACAGCATGTAGTCGCTGGACATGTCCTGGAAGACCACGTAGTCGTACTTTGGATGGATATCGGCTTTCATCGGACAGCTACCGCAGGCGGGCGAAAAGGGCGCGAATTGTACGGCGACACCGCCGCCGCCGCAAGCGTGCCCGACGATGCACACCAAAGTCATATGAATGCCGCGATTCGCGCCCTACTCGCCCTCGGCCTGGATGTGCACGGAAAAGGCCTCACCATCGGTTTCCAGCCGAACCAGTATCGGCCGGCAACACACCGAGCAGTCCTCGGTATAGGTCTGCGCGCCCGCCGAAAGATCGAGTTCCAGCACGATGGTTTCCCAACAGTAGGGGCATTGGATTTCGGCGTCTTCAAGCATCGGGCAGAAACAGTTCGATCAGGCTGTTGAGATGGTCACGGCCGCGCGCACTGGGTCTGATCCGCTGCGGCGTGCGTTCGATCAGTCCCAGAGTCTGCGCCCTGACGAGCGGGATTTCGATGCTGTCCAGCGCCAGACCGGTCGCGTCGACGAAGGCCTGCGGCGCAAAACCCTCATGCAGGCGCAGCACATTCATCATGAATTCGAACGGCAGATCGGCTGACTCGACCACGCTGTCGCTCTGTAAGGCCGCGGCGCTGCCGGCGCCGGCCAGAAACAGTCTCGGCAACTTGTGGCGCGCGCGCCGACGGATTCCGGAGACGCCGGTTCCGATCTTGCCGTGCGCGCCGGCGCCAATGCCCAGATAGTCGCCGAATGTCCAGTAACTGAGATTGTGGCGCGCGCGGCGATTCGGCTTGGCGTAGGCCGAGACCTCGTACTGTGCATAGCCGGCCTCGGCCAGCAGCGCCTGACCCGCGGTATGAATTGCCCAGGCCACGTCATCGTCCGGCAACGGCGGTGGCGCAGCGGCGAAGGCGGTATTGGGTTCCAGCGTCAGGTGGTAGTACGACACGTGCTCGGGTGCCAGCGCGATCAGGGCGCGCAGATCCGTCTCGGCGGCCTCGGGCGTCTGCCGCGACAAGGCGAACATCAGGTCCAGATTGAGATTGTCGAATCCGGCGCGACGGGCGATGTCCACGGCACGAAGCGCATCGTCGCGGCCGTGGATGCGGCCCAGCACACGCAGCTGCGCATCGTCCATCGACTGCACGCCGATCGACAGGCGATTGACGCCAGCAGCGCGATAGCCGCGGAAATGCGATTCGTCAACCGTGCCGGGATTGGCTTCCAGTGTGACCTCGATGTCCGGCGCCATCGGCAGGCGCGCCGCCACCGCATCGAGCAGGCGCGCGATCGCCGCGTCGGAAAACAGGCTGGGTGTGCCGCCACCCATGAAAATCGAGCCGAGACCGCGCGCCGCCAGCGCCGTATCGAAACTGCGCAACTCGAAATCAAGATCGCGGATCAAGGCATCGACATAGGCGGTTTCGGGCACCTCGCCGCGCAGCGGGTGCGAGTTGAAATCGCAGTACGGGCATTTGCGCACGCACCACGGGAAGTGGACGTACAGCGCCAAAGGCTGCGCGTCCCGGCTCAGCACTCGTGCAGACGCTGCTGCAGCAGTGCCGCGGCGCGGCCGCGATGCGAGATCGCGTTCTTGATCTCCGGCGCCAGTTCGGCAGCACTGCACGCGGTCTCCGGCACGTAGAACAGCGGGTCGTAGCCGAATCCGGAGTCGCCTTGCGGCGCTTCGAGTATCCGGCCCCGCCAGGCGCCTTCGGCCACGATCGGTGTGGGGTCGTCGGGGTGCCTCAAATAGACCATCAGCGATACGAAACGCGCGGAACGATCCGCGCCTTGAATCGCCGCCAGCGATTCGATCAGCTTTTGGTTGTTGGCCTGATCGTCGCCATGCACGCCGGCGTAGCGTGCCGAGCGCACGCCCGGTGCGCCGCCGAGCGCCGCCACTTCCAGCCCCGAATCGTCCGCGATCGCCGGCAATCCGGACGTTGCGGCGGCATGGCGTGCCTTGATCAGCGCATTTTCGACGAAACTCACCGCGCTTTCCTCGGGCTCTTCGTCGCTGAATTCGGATACCGCGCGCACCCGCCAGCCGAGCGGCGACAGCAGCGCCTGCATCTCACGCAGTTTCTTGGTATTGCGGCTGGCCAGCACGACCTCGCGGGACGAGGATGCGGCGCTGGGCGGCGGAGTGCTGTCCTGCTCATCGATCAAGCGCTTGCCGAAGCTGTGCGTGGCGTCCTCGACATAGCCCAGCGCGGCATAGAAGCCGACGGCCGCGTTATTGTCATGCCGGATCTGCAGATTGATCTTGGGGCAGCCCGCCGCCTGCAAGCGGGTTTCGACCGCCTGCATCAACAGGCCGCCCAGGCCTCGGCGCTGATGCGAAGGGTCCACGCCCAGATAGTTGACCCAGCCGCGATGACCGTCGTAACCCGCCATCACGCTGGCGACCAGTTGCCGGTCGGTCTCGCCCACCAGAAACCACTCGCGCTGAACGTCGAGCTTGCGCAGGATGTCGCGGCGCGGGTCGTTCCAGGGCCGCGTCAGGCCGCAGCGCTGCCACAACGCGATCAGCGCTTCGGTGTCGGATTCGAGAAAGGGCCGGATCCGCATCGGCGAGGCTCAGCCTTCGAGCGCGGCCCGCTGCGCGGCGATCAGCTCGGAAATGCCCTTGGACGCCAGCCCCAGCATCGAATCCAGTTCGTCACGACGGAAGGCGTGGCCTTCCGCCGTGCCCTGCACCTCGACGAAGCCACCGGCTTCGTTCATGACGACGTTGAGATCGGTCTCGGCGCTGGAGTCCTCCACATAATCCAGGTCGAGCACCGGCGCGCCGTTGACAATACCGACCGACACCGCGGCGATCTGTCCGAACAGCGGTTCCTTCTTGAGCTTGCGCTGCTTGCGCAATTTGGCGAGCGCGTCCACCAGGGCGACATAGCCGCCGGTGATGCTTGCGGTGCGGGTGCCGCCGTCGGCCTGCAGTACATCGCAGTCGATGGTGATGGTGCAGCCGGCGAGCGCTTCGAGGTCCACGCAGGCGCGCAGGCTGCGGCCGATCAGGCGCTGGATTTCCAGCGTACGGCCGCTCTGCTTGCCCTGGGCCGCTTCGCGACGGCTGCGGCCGTGGGTGGCCCGCGGCAACATGCCGTACTCGGCCGTCAGCCAGCCCGCACCGGAATCGCGACGCCAACCCGGCACGCGCTCCTCCACCGTGGCGTTGCACAGGACCCGCGTGCCGCCGAAGCTCACGAGCACGGAGCCTTCCGCGTGTTCGGTAAAACCGCGAACGAAAGAGACAGGGCGAAGCTGGTCGGCGCTACGGCCGGAGTGTCGGGTCATCGAGCTGGGAACCTCAAAACGGCCGCGCAGTATAACTGCCGTGCCCCATTCCGCCCCCCGGCCAGGCGCCAAGACCCGCGCTTTGCAGGATCAGGACTACGGGCACTTGCGCGAAATTCCGACACTCCCGGTGCCAAGTGGTGCTCAATTCCCGCATCCAGCCGTCGATACTCTGCGTATTGGAGTACCAGACACATCCATAGAGGTCCATCCATGGCCCACCCGCCTCCCCGTAAATCGAAAGCTGTCGCCGCAAGCTGGCTGACGGCGAGCTTTGCGCGACTCACCGAAATGCTGGCGGGATTCTCCGCCGGGCTCTGGCTGGCGAGCGGACTGCTCTGGTAGTTCGCCACGAGTGATCATCCGCTCCTTACAATAGGGCGCATGAACGTTGATGAACTCGTCGAGAATTTCGAACTGCTGGGGCCCTGGGAAGAGCGCTACCGCTACCTGATCGACATCGGCCGCAAGTTGCCGCCGATGCCGGACACTGCCAAGAACGAGTCGAACAAAGTCCGTGGCTGCATGTCGCAGGTCTGGCTCGACCATGAGCTTGTTCCCGGCGAACCGAAGCGACTGAAGTTCTACGGTGATTCGGACGCTCACATCGTCAAAGGTCTTATCGCGCTACTGTTCATGCTGGTGTCCGAACGAACGCCCGACGAAATACTGAATCTGGATATCGCCGAGGCTTTCGCAAGGCTCGGCCTGGAGAACCAGATCACCATGAACCGCCGCAACGGTTTCTATTCGATGGTGGAGCGCATACGCGCCATGGCCGCCGAACATGCCGGCGCCGCCTGATTCGCTGCGCATGCCGGGCTGGGTCACGGCACTGATCCTGTGCCTGGCGAGCAGCGCCGCTGCCGCAAGCCCGGCCTATCGCTGGGTCGATGCTCAAGGCCAGGTCCATTATTCGCAGACACCTCCCGGACAGGGCGCCTACAGCAAGTACGAACCGCGGGCTCCCAGGGCTCACCCAGCACCCGCCGTGGAATCGATCGATGATTTCGTGGAGTCGAGTGAAACCGACGAACTCGCACGCGCCGCAGCAGAGCACGCACGCCAGGTCGCGCGAAATGAGCGCCAGCAGCAGTGCCAAGCCGCACGTGATCGATTGGCCTACCTTGACGCGAAGACGGCAAGGCGGCTGATGCGCGTCGACGACAATGGCGAGCGCGTGCGCTTCACTGAAGACATGTTCAACGCGGAGCGCGACAAGGCGCTCGAACAGATCGCCAGCAGCTGCGAATGAGGTCTGCCCACCCTTGTCACTCCGGACAAGCCGCAGCCTGACCCGGTATTCACGCGACCCGCCGAAAACCAGAAGGTGACCGTTGCCTGCCCGGTCCATCACCACCGATCGCCTCCCAGCAAAAAGGCGCCCCGTTCAGGACGCCTTTTTGTTGATGCGGTGATACGACACTAGTGGCTGACCACATCCTTCACCGTATCTTTGACCTTGCCGATCGTATCCTTGATCTTGCCGGTCTTCTGATCGACCTTGCCTTCATTCTCGAGCTGCTCGTCGCCGGAAACCTTGCCGGCACCTTCCTTGAACTTGCCCTTGAGGTTTTCGGTCTTGCCTTCGTAGCGCTTGTCGTCTGCCATCGGGATACTCCTTTGACGATTGGTACTGATGCGGACCAGCCAATATCTGCCGCCGGTCCTCCTTGAAGCCTGCGTACAGGGTGTGCCAGACGGCCTGAACTCTCGCTGAGAGTCCGCGTTCAGGCTCAGCGCAACCGTCCATGGCATCCCGATTCAAATACCAGGACGACGGCATCATCACCGGCCTGGACAATGTACGCGTGCTCGAAATCCGGCCGTTCAACCAGATGGGCACACCGATGCAGCTGATCCGCCCCTTCGGCAGCAAAACCGGGTTCGAGCAGGCCGTGCATGACTTGCAGGATGCGCTCTACCGGGACACGCGCCTGAGCGGGCCGGACGCAGCGGCAAGTTGACGGCATCGGCCGCATCAAACAGCATTGCATCGCACTTGCAATACGGTCGCCGCCCATGAAAACCGCAACCCTGCCGCCGCTACGCGTCACCCCGGACATGCGCGAAGCCGCCGAAAGCGTGTGATTTTCTATCTGGTTCGTGCAGGGGAGTCGACATCATCGGCGTGCTGCACAAGCGCATGGGTGTGCGGCTCTACTTTGACGACTTGGCGTGACCTCGCTGAAGCTTCAGCGAACCCATCCGGTTTCAGGCTCTTTGCGAACCAGCAAAGGCGCGCAAGCCGACAGGCTCGCTACTCCACCGTCACCGACTTCGCCAGATTCCTCGGCTGATCCACGTCGGTCCCGCGCAGCACGGCCACGTGGTAGGCCAGCAGTTGCAGCGGCACGGTGTAGATCAGCGGGGCCTGCAATGGCTCGATGTGCTCGGGCATGGTCATGATGTCCACCCCGTCGCTCGGAGTGAAACCGGTGTTGGGGTCGGCGAACACGAACAGACGACCGCCGCGCGCGCGCACTTCCTGCAGATTGGATTTGAGTTTTTCCAAGAGCCGGTCGTTGGGCGCGACAGCGATCACCGGCATGTCGTCGTCCACCAGCGCCAACGGGCCGTGCTTGAGTTCGCCGGCCGGATAGGCCTCGGCGTGGATGTAGGAGATTTCCTTGAGCTTGAGTGCACCTTCCATGGCTACCGGGTAGGTGGGCCCGCGGCCCAGGAACAGGGCGTGGTGCTTGTCGGCGAAGTGCCTCGCCCACACGCGAATCTGTGCATCCAGCTTCAGCGTCTGCTGCACCATTTCCGGCACGCGCTGCATCTGTCTGGCGTAGACGCCGACCAGGCGACGATCCACGCTGCGGCGCTGGCCGATGGCAAGCCCCAGCAGGCCCAGAGCGGCAAGTTGGGTGGTGAAGGCCTTGGTACTGGCTACGCCCACTTCGGGACCGGCGCGGGTCATCAGGCTGAGGTCGGCCTCGCGCACCAGCGAGGACTCGGCCACGTTGCAGATCGCGGCGGTAGCGACGTAGCCGATCTTCCTGGCTTCACGCAGGGCGGCCAGGGTGTCGGCGGTTTCGCCGGACTGGGAGATCGCGAGGAACAGGGTGCCGGGCTGCACCACCGGATTGCGGTAGCGGTATTCGCTGGCGACCTCGACGGTGCACGGTATGCGCGCGCCCTGCTCCAGGTAGTAACGCGCGACCAGCCCGGCGTGGTAGCTGGTGCCGCAGGCGACGATATGCACGTTGTCGACTTGTGGCAGGATTTCGGCGGCGCGGGGCCCGAAGGCGGCTTCCAGCACGTGATCGCCGAGGATGCGTTCGGACAAGGTGTCCGCGATTGCGCGCGGCTGCTCGTAGATTTCCTTGAGCATGTAGTGCGCGTAGTCACCGCGCTCCACGGCGTCCGCCGATTGCTCGGACACGGTGATCTCGCGTTCGACGATGTTTCCGTCAGCATCGTAGATGGTCACGCCATCAAGACGGACCTCAGCCATGTCACCCTCGTCGAGCACCGAAAACCGCCGCGTGACCGGCAGCAGCGCCTGAATGCCGGAGGCGACGAAGTTCTCGCCGTCTCCGTGCCCGATGACCAGCGGGCTGGCGATACGTGCGGTGACCAGGCGGTCCGGCTGCTGGGCGTCGAACACCACGATGGCGTAGGCGCCCTCGAAACGGCGCATGGCCTGGCGCACGGCCTCGGTCAGGTCGATGTCCTGCTTGAGCAGATCGTGGATCAGGTGCGCAATGACTTCGGTATCGGTTTCGGACCGGAATTCGTAGCCCCTGGCCGCGAGTTCTTCGCGGATCGATTCGTAGTTTTCGATGATGCCGTTGTGGATGACGGCAATCCGCTCGCCGGACAGGTGCGGATGCGCATTGGCTTCGGTCACGCCGCCGTGCGTGGCCCAGCGCGAATGCGCAATTCCAAGCCGCCCCCGGCACGGGCTCGCCTCCAGCTTCCTTTCGAGTTCGGAGACCTTGCCGACGGCGCGCCGCATGCAGATGGCGCCATTGTCCCCGAGCATGGCGAGGCCGGTGGAATCGTAGCCGCGATACTGCAAGCGGCGGATGCCTTCGACGAGAACTTCGCTGATGTCACGCTGCGCGATGGCGCCGACGATTCCGCACATTTCCTTGAATATTGCAGGGGGAAGACGGCCAGTATAAGGCCCGCCGCAAGGCGCCCTACTTCTTCTTGTCCGGGCGCTGCCAGTTGGGATAGGACTTCTGCTCGCGCGAACGCGCGATGCTCAGGGCACCGTCCGGTGCGTCGCGCGTGAGCACCGAGCCTGCGCCGACGGTGGCCTTGCTGCCGACCCGTACCGGCGCCACCAGCGAGGTGTTGGAACCGACGAAGGCGCCGTCCTCGATCACGGTGGTGTGCTTGTTGCTGCCGTCGTAGTTGCAGGTAATGGTGCCGGCGCCGATATTGACGCCACTGCCGATTGTTGCGTCACCCAGATAGCTGAGATGGTTGGCCTTGCTGCCGTGGCCGATCTGCGTCTTCTTGGTTTCCACGAAGTTGCCGATGTGCACTTCGTCTTCCAGCACGGTATCCGGCCGGATGCGGGCAAACGGCCCGATGCGGCAATCGCGCCCGATGTGGGCCGATTCGATCAGCGAATGTGCGGCAACCTGGGTCCCGGCGGCGATCTCGACATCGCGCAGCACGCAGTACGGACCGATGCGTACGCCATCACCCAGCCTCACCTTGCCTTCGATGATCACGCCGACATCAAGGCTGACATCGCGGCCGAATTCGAGCGCACCGCGCAGATCGAAGCGTGAGGGATCGGCGAGCCCGAGCCCGGCGCGTAACAGGCGCTCCGCTGCGGCCGCCTGGAACACGCGCTCCTGATGTGCCAGTTGCAGACGATCGTTGACCCCTTCGACTTCCGCCGCGCTGCTTGCGGTGACTGCCGCGACACGCTGCTTGTCGTCCACTGCCAGGCCCACGGCATCGGTCAGGTAGTACTCGCCCTTGGCGTTGTCGTTGCCAATCCGCTCCAGCCAGGCGCGCAGCGCTGAGGCCGGCGCGGTCAGCACGCCGGTATTCACCTCGCGGATCGCCTTCTGCCGGGTGTTGGCATCCTTGTCCTCGACGATGCGCTTCACCTTGAAACGCGCATCGCGCACGATCCGGCCGTAACCGCTGGGATCATCCAGCTCCACGGTGAGCAGGCCGAGTCCATCGTCAGCCTCGGCGATCAGACGGCGCAAAGTCTCCGGCCGGATCAAGGGCACGTCGCCATACAACACCAGCACGCGCGCGCCATTCGGAATCCTGGGCATGGCCTGCTTGACGGCGTGAGCGGTGCCCAGTTGCTCGGCCTGATGCACCCATTCGAGACCATCGAAACGCAGATCGTGCTCGTCGAAGTACGCCCGCACCGCATCACCACCGTGGCCATAGACCACATGGGTGCCAACGGCACCGAGGGCACGCGCCGCCTCCAGCACATGCGCCAGCATCGGGCGACCGGCGATCGGGTGCAGCACCTTGGGCAGGGCGCTTTTCATGCGCGTGCCCTTGCCCGCCGCCAGGACGATGCAGTGCAGGGAGGCAGTATTCATCGAAACTCCGGGTGGAAAATCCCGCAATGCTGCCAAAAAGCGAGGCTCCGCGTCAGCCGGCCATGAATCCCAGTTCTACTGTGTCAATAGAGTCATTGATTATTCGGCGCCCTTCGGATTCCGGGAGAGGCGGGCAGCCCACAGCACGGACATCGCGGTAGTCGTCGGATCAGGTGCGCTTGGATCAGGCGGCGCATGGTGGCGATCGAATCGGGTAGGTGTCGCTCAGGCCGGACGGGTAGCGCCGCGGGGGACGTAGTCGGCCGGAAGCGGTGCCACGTCGAGCAAAACGCCAGGGGGTTTTTTACTGCGGCGCTGTGCGCGCAGGCGTTCGCTCATCAAAAACCCATAGGCGGCAATGCTCATGCTGGCATGGTGGTGAAACCCTCGCCACGAGCGGCCTTCGAAATGGGATAGACCGACTTCCTGTTTGAGTTCCTGGTAGTCCCGTTGCCCTCAGTACTGGCGGGCCACGCCCACCGACGCCGGGGACAGCCGGGCGGCCATCGGCTGCATGCTCTTGCGCTCGCCATCCAGCAGCAGGCCCACGCAATAGTCCCGGCACGGCGCATGACGGTCCTTGTGCCCCAGCACCGACACCAAGCCCTCAAGATACCGATCCAGCCGAGCTTCCGATTGACCCATCCTTGAGAATCCGCTTCATGATGAGTCTAGCTTATTGAAATTGATGACATAGTAGAACTAGACGCTGCTCAGGCCAGCGCGGCTTCGATGACGGCGCGCTGGGTGGGCAGGCGTTCCCAGACCGGCGTGATGTCTACCGGCAAGGGCGGCAAGCGACCGAGACCGATCCAGGTCTGCCCGGGGTCGTGAAAGTCCGAGCCCACCGATCCGGCCAGATTGAAGCGACGCGTCTGCGCGGCGGCGAATTGCGTCTGGTCGCTCGGCGTGTTTCCGCAACAGACTTCGACGGCGTCGCCGCCCAGCGCGGCGAAGTCGGCGAACAGTTGCCGGAGCTTGGTGTTGCTGAGCTTGTACTTCATCGGGTGGGCCAACACCGCGCAACCGCCGGCCGCATGGATCACCTCGATGGCGCGGGCCAGCGTGATCCATTCGATCTTCACATCCGCAGGCTTGCCATTGCCGAGCAGATTCTTGAACGCCCGGCCGAGATCGCGGCTGACGCCGGATTCGACCAACAGCCGGGCGAAATGGGTGCGCGTGATCAGTCCGCCTTCGGCCAGGGCCTGCGCACGCTGCAGAGCATTGCTCAGGCCAAAACCTTCAAGCTTGTGCGCCATCGTTTCGGCGCGGGCGCGGCGGCGCGCCGAAACGATGGCGATGCAGTCATTCAAGGCGGATGCCCTGGGGTCGATACCCAGTCCGACGATGTGCACGCCTTGACGGTTCCAGGTGGTCGACAGTTCGATTCCGGGCAGCAGATGCAGGCCGGCTTCGGCCGCCGCGGCCTGCGCTTCGGGCAGGCCGGAGACACCATCATGATCGGTCAACGCCAACACGCGGACGCCGGCCGCGGACGCCGCCTGCACCACGGCGGCGGGACGCAGACGACCATCGGATGCCGTGGAGTGGCAATGCAGGTCGATGGGACTGGACATCAGGGCTGAGCGGGTTCGGCGGGCGGATCGGGTGGCGGCATCTCGTCGCGGATACGCATGAAGCGCGCGAAACGGGGAATGCCGTTGACGGTGAAGCCGTTGTAACGATACGTCACCCAGCTGCCCAGTGCCGGAGGATCGGCACGCTGCTCGTCCGAAAGGCCGCTGCCCAGGCGAAATTGCAGGCCATCCGGTCTTTCCACCACCAACGATCCGAGCACGCCCTGATATTTGCCCTGGCCCGGCACGTAGCCGACCACGCGCGCTTCGGCGTCGTCGTAAGGCTTGAGCTTGAGCAGATCGTCGCTGCGAATCGCGCGATACGGCGCCGCGCCGCGATGCAGCATCAGGCCTTCGCCGCCCGCCGCGACCACGCGATCGAGCCGTCGATCCAGTTCGGCGGCATTGGCGACATGGCTTTGTTCGATCAGCCGTAGCCAGGGAATCTGCAGCGTCGGTATCAATTCGCGCAGCGCGGCCAGGCGTTCGTCGAAGGTGCCGGGATGGGCCGGCAGGTCGAAGACCATGAACTTGAGCTCACGCCAGGCGACCTCGTCCGGTGTGGCGCGCCGTACGGTCCCGCTGAGTTCGGCGAAGCGCGCGCGGCCCATCCACAGCTCGCCGTCCAGCGGCTGCGACGGCCAGCCTTGCGTGAACCAGGGCGGCGCTTCGATGCGGTAGCCGCCGCGCGTGAGCAGTTCGGTGCCGCTCCAGTAGCCGCGTACGCCATCGAGCTTTTCGCTGACCCAGTAGGCGTCGAGATCGACGCCGGTCTCATAGCGCTCGGCCAGCATCAGTGCCGGCGGATTTGCCGCGCGAATCACGAGGGCTTGCGCGAACCACAGCACCAGACCGATTGTGATGATGAGCTTCATGCCGTACCCCTCCCAGGCTCAGGAGCCGGCACGATGCTTCAGTCCGGTCCCGTTTTGGACATGAGGCAGTGTCTCAGTAGTGGCGGCGCGAACCAAGCGGGCAACGCGGTAAAAGAATGCTCAGCGGGAGGCAGGCGGTCGCTGCTGGACGTTGATGGTCTCCAGGTGGCGACGCGCCACGCTGGATCCAGACCGCAGTTCATACACGCCAAGGATCAGCATCACTGCGGCGCTGGCGACCAATACCGGGTCGCTTTGCAGCAGCAGCGCCGCCGCCAGCAGCAGGGCGTTGATCCGAACCAGCCAGCGCGCCAGCCGCAAAGGCTGATCGAAGCCTTGCGCGTACCAGCGCAACAGGCGGTTATCGGCGTTGCGGCCCTCGCGGGCATGAACACAGCGGCGGTTGAGTCGGTACAGCAAACGTCCGTCGAGAAAGGCAGTGATGCCTACGATGATCAGCGCTGTCAGCAAAATGTAGTCGGTCATTGCGGTGCCCTCCATGTCTGCGCGCGAACCTCGGGTTCGTTCGCGAATGACGCTTGGATGACAATCTGATCGCTGCTGACGGCGGCGAACAGGACGCACAGGATCGGCGGCGGTACAACGGCGGCCGAACGGTCCCTGGCTGCTGGTTTCAGGCCGCTTCCTGATCGATACGCTTGTCGGGCAGGGTCTGCGACGCGAACACGCGCAAGGCCGTTGGATGGCAAACGAAGCGCGCCGGCGACTTGCCGATGATCTCGCCGTCTGCGGTGATCGTATGCGGACGTGTGGTGTCGATTTCCACCGCGCGGACCCGCTGCGTGAATACGTCCACCAGCTTGTGGGTGGAACCGGTGCGCAGGGCGAGCGCCACCTTGAGCCAGCGCCACCAGGGTTGTGGCGGCACCACGCAGAGGTCAAGCCCGGCATCGTCGATGCGCGCGTTTTCGGCAACCGGCGTGCCGCCGCCGTAGAACACGCCATTGCCCACCGTGACCTGCACGGTTTTCATCGTCATGCGCTGACCGTTGAAGCGCAGCGTGGCGTGAAAGCGTCGCAATACCCGTAGCGCGCTGGTGGCGGCGATCAGATAACTCAGCGGACCCAGCCAGCGCTTCAGGCTCGAATCGAGGTGGTGCGAAACCGCTACGCCGAAGCCGATATGCGCCACGTTGAGGAAGTAGTGTCCGTTGACTTCGCCGACATCGACGCTGACGGTTCGCCCTTCCGAAATCTGCGCGAAAGCGTCCTCGATCATGCTGGGCAGTTCCAGGGTTCTGGCGAAGTCGTTGGCGGTGCCCATGGGCACCACACCCAACGGCAGGTCGAGCCCGAAGATTCCGTTGAGCGCCAGATTGACCGTGCCGTCTCCGCCCGCGGCGATCACACGATCAATACGTCCACGATGCTGCTCGCACAGCTCGGCCAGCTCGCTGGCGCTCGACGGTGTGGCTTCCAGGACCTCGATCCCATGCCGGCGCAGCAGCTTGATGCCGGCGTCCAGATTGTTGTCGCCGTTGCGGGCGTGCGGGTTGTAGATCAACAACGCACATGGTTTGTTCAAGCGGGTGTGCCTGCGCTATATACCGACAGACAGTCTATGAAGCTGCCGGGAATGGAGGCTTAACGCAGCGCTTCGCGGAAGCGACGCAGATTCTGCGCGCTCAGGTTCACCATGTTCTGGCGCGCTTCGGGTGAGATCCAGGCACTGTGCGGCGTGACCAGCAGGTTCAGCGGTTCGTGCAGGGCCTCGATCAGCGCGTGCCCGTCCACCGGCGGCTCCTGCGGCAGGCTGTCCACGCCGAGACCGCCGAGACGACCGGTGCGCAAGGCATCGAGCGCCGCGAGTTCGTCGATGAGTCCGCCGCGTGCGCAGTTCAACAGCAGGACGCCGGGCTTGATGCGCGCCAGCAGCGATGCGTCGACCAGATGATGAGTCGCCTCGGTCAGCGGGCAATGCAGGCTCAGCACGTCGGCCTGTTCGATCAGGGCGGCCAGTGGCGGGCGCGAATCCTGCGATTCCTTGCCGGGACGGGCACAGAAACTGACGCGCATTTCAAAGGC
Organism: Banduia mediterranea; assembly: GCF_031846245.1. NCBI lineage: Bacteria > Pseudomonadati > Pseudomonadota > Gammaproteobacteria > Nevskiales > Algiphilaceae > Banduia > Banduia mediterranea. The sequence continues at coordinate 150,971 of NZ_JAVRIC010000001.1, read as the reverse complement.
CCGCGCCAGTCGGGCGACCGCCTGGCCGAGCGCGCCGGAACCGACGATGACCAGATGCTTGCCGGCCAGTTGCACCACGCGGTGATCCATCAGACAGAATCGCTCGCTGGTCTGCCACCGGCCCTCGGCGACATCGCGCTGGTAGCGCGGCAGCTGCGTGGCCAGCGCCAGCATCATCATCAGACAGTGCTGGGCGACGCTGGCGGTGCCGTAGGCTTCGACGTTGACGACCTCGATGCCACGCGCCTGCGCGGCGGCACGGTCGATGTTGTTGGTGCCGGTGGCCAGCACGCAGATCAGGCGCAGCGAGGGCAGTGCGTCGATTGCCTGCGCGTCGATCACCACTTTGTTGCTGAGCGCCACTTCGGCGCCTTGCAGGCGCTCGATCAGCTGATCGGCCGAAGTGGCGTCGTGAATGTCCAGTGAGTCGACTTGTTGCCGGATCGGGCCCAGGTCCACATCGTGGCCGAGGCTGCCGGCGTCCAGAAGCACTGCGCGCATGGCGGCTCGGGCAAGTAATGGAGCCCGATTGTAGAACGTGTGCCGCGCGGCTTGCCTATGTGGTGGCGATCAGCAGGCCACGCGTAGCGATGTGAGCTTGCCGCGCATGCTGCGCTTGGCGTTGCGCAACTTGGTGGTGGCGATCTGCAGAGTGGCTTCGAGCGCGGCAAGGGCTTCCACATCGCCCTCCTGCTGGATTTGACGCAGCAGATTCTGCACATGCAGCACGATCTTGCCGATTTCACGGTCCATGTTCATTGTTCCCCTCCCTAAACGCCCCGGAAACGCTCCAGCGTATCAGGGCGAAACGATAGTCGTGTCGCGCAGGCACGACAATCCCGTAGATGGGGGATAGAGCGACAAACTGTGTCGGACATCCCGGATTCCGGCATAGGGCAGGAACTACGCCGGAATCCGGTGCATCGACCGTCGGGCTTGAGCCCTGGATTTACTGGCGCGTCTTCAGCAGATCGCGAATCTCGCCGAGCAGCACTTGTTCCTTGCTTGGGGCCGGTGGCGCAGGTGGCGGGGCTGGCTTGGCCTCCTCCTTGCGGCGAACCGTATTGATGCCCTTGACCACCATGAAGATCACGCAGGCGATGATGATGAAATCGACGATCGTGAGGATGAACTGCCCGTAGCGGATCGCCACTTCAGGTGCGTTCTCGGAGGCTTGTTTGAGCACCACGGCCAGATTCCTGAACGGAACGCCGGCGATCAGCATGCCCAGCGGCGGCATGATCACATCGGCCACCAGCGAGGAGACGATTTTGCCGAAGGCGCCGCCGATGACGATACCAACCGTCATGTCGATGACGTTTCCGCGCATCGCGAACGTCTTGAATTCCTGCATCATGCTCATCCGAATCGTCTCCTGGCGGGTCTTGGCGGCTTTACGCTGGATCAATGCTGCCCGTTGGCCTGGCAGCGGGCCCGAGTATCACGCGGGGTGCCTGAGCCGCGCTTGAACCAAGCGCCTTCAGACGCAGTCCGCGAGTCCTTCGCGCAGGCTCGGATACCGCAGTACCACGCCCAGCTGCTCGCGCATGCGGTCGATCCGCAATCGTTTGGATTCCTCCAGAAACGACAGCATCGCCGGCGTCAGCGCGCGCCGTGCCTGTGCCATCGGGATTATCGGCGGCGGCGGCAGGCCCAGCCGCGTCGCGCAGCGCAGGAAGTAGTCCGCCATCGGGCTGGGATGGCCGTCGGCAATGTTGTACGCCGTGCCGTCGATACCGGACTGCGCCGCCGCGCAGGCGGCTGTGGCGAGATCTTCCGAATGGATGCGGTTGCTGTACGGGCTTTCGGCCGGGTCGATCACCGGCAAGCCTTGGCGCAGGCGTCGTTCCGGCAGCCGGCCCGGTCCGTAAATGCCGGGAACGCGCAGCACGACGGTCTCGCCGCCGCGAGCGCGCCACTCGGCCAGCGCGTTCTCGGCATCGACCCGGCGCCGCGCTCGATCGGTCTGGGGCTTGAACGGTTCGTCCTCGTCGATCCAGCGTCCTTCGCAATCGCCATAGACGCCGGACGTCGAGATGTAGACGATGCGCTCGATACCGCGTGCCGCGGCCAGCCAGTTGCGCAGGCGTGGGTCGCCGAGGCCGGCCTTGGGCGGCGGCGCGAACCAGAACAGCAGCGGGGCCTCGGGCGGTGTCGCGGGGCGGTCGAGATCGTATGCCAGCGCGGGAACGCCGTGTCCGGCCAGCCGGATCACGCCTGGCTCGGAAGAAACCACTCCGCTAATCTCGACGCCGCGCTCCAGAAGCCGCCGCGCGACGCGCTGGCCTATATCGCCGCAACCGACGATCAATGCCTTTCCCGACAGGGTGATTGCCCGATTCATGCACAAAGTCTATCTGGCCAACAGCGATACCGCGTTCGATGTTTCCGAAGGCGAAACCATCCTGGCCGCCGCGCAGCGCCAAGGCTTGAATCTACCGTTCGGCTGCCAGAGCGGTACTTGTGGCGCCTGCCGTGCCCAGGTGACGCAGGGCCGGGTCGAAACCCTGGGAGAACCGCCGGCCCTGAGTCCGGCGGAACGTGAAGCCGGCTTTACGCTGAGCTGCCTGGCCAGGCCGATGGGCGAAGTGCATCTGGATCTGCATCTGCCGGGTGCATTCGCGACCTTGAGACCACAGCTGTGGCCGGCGCGCGTGATCGGAAAGTGCTGGCTCGCGCATGACGTGATCGGCCTGAGCCTGCGGTTACCGCAAAGCGAACGGCCGTTGCGATGGCTTGCCGGCCAGTATCTGGATGTACTGACCGACGACGGCGCGCGCCGCAGCTTTTCGATCGCCAATGCCTCCGGCTCGGAGCTGATCGAGCTGCACCTGCGCGTGGTTCCGGGCGGCCGCTTCGCCAACTGGGTGGCGCACGACATGCCGCTGCGCACGATCCTGCGTTTCGAGGCGCCGCTGGGCGCCTTCTTCATCCGCGGCGACACGCGGCGGCCGATGGTGTTCATGGCCGGCGGCACCGGTCTGGCGCCGCTGCGGGCGATGCTCCAGGAATGCGTGCAACGCGGTGAAACGCGGCCGATGACGCTGTTCTGGGGGGCACGCGCGCAGCGCGACCTGTATTGCGACGCCGAGCTGCGTGAGCTGAGCGAACGTTGTCCGTCGTTGCGATACGTGCCCGTGCTGTCGGAGCCGGATGCAGACTGGCACGGTGCGCGCGGCTGGGTCCACGAGGAAGTGCTGCGGCAGGTCCCGGATATCGCCGGCCACGAGCTTTACATGAGCGGCCCGCCGCCGATGATCGAAGCCGGCAAACGCGCGTTCACCGAGGCCGGGCTCGATCCCGCCCGGATGTATTACGACAGCTTCGAATACGCGTACCGGACGTTTCCGGTCGCGAATGCTCCGTAGTCGAAAGGCTACGGAGAGATCGCTGCCCGCGCATTCTGTTGATACCAGCGCCGCAGGATGTCGACCCCGCCGCCGTCGCTGTCGCGGCGCAGCCGTGCTTCCTGACGCCCCATGGTCTTGAACAGTGCAGCGACGGCGCGATCGGCCACGAACGCGGACAGATCGTCGCGCGGACCGGCGAGAAAGGCGCCGAGGTCGCCGGCACCCAGTATCAGCGCTTCGTATTCGCGGTTCGCCTGGGTCTGGCGCAGGGCGAGGTCGACCAGCGGACCGAGCTGACGGCGCACGGTTTTGCCCGCCTGATTGCGCAGATAGGCGGTGGCGGCGACATCGCCACCCGCGACGCGGCCGCCAGCCGGCCACTGCACCGCCAGCGTCACATCGGATAGCGGACCACCGAAATCGGCGATCGCCAGTTCCGCAGCGTGATTGATCGACTTGTGGAAGGTCTGCAGTTCCTGCGAATAGCCACGCATCGTCAGATAGCGCGAGGCACGTTTCATCATTCTGGGCAGGGGAATGCGCAGACCGGGGTCGTTCCAGATCGCCTCGCGCTTGGCCAGCTGCGCGACGCTGCGCTGGCCACTGATTTCGAGCAGCTGGCGCATCGCGCTGCCGGTATCGACGCTTTTCACTACCGGCGACGGCGGCGATGGCGCCGGCGGCGATGGCTTGCGCGCTACGGGCGCGGAGGCACAGCCGGCCAGCAGTGCCGACACCAAGATCAGCCTGCGCAGCTGCGGTGCTGTCGCTCCCTGTCCCATGATTCAATCCGTGAACGTCCTGAGCCGGTGCCTGTCCGGGCACCGCCTTGAAATGCACGATGCGTGCGTATTGCGCGGCCTGGCGCTGCACACTACCGGCGTCACCCTTCCGAGCGTATAATCCGCCGCCTTTTACCCGCGTGGCCGTCCGGCCATGCGCGCTAGCGCCGTTTCCCGGCCCCTGATCGAGCAGCCGTCCCCGTGATTCAGAATTTACGCAACATCGCCATCATCGCGCACGTCGACCATGGCAAGACCACTCTCGTCGACAAGCTGCTGCGTCAGTCCGGCACGCTGGACAAGCGCGAGGACCTCGGCGAACGCATCATGGATTCCAACGCGCTCGAAAAGGAGCGCGGCATCACCATTCTGGCGAAGAACACCGCGCTGCGCTGGACCGACCCGCGCAACGATACCGAATTCCGCATCAACATCGTCGACACCCCGGGCCATGCCGATTTCGGTGGCGAGGTCGAGCGTGTGCTGTCGATGGTGGACTCGGTACTGTTGCTGGTCGACGCCGTGGACGGCCCGATGCCGCAGACGCGCTTCGTCACGCAGAAGGCGTTTGCGCTGGGCCTGAAGCCGATCGTCGTCATCAACAAGATCGACCGCCCGGGCGCGCGACCGAACTGGGTCATCGACCAGGTGTTCGACCTGTTCGACAAGCTCGGCGCCACCGACGAGCAGCTCGACTTCCCGTTCATCTACGCCTCCGCCCTGCAGGGCTATGCGGGCGAGGATGAGAACGTGCGCGAGGGCGACATGACGCCGCTGTTCCAGACCATCGTCGACAAGGTGTCGTCGCCGGACGTGGACCCGGAAGGCGCGTTCCAGATGCAGGTGATCTCGCTGGAGTATTCCAACTTCGTCGGCATCATCGGCACCGGCCGCATCAAGCGCGGCAAGGTGCGTCCGAACATGCCGGTGTCCGTGGTCAGCCGGGACGGCACGGTGCGCAACGGCAAGATTCTGCAGGTGATGGGCTTTCTCGGCCTCAACAAGATCGAGGCGACCGAAGCGCAGGCCGGCGACATCGTGGCGCTGTCCGGCATCGACGACCTCGGCATCTCCGAGACGATCTGCGACGCCAAGTCACCCGATGCCCTGCCGACGTTGCAGGTCGACGAACCGACGATGAGCATGACCTTCGAGGTCAACAAATCCCCGTTCGCCGGCAAGGAAGGCAAGTTCATCACCAGCCGCCAGATCGGTGACCGCCTGCAACGCGAACTCAAGACCAACGTCGCGCTGCGCGTGGAACCCACGGCCGACCCGGACAAGTTCCGCGTGTCCGGTCGCGGCCTGCTGCATCTGGGCATTCTCATCGAGAACATGCGCCGCGAGGGCTACGAACTGGCGGTGTCGCGTCCGCAGGTGATCCTGCGCGAGGTCGACGGCGAAATTCACGAACCGTTCGAAATCCTGACCGCCGACGTGGAAGAGGCGACCCAGGGCAGCGTGATTCAGGGCTTGTCCGAGCGTGGTGGCCGCATGCAGAACATGGTGCCGGACGGCAAGGGCCGGGTTCGCCTGGAGTACGCGATTCCCTCACGTGGCCTGATCGGCTTCCAGACCGAGTTCATGTCCATGACCTCGGGCACCGGCCTGCTTGCCCACAACTTCGACCACTTCGGCCCCAAGGCTGACGCGGATGTCGGTAATCGCCACAACGGCGTGCTGATCTCCAACGAGCAGGGCAAGGCGCTGGCCTATTCGCTGTTCAACCTGCAGGATCGCGGCCGCATGATGGCCGAGCCGGGCGACGAGGTGTATGAAGGCCAGATCGTCGGCATCCATTCGCGTGACAACGATCTGGTCGTCAATATCCTCAAGGGCAAGAAGCTGACCAACGTCCGTGCCTCCGGCAGCGACGAAAACGTGCTGCTCACGCCCGCGGTGAAGATGAGCCTGGAACAGGCGCTGGAATTCATCAATGACGATGAGCTGGTGGAGATCACGCCGCAGTCGATCCGCGTGCGCAAAAAGTTCCTCAAGGAACACGAGCGCAAGCGCTCGTACCGCGGCGACTGATCCCGGGGCGGTTGTCACGAACCAGGCCGGCGCACTGCGCCGGCCTGGTTCGTTGTACGTCGCCTATTTTTTTGCTCGGCGCCTCACGCGGCCGGGCGAGAAATCGTCGGCGTCGAAGTCCATGTCCTGATCCTCGGGGTCTTCGTTGTTGAGCCCCTGCACCAGATAGCGCCGGTCCGGCAGGTCGTAGACCACCTGCGCCACCGGCGCGATGCGGAGTTTGTCGTACTGGTTGATCGTGTGCGTTTCCTGCAGGCGCCACAGCTCGCCGCGCCGGTCGTAGAGGTCCGCCATCACGATCTGCCAGGAATCCTCGTCGACGAAGAACACGCGCCGGTCATAAATGTGCACGATTCCCGGTTTGGCCCGCGCTTCCACCACCCACACGCGATGCAGTTCATAACGCGTCAGCGCCGGCTCGATGTGGTGCTTGCCGAGAATCTCGCTGTAGCGGTACTGGTCGCTGTGCAGCCGATAGCTGTTGTACGGCACGAACAGCTCCTGTTTGCCCAGCAGCTTCCAGTCGTAGCGATCCATCGCTCCGCTGAAGCTGTCGAACTGGTCGTTGGTCAACAGCCGGTCGGCGGCCAGCGCGGCATTGTCGTAGCCGATATTGGTCGCCCGTCGCAGGCTGAGCAGGCTGCGCTGGCCGGGGTTGAACTGCCAGGCGCGAGGGTCCTCCTCCTCCGGGTCCAGCGGCTCGTGCAGCAACAGGATCGTGCCCGCCAACCGTTCCGGCTGCTTGATCACCAGCGCGACAAACATCAGCCAGTCATCGAGATCGTCCGGCGCGGCGCCGTTCTGCGAGTAGTTGAACAGCACGTCTTCGCGAAACTTCACGGCATTGACGATGCCGGCGGCGGTGACCGCAAACTGGTTGTTCCAGCGCCGCAGTGCGACACCGCGATAACGGGTTCTATGATTCCAGATCACCTCGCGGCCGTTCTGCGGAATCGGGAAGGCGATGCCGGTGGCGGCGTCGTGCAGCGCTTCTCCATTTTCCGTCAGCTCGGCGCGCGAGGCATTGGCCCGCGTAGCCGCGTACACCCAGGGCGGCGCGGACGCGGTGCGTCGGCTCGGATAGACCGGCATGGCGTAGTCCTGATACTGCTCGAACATCGCCCGTTGCCCTTCGCTGAGCCGGTCCTTGTACTGCCCGAGGTTTTGGGGCGTGATCGTGAACAGGGCTTGCTCGTGCGCAAAGGGATCGCAGTAGCGCGAGCCGGCGCCGGCGAAGCAGGGCGGCGCGCCCAGCAGTCCGCCATTCCAGGGCGGAATCGTGCCCTCGGCGTTGCCGACGACTTCCGCACCCAGCGGAGTCAGAACTCCGCCCAGTTGCGCGGCCTGCGCATCGGGAACCGCCGCGTGGGCCGGTATGATCAGTGCGATCGCGGCCACGGCGCCCGCGGCAATCAACAAGGCCGGCAAGCGGTGGCTTGATCTCATGATCGGGTTCTCCTCATCCCTGATTTTCGTCATCCGTCGTTTCACCGGACGGTACATCGTGCGCGCCCGCAGCGGGTTTTATCATGCCGCCATTGCCTTCCCGGTGCAGCTTGCCACACCGCGTCGACACGGTCCTCAGTCATCGCGTTCGGTTTGCCCATACGCAGGCGCATTGCTAGAGTCGCGCGGCCGCTGAGGGCAAAGCCAGGCGGAGGAGACCGCTACGCCCAGGATCCGATATGGACACTCCCCGACAAAATCTCACCGCCGATGACTGGTCCGCTGCCGCGCTTGAGGCCGTGGCGTCCAGCGGGATCGAGGCCGTGGCGGTCGAACCGCTGGCCCGTTCGCTGGGCGTGACCAAGGGCAGTTTCTATTGGCATTTCCCGAGTCGCGAAGCGCTGATGCGCCGCGCCCTGGAACTGTGGGAGCGTCAGGAAACCGACGATATGATCATCGCGGTTGCCGATGCGTCGGATCCCTATGACCGCATCGTCAAATTGTTCAAGCGGGCCAATGCCAGCCATCGTGCCGGGCGGCTCTATCTGGCGCTGGCCGCCGCCTCGGACCACGCGCATGTCGGCACCGTCGTGCGTCGTGTTTCGGCGCGCCGCATGAACTACCTGCACGAGTGCTATCAGGCGCTCGGACTCGGCGAGCCCGAGGCGAAGCTGTGGTCCACCTTCGCCTACGCCACCTTCATCGGTAATCAGCAGGTGCACCGCGATGCACCGGAAACCTTTCCCGAAGGCGCAGAATTCAGCCAGTATTTCAAGTTGATGATCAAAACGCTGATTCCGCGGGCTCGCGATATCGAGTCCGCACGCGTTCCGGGCCCCGCAGACAAGCACGCGGCACCGCCTGGGCCTTAATCTCCAATCCGGAGGAATCGGGATGTTGAGCCTTACCGTCACGCTGGTGGTGCTGGCGCTGAGTTGGACGCTGGCCTACATCGGCGCGCCCTTGCTGGTCTGGACCGCCGTGGTCACCGTGGCCTATGCCGCGCTGCTGGTCACCGGTCTGCTCGGTACCGTGGGCGCCGCGATACTGGGTGTGCCACTGCTGTTGTTGCTGGTGTTCAACATTGTTCCGCTGCGACGCGGCGTGCTCACGCGCGGTCTGTTCGAACGCTTCAAGGCCGTGATGCCCGAGATGTCGCAGACCGAGCGCGATGCACTGGAGGCCGGCGACACCTGGTGGGAAACCGAGATGTTTCGCGGCCGCCCCGACTGGAAGCAGTTGCTCGACTTTCCGCGTACCGAATACACCGAAGAAGAACAGGCCTTCCTCGACAATCAGTGCGCCACGCTGTGCGCAATGATCAACGACTGGCAGATCGACTTCGAACTGCGCGAGATTCCGGCTCCGGTCATGGACTACATCCGCGAACAGCGCTTTCTGGCGATGCTGATCGACAAGAAGCACGGCGGGCTCGGTTTCTCCGCGCGCGCCCAATCGGAAGTGGTCACGCGCATCGCCACGCGCTCGATCGCCGTGGCTGTCACCGTCATGGTTCCGAATTCCCTGGGGCCGGGCGAACTGCTGATGATCTATGGCACGCCCGAGCAGAAGAAACAATGGCTGCCGGGGCTGGTGTCCGGCCGGGAGATTCCCTGCCTCGGCCTGACCGGACCCGAAGCCGGCTCCGACGCCACCGCCATGCCGGACCATGGCGAGGTTTGCTACGGCGAACTCGAGGGCCGCCGCACCCTCGGCATCCGCCTCAGCTTCTCCAAGCGCTGGATCACGCTGGCGCCGATTGCCACCGTGGTCGGCCTGGCTTTCAAACTCGGCGATCCGGAAGGCCTGCTTGGCGACAAGTCGCGGGTGGACTACGGCATCACCTGCGTGCTGGTGCCGGCGAACCACCCTGGCGTCGAGATTGGCCGCCGCCACTACCCCGGCTCCGCCTTCATGAACGGCCCGATCTTCGGCAAGGACGTGTTCGTGCCGCTGGACTGGATCATTGGCGGCCCCGCCAATGCCGGTCGCGGTTGGCGCATGCTGGTGGAATGTCTGTCCGCCGGTCGCGGCATCTCGCTGCCGGCACTGGCCGCCGCAACCGCGCAGACCGCCTACCGCATGACCGGAGCCTACGCAGGCATTCGAACCCAGTTTCGCCTGCCCGTGGGCAAGTTCGAGGGCGTGCAGGAAGCCACCGGCCGCATCGCCGGGCTGACCTACCTGATGGAAGCCACGCGCGTGCTCACCAGTTCTGCGGTGGACCATTGCGCGCCGGGCGTGGTCACCGCGATCGCCAAATACCACATGACCGAACTGATGCGCCGCATCGTCGCCGACGCGATGGACGTGCACGGCGGGCGCGGCATCCAGCAGGGCCCGCGCAACTACCTGGCCTCCGCCTACCAGGCCGCGCCGGTGGCGATCACCGTGGAAGGCGCCAACATCCTGGTCCGCAATCTGATGATCTTCGGCCAGGGTGCAATCCGCTGCCATCCCTACGTGCTGAAGGAAATGGAAGCCTCAAGACACGACGACCTCGAAGCCTTCGACCAGACGTTATGGGCGCACCTGGGCTATTCGATCAATCGTGCCGTGCGCGCACTCAGCCTGGGCCTCAGCGGCGCCGGCCTTGCGTGCGCACCGCTGAGCGGTCCCCTGGCCCCGTACTACCGGCAGCTCGAACGGATGTCCGCCTCGCTCGCCATCGTCTCCGACGTGACCATGGGTCTCCTGGGCGGAGACCTCAAGCGCAAGGAACGCCTGTCCGCGCGCCTCGGCGACGTGTTGTCGCACCTGTACATGGCCTCCGCCGTGCTCAAGTACCACCGTGACGAAGGCGAGCCGGAAGAAGACCTGCCCTATGCCCACTGGGCCTTGCAGCACTGCCTGTCGCAGATCGGACTCGCGTTCGAAGGTTTCTTCGCCAACTTCCCGAACCGCCTTGCCGCCGGCGTGATGCGCCGCCTGGTGTTCCCTTTGGGCCGTTCGCATCGCGAGCCGTCCGATACGCTGACCGCAGAACTGGCCGAACACATAATGCTGCCGAGCGCGCTGCGCGATCGCCTCAGCCAATCGGTCTACACCACCGGCGGCGCAGACGACCCCGTTGGCCGCATGGAACGCGCCTTCACGCTGCTGCACGAAGCCGCCGCCGTCACCGACCTGCTCGACAGCGCCGCGCAAGACGGCGAGGCGCCGGGAGACACCCAGGCAGAACGCCTGAAGAACGCGATTGCCAACGGCCGAATCACCGCCGAGCAGTCCCAGGTGCTGGACGACTACGAAAAGGCGCGCCTCGACGCCATCCAGACCGACGATTTCTCACCTGAATACCTGCGCCGCATTGCGGCCGTGGATGCGCACAAGGTCACGGGTGCTCGGCAACAGCATGTTGCTTGAACGGTGAGCCGAGGTTTCTCCTGAACTGTCGGCGTTCGTCGCGCGCCCGGTTGATTGGAAGTAAGCGCCATTCGGGTCAGGTCTTGTTCCTTGCCGCACCTTTTCTCAGATCGGCGCGCTCTCCGGTCTGCACTATTCAAGGTATTGATCGGCGACCCTCGTCAAAGCGCAAGACCTGACCCCACTTGTGCGTTCCCCCGCATGGCCCGCCCTCTGCGTATCGAATTCCCCGGCGCGATCCATCATGTGATGGCGCGCGGCAATGCCCGTCAAGCAATCTTCCTCAATGACGAAGATCGCGACGCCTACGAGAGCGGACACCGACAACTTCCGCAGATCGGTGCGCACTTCGGGTCGCACTACTCGACTACTCGACGGTAAGCCGGATCGCGCGAGGTGTGGATCGGCGGGCTGCGTCAAGGCGCAAGACCTGACCCCGACCTTGCCGACATCATGACGGGCGAGAAAGACGATGAGACGATGTCCTCCCTAATCGTGAATGCGAGTCAGGCGATCACTGCAGGGCGAGGTGTTCATTTGGAGGCGACGGACGGGGAACAGCGGACCAAAGAATTGGGCGGCAGCGTCGGCGCCAATCTCGGCTTGAGCATAGGCAATCCAATGGCCGGCCCAAGCGGTGGGTTGCAGGGTCAATTCAGCGGTAATTTAAGGGACATGTATACGGACACTGGAAATGTCTCTGTTGATTACGCGTCGAGGCTGCACAGTCGTATTCCGGAGATTCGCGAAGATGCAATGAAGGATTTCCGAAAAGAATTTCATCACGCGCCGGAAGACCACTACGACCGCCTTGAAGCGAATGAGTGGCTTGCACACCGTATGGCCGATGATCTTCGGGAGGAAATCAAGAACGTCGGGGTCAGGTCTTGTTCCTTGCCAAATTTCTTTGGCTTCGCTACGTTCCCCGGATGGCCCGTCCTCTACGCATCGAATTCCTCGGCGCGATCCATCATGTGATGGCGCGCGGCAATGCCCGTCAAGCAATCTTCCTCAATGACGAAGATCGCGACGCCTACGAGAGCGGACACCGACAACTTCCGCAGATCGGTGCGCACTTCGGGTCGCACTACTCGACTACTCGACGGTAAGCCGGATCGCGCGAGGTGTGGATCGGCGGGCTGCGTCAAGGCGCAAGACCTGACCCCGACCTTGCGAGCGCAGCCGCGGCTGAAGCTCGGCGTTGGGCGTCACTGAGAGAGCAGTTACCCGCCAAGTTTGGCTCGTAACTCCGCGATCCTGGCATCCTTGGCCTTCAGCTTAGCGTCCTTCGCCTTGTTGTCCGCTTCGAGCGCCTTCTTCTCGGCGATCAGCCGCTTCTCCCGCAGGGTGTAGTTCCCATCTCCTGGCTTCCGAGGCACGTCATTCTCCGTTGAAATCTATCGTCCTAGACTATCATAGAATTTGGAGATACTATCTGTCTCGTCGGAGGTGCGAATGATGCACACTTGACGCCACGGTCCGCTTGGTTTCCCCTACGAAGCGGCCCATTTGAACCAACCTATGAGGCATGCGTCATGACAAGAAGAGATCGTAGTGATCAGACCGTGGGTAGTCACGAGAAGAAGCACGGCCTTCCCCCCGGTACAATCCGCGATCCGAATACGGGTCGGGATACGCGCTCCGATAAAAAGATCGGGACGATTCGGAAGGAGGCTGAGAAGGGCAAGAAGTAGGTCGCGGTCTCTCGCGCGTCGGCCGAATCGGACGTCAGGGTCAGGTCTTGTTCCTTGCCAAATTTCTTTAGAAAAAAAGGGGACAGATTTATTTTCTGGTTAGCTGGTAGGCAGGTTGAATCCAAAAAATAAATCTGTCCCCTTTTCACCGGTCCCCTTTTCACTTCAATGTTATGCATTATTTGTCTTTGCCTCGCAGTGCATTCATGAATTTCTCTACTGCATCGGGTTCGCAACCACGACCATTAATCGTGAAAACCTCCGCCCCCGACTTGTTATCAATGAACGATATGTCGTACTTAATGGCTGGTGTGAGGCCATTGATGCATAGATCGAACTGGTAAGAGGAGGTGATAAGCCTATATCTTGAATTGAATGTGTCGTAGTGCTCGATTTTGGTTTTTTCCCCAACCTCACCCTCTGTGACCGAAGGGCCCCTATAGACGATGAGTTTCCAACCGTCGTTTGCCAATGCCTGTTTCAATTTGCCCTTCAATCCTTCTGAGCCAGGTGGAACCGTGACGGTTTTATTCGAAGTGTCAATGGGTCCGTAAAGCTGCACGTTGTGTGTGGCGCAGCCAGCCAGCAAAGCCAGCAGCACTACCGAAGCGATTTTTCTCAACATAAGACAACTCCCCTTTGCTCGAAAAAAGGGAACAGATTTATTTTCTGGTTAGCTGGTAGGCAGGTTGAATCCAAAAAATAAATCTGTCCCCTTTTCACTTTAATCTATCCCTATTCGTTGGGCGGCTTTTTAGCAACCGTAAGTGCCTGGATAGCAGTTGCTTTTTGACTCTGGCTTAGGGTCGTAACTGTTGTAGAGGCCGTCACGGTCGTTGTCGTAAGCGCCGTAGCTGGAGTTGCGCTTGTTCGTGGCGCCTCCGCCATTACTGAATTCGTCGCGCTGTGTGCCGCCGAAACTTTGTGAACTGCGATTGTTGTATCGATTTTGGTCAGGGCTGCTGCGGTAGTGACCCTGCACATACGTGCCGTCCTTCTTGGTGTAACCCTGAACGTAGGTATCGGCGAAAACAGAACCGGACATTACTGCGGCTGCAAGAAAAACTGATAAACGCTTCATGGTAGAAACTCCTAAAAATGTGCTGAGAACCGCTCGGCACGGACGGGAGATTTTATAAGCCCAACGCCCTAGCTCAGCCGCGGATTTGCCGTAGCGAAGCGGAGGCAAATACGTCGGCTGGAGCGCCTGGTTGGCCGAGCTGCTCTTGACGCCGCGAGGTAACCGAAGCTGAGAAAGCTGGAATGAAGTTGGATGATCACGACGGCCCCCGCCGAGTGTGTGCCTCGGAAACTACCGTGCATCGATGCGCGGTGCAACGCCAACACGCAGCCCTGGGGGTCAGGTCTTGTTCCTTGCCAAATTTCTTTGGCTTCGCTACGTTCCCCGCATGGCCCGCCCTCTGCGTATCGAATTTCCCGGCGCGATCCATCATGTGATGGCGCGCGGCAATGCCCGTCAAGCAATCTTCCTCAATGACGAAGATCGCGACGCCTACGAGAGCGGATACCGACAACTTCCGCAGATCGGTGCGCACTTCGGGTTGCACTACTCGACTACTCGACGGTAAGCCGGATCGCGCGAGGTGTGGATTGGCGGGCTGCGTCAAGGCGCAAGACCTGACCCCGACCTTGTGGCCCCGACCTTGAGCAGAAAGTCTCCGGTTGCTTTCGCAACCGGGCGTACGCCCAAGCCTATTGCCGCATCTCCAGCTACCTGCAGACCATGGCCAACCGCGGATACAATCCCCTCGTCGCTATCCAATTCGCGCTTTCCGGTCAGCTCTACGCTGAAACGGGTGAGTAGTTACGGGTTTTCACTGCTGTCCAGTTAACTGATAGTCATCTTCGATAAATCTGCTGTTCTGACAAGAGGTTAGACGTGAAACTGGGTGGTGCCAATTTGAACGCCGTATTGATGCAGCCTGCCGGAAATTCCTCCGGAGGCGGCGATGAATTCTGGCAAGACCCTGTTTTCCCAACTCATGTCCAACGGCAAGCTTCACGACGTCAATGTGCTCGACCTGCTGGTTCTGGAGGCCGGCGCCATTTACGTGATGGATTGGGGCTACGTGGACTTCTCCCGCTTGCATGTCATGCACCGGGCTGGCAGCTTCTTCGTGACACGAGCCAAGTCCAATATGGATTTCCATCGTGTCTATTCGGCGCCCACGGATCGTATCGCAGGAATTGTCTGCGACCAGACCATCGCGCTCGATGGTCAATACTCGGCCAAGGATTATCCCGATCATCTGCGCCGCGTCCGCTTCAAAGACCCCGAAACCGACAAGACGCTGATCTTTCTGACCAACCAGTTCACCTTTCCCGCATCGACCATCTGCTCGCTGTACAAGCAGCGCTGGCAAGTCGAGTTGTTCTTCAAGTGGATCAAGCAACACCTTCGGATCAAGCGGTTTCTCGGGAACTCCGAGAATGCAGTGAAGACTCAGATCTGGATCGCCGTGTCGGTCTATGTGCTCGTCGCCATCGTCAAGAAGCGGCTCGACCTGGATGCCTCGCTCTACACTTTGCTACAGATTTTCTCGCTCACCCTGTTCGAGAAAATGCCCATCCAGCAGGCATTTCTTGGGCATCGCCACAATTCCGAACTGGACGAGACCAGCAACCAGTTGAATCTATTCGGGTATTAACTGGACAGCAGTGATGGGGACATTGAACCATATCCGCGTGCTGCGAATTGGCAGCCGGGTTGCCGCTGCTTACTGCAGCAAGCTCTTGCGCGGCTTCGGTGCCACGGTTCAAGCGATGGCCACGCCCGGCTTCGAGCCGGCGCTACACTCGCCTGAGGAGATGCTGTGGTTTGAGATCGAACAGGGCCGACTGGATTTTGACTGGCAGGTGCCCGAGGCAGCGGATGTTCTGCATAGGTTGCTGGAATCCGTTGACCTGCTGATCGATGCCCGAGCCGTTGAAGCCAGTGATCCGTTCGGATTGGCTGCCGCAGCGCTCGCTCAGCGTCATCCGCGTCTGATCACTTGCCGAATCTCTTCGTTCGGCCTGAGCGGGCCTTACCAGCACTATCAGGCTGAGGACATCACGCTGTATGCGATGAGTGGCCTAATGCACAGCACTGGCCATGGTCAGCGCGAACCGCTAAATGCCCGGCCGAGGATCTGTGAATTGTCCGGTGGTCTCAATGCCTATGCCGCTAGCCTGATGGCGCTGCTTCGCCGCGGCCGCGATGGGATCGGTGATTTCATTGACCTGTCAGTGCATGAATCGGCGTTGGAGAACTACGAGACCGCGATTGCCGACCACCTTCATAGCGGCGCCGTGCCCCGTCGCAACGGCGACGAGCATGGAATGGTGCCGTGGCGTACGTACCCCTGCGCGGATGGTGAAGTTGCAATCGTTGGTGGACCAGTACGCAACTGGGTTGGAGCCATCGAGCAGTTCGATGTTCCAGAGCTGCTCCAGCCCCGCTTCGCTGATGTTGAACAGAGGCTGGTGAATCGCAAGGCTTTCGAAGCCCTGCTCCGGCCCTGGCTTGCGAGCAAGGCAAAAAAGCAGTTGTTCTTACTCGGACAGGAGCGCGGGCTGGCATGGTCACCCTTGGCTTCTGTATGTGAAGTCCTCGCAGACCCGCAGCATGAAGCGCGTGACTTCTTCCAAGATGCGCAGTTACCGGACGGCCGTAAATGCCGCATTCCCGGCGCGCCTTTTCGCAGCCAAGTATCACGTTGGCGCAATGCGGGCATGCACGAGCAAGCGGTGCCCGTTCCCGTTCCTGTGCCCGCTCATGGCACAGAACAACCAGTCGCCGCTCCTCTGCAAGGCTTACGAATTCTGGATTTTTCTCACGACTGGGCAGGGCCGCACGCTGCCCGAGTGATGGCGGACTTCGGCGCAGAGGTCATCAAGGTGGAGTATCCCGGCCGAGTCGACTCGATGCGCGGCGGATATAAGCAGAAGATCAATGGATTTCCACGGTTTTGGCAGTTGCATCGTGGGAAGAAATCATTAACGCTTGATCTTAAGCGGCCTGATCACTATGAGTTCTGTCGGCGTCTGGTAGCGGCGACGGATCTCGTACTGGAAAATTCTCGTCCCGGTGTGATGCAGCGGCTGGGGCTCGCCTACGATACCTTGCGGGACATCAAACCGGACATCATCATGCTGTCCATGTCAGCATTTGGCGCTACCGGTCCATACGCCGCTTATGCTGGATATGGCGGCACCATAGAGGCGATTAGCGGGATGCAGGCGCTCACCGCCTATGACAGGGGCGGCCCACGCTATCGCATACGCGAGATGGATGTCCTGAATGGCATATTCGGACTCTGTGCCGCGCTCACGGCGCTATTCCATCGCCAGTCCACCACGGTCGGCCAGTGGATCGATCTGTCCGAGACGGAAACTTCTTGCTGGCTCATTGGCGAATACATAGCCATGGCGTCGTCGAGCGGAACCGAGCCGCTCTTGGTGGGTAACCGCCACGCATTTTATGCGCCGCAGGGCTGCTATCCCTGCTCCGGGAAGGACCGGTGGGTAACCA
This sequence comes from Banduia mediterranea, assembly GCF_031846245.1. Lineage (NCBI taxonomy): Bacteria > Pseudomonadati > Pseudomonadota > Gammaproteobacteria > Nevskiales > Algiphilaceae > Banduia > Banduia mediterranea. The sequence continues at coordinate 133,768 of NZ_JAVRIC010000001.1, read as the reverse complement.
TATGCATTACGAGCAATGCGCAATGGCGAAAACTGGCCGGCATCATAGGGGGCAAGGAACTGGAGCAGGACGGTCGCTACGCTACGGTGTCCGGTCGGAGCACTCGGCACGACGAGATCGACGCATTAATAGGAACGTGGACCTGCCGCCAGGATTGCCGCAGTGCCATGCGGATATTGCAGGCTGAAGGAATCGCGGCTGGCGCTGTGTTCAACGCACAAGATTTGTCTCAAGACGAACATCTGGCCGCGCGGGATTGGCTACAGACCGTAGATGCTGTTCGCCTGCCGGGTTTCCCTTTTCGTTTTCGGCGAGGGGGTTCAGCCGTATGCACCAAAGGTCCCGACCTCGGACAGCACAATGATTCAATTCGGGCGCTCTATGGCGATCTGAACACCGACGATTTGTTGTTGCCACAAAACCTCGGTACAGCGTACGAGATTTAGGAACTGCAGGCATGTTTGTCTATTCCGCGTCCAGTATCAGCACGTTACCGGTCTGAGTGAAGTAGGCGCCGCCAGAAATCACGATACCGGCGCGACCATTCGCCAACGGAACGTCGGGGTCCGGAACGTCGAACGTCGGGGTCAGGTCTTGTTCCTTGCCAAATTTCTTTGGCTTCGCTACGTTCCCCGCATGGCCCGCCCTCTGCGTATCGAATTCCCCGGCGCGATCCATCATGTGATGGCGCGCGGCAATGCCCGTCAAGCAATCTTCCTCAATGACGAAGGTCGCGACGCCTACGAGAGCGGACACCGACAACTTCCGTAGATCGGTGTGCACTTCGGGTAGCACTACTCGACTACTCGACGGTAAGCCGGATCGCGCGAGGTGTGGATCGGCGGGCTGCGTCAAGGCGCAAGACCTGACCCCGACCTTCCTGACCCCGACCTTCTTTGACCCCGACCTTCTCTCACGCTGCTGGAGGACGTGATGCTGACGCGCCAGATCGCGGCCTTGATAAAGCCGGAGATCATCCAGAAGGCGCAGCAGAACGCGCGCAGCGCGTTCGATCAGATGGTCCGCGACGGGACGCTTTGACTGTCTATGGCGACGGCTACCTCGCGCCCGTGGACGTGAACTGCTGCAGACGCTTGAGCTCAGCTCGCGCTTCACTCAGCAACTGATTCCAGTCATCCGGTGGATGGCCGGCTTCGAGCATTTTGCGGAACACCCGGTAGGCGTCGTCGCCGCTCTCGTAGGCACGCTTGGTGTCTTCGTCGTTGACCCAGGCGAGCACGATCATCTTGCTCGGGGCGTGATACCGAAAGAACAGCCGATACTGCTGAAAGAACTTCGCCCGGAACCAGTGCTTGTGATCGTCGCCGAGCGTGCCGCCTTGCCGGTACTCCGGCTGCGTCGGGTCTTGCGGGATGACCTCAAACGCCAGCTTGGTGATGGCCGCCAAGCGCTTATTGGCGTTCTTCTTGACGTACCCGACCGGGTCCTTTTGCTTCAGTGCCTCGACCTTGTCCGCGAGCGCTTCAAGCTGCGCAAGAAACAGCGGATGGGCGAAGACGGTCCAGCCATGAATGACCAGCGGTGTCGGCTTGCCGCCGGTCATTCATCGTCCGCCGATAGCGGCGCATCGAGATCAACCTCGATGTCGCCGACGAGCGACTTGAGCCGCTGGACCAGTCCAGCGTCAACGGCCTGGAGACGCTCTGGACTGTTGGCGAGGTCGCGCGCGAGGTAGCTCAGAAACTGGCCGAGAACCGGATCGGCTGCTTCGCCGTCTTCAGCGCGGGTCAACACCACTTCACCGTTCGGACGGATGATGTAATGAATCTTGTCGCGCTTGCTCAGGCGCAAGACGCGCCGGACTGTTTCCGGCACCGTGGTCTGGTAGCGGTCGGTCAAGGTCGATTCGACTTCGAGGGTGGCTGACATGGCGCACTCCGCATCAAAAACAGGATGGATGCGGGCATGGTAATGCAATCACCTTGTCACGGCAATGCGTATGCATTGCCTGCCGCGCCGAGCCACTTCGCCGACGCTCTTGGGGCAATAGGGGATACATGCCCTCGTCGGCGGACACCGCCCGAGTTCTGCGTGACTACTGATTGTCCGCGAGATCAGGTTAACCGGACTCACCGCGCAAGGCGTTCGAGTCCCTTCATCCGCTTCAGGTTCAAAAACCTGACGCCTGGGCAATGCCTCACGCCTCCCGATCCCATCATTTCTCGATCGAATACAGCAGATCACCACCGCTGTAGACCCCAGATTCGGTTTCGACCGAGAAACCCTTGCCGAGGTCATAGCGCAGCTTGAAGGTGTGGCCGGGCTGGAACAGGCTGACGCCATAGCTGACGTAGAGCTTGGGTGACAGGTACTTGCCAATCGTGAGCTGCGCCTGATCTGCGGTCTGCCCTGGCTCCGAACCCACGCTGAGGTCATCCAGACCGATGCCGCCACCGATCTTTTCGGCGAACCATTGCCCACCCTTGAGGCCCAGCGACAGCGCCGCGTTGGCGAGCGCCGCGTCGTCACTGCCGCCGCTGGAGAGACCACGCCCCAGCACCAGCCACGACAATTGCTCCTGCTGGGTCATCGACGAGGGATCGGAGTAAAGGCTGAACTGCGGCTGGCCCAGCGTGCCGCGCACGATCACGCCCACGGTGATGTTGTCGCGCGGCTGGCGCGAGGCGCGCAATTGCAGCGCAGGGTCGACCACCGGTCCGCCGCTGTAGATCAGGCGGCCGGTCTCGATCGTGAGATCCTGGCCATAGGCTTGGTATTTGCCATCGACCATGCTGATCTGGCCGCGTGCGGAGGTGAGCTTTCCGGGCTGTTCGATGACGGTCAGGGAGCCACTGAAGCGCGATTCCAGCCCGTAGCCCTCGAAGCGGACCTTTTCACCCAGCTTGACGGTGACTTCGGCGCGAATCGGCAGCGCCGGTTCGGGCTCGCTGCCATCGCCTTCGAGAATGATCTGGTCGGACGAGGGCGAGCTCGCGCCGCCGCCCTTGAAGCGCTCCGGCGTGACCAGCGCCTGCGGCACGCCGACGCTGCCGCGGATATCGAGCCCCTTGGCGCCGAGCCGCACGTTCAGATCGGGATCGATCCAGACCTTGGCGACCGGCGTGTTCGCGGCCTGGAATCGGTCGCCGCCGATGTGGATATCCGCCACCAGTGGCTTCGCCGCGAAATCGATGTCGCCGCCGATTTCCAGGGTGCCCTTGCCCGATTCGGCCGAGACCGCCAGCTGAACCTGGCCGGTGCTGGTGCCGCGAACGTCGGCCTGCAGATTGCTCAGTACGATGCCCGGCGTTTCCAACCGGATGGAACCGTCATCGACCGCCAGCTTTCCATTCACGGCCGGCAGCCCCAGCGTGCCACCGAGATCGAAGGCGCCGTTCAAGACCCCCTTGGCTTCGCCGATTTCCGGCGAAGCCCGCTCCAGAACGCCCATGTCCGGGATGTTGATCGCCAGCCTCCCTTCGAGCGCGCGCTGCGCCAGCACTTCGCCGGGCTGCGCATGTGCCTGCAGGATGATCGAGCCTTCGCTGAGATTGATCCGGGTATCGACATCCAGCCCCTGCTCGTTCTCGTGCGCGATCAGCGTGCTGGGCTGCAACTGCAGCAGCGTGGCGCCGACACGTAGACGCAATTCGGTGGTCTTGAGATCGACATTGGCGCTGCGCAGCGTGCTGCCGGCAAGTGCCACATCGGCCTGCCCGCTGAGTTCGCCGCGGAAGGCGTAGTCCTCGGGCAGCAAGGGGCGCAGGTATTCCAGGGCGAAACGGCTGAGGTCGACGGACGCCTGCGTCGCGTCCGGGGTGTAGTTCGCGCTCAGGCAGGCTTCGCCGCCGTCTCCGCCAAGACAGGCACGTTCGATCCCGGCTTCGCGCGCCGACAGCGTCAACGGCGCCGGCGCCTGGAGCGTCCACGGCGGCGCCTTGCCGGGCGCCACACTCAGGGCCTGCAGGTTTCCGTCCCAGCGCTGCGCCTGCGGCTGGTAGCCGCCCGCCATCGCCATCGAGACCGTGCCTCTTTCGGTCAGCACGTCGAGCTGCAGGCGGTGATCGGCCAAGGGGCCGTCCAGCGTCAGGCCTAGACTGTCGATCGACTCGCCGACGTCGATGCCGCGGGCATCCAGCCGCACCGTCATCGGCTGTTGCGGATAGACCTCTGCGTCGATGCTGGCGCTGGCCAGGCGGTAGGCCTGATAGGCCACGTCGTCGAATTGACCGCGCAGTTGCAGCCCCGGGATCGGCAGCTCGCCCTGCAGGCTGGCCTGCAGGCTCGCGCGACCGCCCAGCCCCGGCCACAAGGCTTCGAGATTGGGGCTGTCGAGATCGGCCTTGAGGTCGAAGGGCGCCGTGGCGCGGCCGCTGGCCGTCAATGTGGTGCGGCCGCTGTGCAGCTCCACCTGCTGCAGATTGAGCGCATCACCGCTGTAGCGCCCCTGAGCCTGCAGCGACAGCGGCCTGTCGCGCAGCACCGAGTCGTCGATCGCCACCGTGAAGCGGGCGTCCGGCTGCTGTTGCGGCATCGCCAGGCTGAAGTCCACATCGCCGTTGATGCTGCCGGCCCAGCCGGCGAGGATCGCTGAAGGGTCCAGCTTGCGGGCGCGCAGGCTCAGCTGGGCGCTGACTTCGGGATTCCAGGCGACATCACCTTTGGCGGTCAGGGAGCCCTGCAGGGCTTCAAGGACAAAACGCTGCAAATGCAGGCCTTGCAGATTGCCCTGTCCCTCACCGGCAATCTTGCCCGGCAGCTCACGCGCCACCAGCTCTCCGTTCAGTTCGAAACGGTAGTCCTCGGGCACGCCGGTCACGTCCAGGCGTCCGCGCCTGCTGCGCCAGATCGACTGCGACGGGTTCTTGAAATCGGCCAGATCGGTCCAGGCCAGGTGCGCATCGATGTTGTCGGGCGACCAGTCGCCCTGGGCGGTGATGCGTGCCTGCGGCCCGATCCCGGCGTCGGCGTCGAAACTCAGCGCGGTCCAGGTGCCCTGGACGCTGAGCCGGCCATCCGGGCTGGTGATGCTGGGGTCGCCTTGCGGTGGCCAGTGCAGATCGTCCCATTTCAGGTTCAGATCATTGTCGGCCTGCGCGCTCAGACCCACGCGGCCGGCGAGCGAAAGCCTGCCCGGCCCGGTCACGTCCAGCGCATCGATCAGCACGCCGTCCGCCAATGCCGTGGCCTGCGCGCTCAGTCCGATTTCGCCGTATTCCTCGTGCACCAGTTGTAGCGTATCGATGCGAATGTCGTCGCGATTCCAGTGGCCGGACAAGTCACCGTGCTCCAGCGCGAACAGCTCCGTGTCCTCGGCGCTGCGAATGGCCAGATCGTCGATCGAGACCTTGCCGACGAAAACACCGAGCGGCAGACGCAGCTCGGGTGGCTGACCGGGCTCGGGCTCCGGTTCTTCGGGTTTCGGCGGCGCCAGCTTGACGCGCACACCCGAGGTTTCCAGTGTGCGGACCACCACATTGAGTCTGAGAATCTGCGACAGGTCCATCGCCAGATCGACCTCGTCGACCTCGACCTCCAGCCCCCCGGACCGATAGCGGACGCCGCTCAGATGCATCGGCGTGAGCAGGCGGCCCTCGACCTGCTCGACCGTCAGTGCGCCACCGGTGAACTGCCGCGCCACGGCCAGGGCGTTGCGCAAGCCGGCCTCGGTGCTCAGCAGCCACAGCGTCAAGCCCAGACTCAGCGCCAGCATCGCGCTGAATCCGAACGCGATGATGTACCAGCTGCGCGCGGCCCAGCGGCGCAGTCGCTGCGCGCGGCTCATCGGGGCATTGGGGGCTGTGGTTTTCTTCACAGGCCCACCCGAATACCGAAATGGATGCGGATGCCGCTGGAATCCCCATCGAGTGGATGGGCCAGATCGAGCCGGATGATGCCGATCGGCGAACGGTAGCGAAAACCCAGGCCGACGCCGCTGTACAGCGTGGGCAGCGCATTGTTGTCGGCGCCGCCGATGTCATAGAACGCGGCGAGCCCGATGTTGCCCCAGATCAGCCGCTCCACCTCGGCGCTGGCAGTGGCCAGATAACGGCCGCCGACGACATCGCCATCCTCATTGCGCGGACCGATCGACTGATAGCCGTAGCCGCGCACGCTCTGGTCGCCGCCGGCGAAGAAGCGCTGCGAGGACGGCAGCACACCGAAGTCGTCGACCCAGGTTGCGCCGTATTCCACGCGCGCCAGAAACCGGGTGTGCTCGCCGAGTGGAAACACGCCACGAGTCAGGGTGCTGGCCTGGACGAAACTGGTGTCCGAAATCACGCTTTCGTGTGCGCCATGCGTGTCCACGAAAAAGTACCATCCGCGTGTCGGATAGATCTCGTCATTGAGTTCGCTGCGATTCAGCGCCACGCCGGGCATCAGCAGGTTGGTGCTTTCGAGGCTCTCGCCGGAATCGAATTCCTCATGCTCGAAATTCAGGTACAGGCGCCGCTGCCAATCGCCCGGAATGCGCGACAAGCTGGCGCCGACGCTGTACTTGGTGCTGTTGCCGGTTTCGAACTGTTCCTCGGTGTAGGCCGCCGGAAAGCTCAGCTTCTCACCGGCCTTGATGCCCAGCGGGAGGCTGTACTCGGTGCCGATCACGTTCTTGATCTCGGACAGCTGGAGATCGCTTTCGAGCTTGTGGCCGCGATCGTTGAGCCAGCGACGGTCGATGCCGGCGGACAGCCGCGCGCCGGTATCGGTGCCGTAACCGATGCCGTAGTCATAGCGGGTACGCGGGCGCGGTTCCGCATGAATCAGCACCGGCACACGGTCGTCGGTGGCCTGCTGGCGCAGCGGCTGCACGTCCACCGTCGCGTAGTAATCGAGATCGCTGAGCGCGAACTGCGTGTCGAGCAGCACCTGCGGATCGAACCATTCTCCGGGCACGATCGGCACGTAGCGGCGCACCACCTCGTCACGCAGGATATCCTGTTCGATACGCACTTCACCAAAGCGGAATCGACGCCCGGTCTTGAGCGTCAGCAGGATTTCGGCCTGCTGTGTCACCGGATTGATGCGAATCTCGCGGCGCGTCAATTCGGCATCGATATAACCACGCCCATACGCTGCCTGCGCAAACTGCTGCTTGAAGGTTTCGTAAGGCGCATGAACCAGCGGATCGCCCGGCTTGAGCGGAAAGCGCTTGATCAGGGCCTGAAGCAATTCATCGTCCTGTCCCTCGCCCTCGACCTTCACGCCGACGGTGCTCACCGTGGTGCGGCCACCCGGCGATACCCGGAACGTGGCCACGGCATCAGGGAAATCGCCGTCCAGGCTGGATTCGATCCGGGGCGTGTAGTAGCCGTATGGCTGCAAGGCCTTGGCGATCTCCTCGTCCCCCTGGCGGTACAAGCGCCGCAAGGTGCCCGGATGATCCATGCCGCTCTCCACCGCCGACTGCAATGCCAGCGCGGCACGCGCGTTGTCCGCCAAGTCCCCGCTCAGGCCCTCGATCTGCACACGCGTGGCGGCGCTGCCGATGCCGGGGCTCAGCATGCACGACAGCGCGAGCAGACACGGCACGAGTTGTCTCATCGGGCAAGCGTCATACGTCGGGACCGGGGTTCAGCGCCCGGCCCTGGTGGCGGGGGGTCTGCAAGACTATCATTCGTGCGCTCCACGCTGTCCCGTGTTCAACAAGGCCTGACCGGCGCCAAGCCCCCATGATTCGACCCGCTGCGCTCCACCTGCTATGGCTGCTCTGCGCAACCGCCCTGAGCGCATGCGCGTTCCCGAGCCGCGCGCTGCCGGAACCCGGCTTTGCCTGCGACAGCGCTGAACAGCGATGGACGCGCGAGGTGCTCTACTTCGGGCGCCTGCGTCCCGGTGGCCGGTCGATCAGCGACGAGGAATGGCAGGCTTTCCTCGATGAAGTGGTCACCCCCAAGTTTCCCGAAGGACTCACCGTCACCGACGCCTACGGGCAGTGGCGCAACCGCGACGGTGTGGTTTCCGACGAACCATCTTCGGTGCTGACTTTGCTGCATCCGGACACGCCGGAGCTCAATCGGCGCGTGGAAGTGATCACCCATGCCTACCGGCAACAGTTCCAGCAGGAAGCCGTGTTGCGCGACCGCAGCCCGAGTTGCGTACGCTTCGACTGAAAGATAGGGCTCGCGCCGGTCTCAGTAGTTGCGCTGTTCGCCTTCGTCGCGCAGCGAGAACGGCGAAAAATGGGTGTGCGCGTCGTAGACATCGACACCTTCGCTGCGCTTGAGCCAGCCGACCACGAGATAGGTCACCGGCGTCAGCACGGCTTCGAGCGAAACCTTGAACACGAAATTGAACGCCACCACGGCCGCCAGTTGGTCGCTGCTCCAGACGCCGTAGAACGCCACCGGATAGAAGATCAGCGAATCGGCGGCCTGCCCGACCACGGTGGAACCGATGGTGCGTGCCCACAGCTTGCGACCCTGGGTCCAGACCTTCATCTTTGCCATCACGAAGGAGTTGACGAAGTCACCAACCCAGTAGGCGATCATCGAGGCCGCGATGATGCGCGGGGTGGAACCGAAGATCACCTCCAGCGCCGGTTGCAGCACCTCGTTGTAGGGCTCGTTGGCGGCCGGCGTCATGCGCACCACGATCTGGCTCATGATCGTGGCAAAGACCATCGCGCCGAAACCGGCCCAGATGGCGCGGCGCGCGCGCGAATAGCCGTACACCTCGGTGAGCACGTCGCCGAAAATGTAGCTGATCGGAAAGAACAGGTTGCCGGCAGCGAAGCTGAACACGCCGAGCAAAGGCAGGTCGATCGCGCAGACCTTGGCCGGTCCGATCAGGTTGGAGCACAGCAGGACGGCCACCATGCCAGCGACCATGAAATCGTAGTAGCGAAAGCTGTGCATAGGGTTCCCCGTTCCGGTGAGCCGCCGGCCGGGGAACGTTAATGCATGGATCGTTCCGGGTGAAGCGGCGCCCGCCTACTCCCGCATCTCGATGACGCCCTCACCTTCCTGCTGTTCCTGGATGGTCTGTTCGGTGCGCTTCTGCAGTTCGAATTTGGCCTGTTCCAGGGCCTTGATGCGCTGGATTTCGGCCATGGTGTAGTCCTCCCACTGGGAGGCCGCGGCGTAGTTGCTCTTGTCCTGCTTGGCCCGCCGGAAGGCTTGCAGGGCGTCTTCATACTGCTTGTCGTTGAAGTTGGCCATGCCCAGCAGCATCAGATTCGAGGCGCTGTTCTTGAGCCCGCCCTTCTGGTCGGCGGCGCGTGCGGCCTGGGCCGCTTCGGCGTATTCGCCGGCATCGAAGTACACGCCGGCCAGGCGGGCGTACAGCAGGCCCTTGTCGGACATCTTCGCGGCCTGCTGCAGCGCCGGTACCGCCTTCTTGTATTCACTCGCCGCGGCCCAGGCATTGGCCAGGGTTTCGACGTTCTTGGCGGATTTTTCGATCTGCCCGGCGTTCATGCCGGCTTCGATGATCTTGCCGGCCTTGTACGGCACGTCCTGGCCCAGGTACATGTAGGCCAGATTCAGCACTTCGGCTTCCTTGTCCAGGGCGCCGTGTTCGTAGACGGCGTCGTACGCGGCCAGACGCTTCTTTTCCTCGCCGAGTTCGCTGTACATGCCGGCCAGCTGTTTGAGATAGCTGAGCTTGGGATAGCGCCGGATCAGTTCTTCGTAGACGCGGGCGGTCTTGGCGTAGTCGTTCTTGGCGTAGTACAGGGCGGCGGTCAGGCGCAGCCAGGATTCGGGAATCGGCTTGCCGGCGGCGGCTTCGAGCTTGCTGGCGGTGGAGACGTTGCTCAGGGCCTTGTCGTAGGCTTCGGTCTGGTAGTAGGCCTGCGCCAGCATGATGTGCGCGGTCGGCGTGGGCGTGTCGACCTGCTTGAGCCAGTCTTCCATGAAGCGGATACAGGCCTGGTAGTCCTCGATCTGAAAGTACATCTGGGCGATCGAGTATTTGGCGGTGAGTTTCAGGCCTTCGGTGGCGTCTTCCAGACCCAGGACCTGCTTGTAGGCGTCGATGGCCTTGGGGTAGTTCTCCTGGTTGGCGTAGATGAAGGCGTAGAAGTTGTACATCTGCGATTGGGCGTAGCCGTTGAGCTTGCCGCTGGCTTTTAATCCGTCGAGCACTTTGAGGGCTTCGCTGTGCTGGCCGGCTTCGGTGAGCTCCTGGGCTTCCATGAGCTGGTCGAAGGTGCGGGCGTCGATGGCGCCGGCGACGTTGTCGCCCTTGGCGGCCGATGCCGGGCCGCCCAGCAGCAGGCCAGCGGCGAGCAGTGCCGGCAGGAATCGGTTGATGGTCATGGCGTTCCTCCGGGGGCTATTCGGCGAGTTTGAAGGAAATCTTGGTGCGCACGCCGGGCACTTCGACCGGCTCGCCGTCGATCACGCGGGGCTTGTACTTGTAGCGTTCGGCGGAACGGATCGCGGAGCGCTCGAACAGGCTGGATGAGGATTCGATCACGACCGGGTCGCGCACGGTGCCTTGCCGGGTCACGGTGTATTCGAGAATCACATAGCCTTCCAGGCCGCGGCTCATGGCGGCGCTGGGGTAGCTCGGGGCGACCTTGACGATCGGCAGGTATTCGCCGTCGGTCACCGACAGGCCGGCGCCGATGCTCAGGTCGAGATTGGCATTGACGCTGGCCGGGGCACTGAGCTGGCCGACGGCGGCGTCGCCGTCGATGCTGTCGAAGTCCTGCTGCGGCACGTCCGGCGGCGGGGTGTCGTCCATCTCGGGCTTGTCGGGCTTTTCGATCTGCCGCTGGGTGCGGATCTCGGCACTGGGCATGACGATGTCAGGCAGCTTCATGCGCTTGTTGTCGTCGAGGTCCTTGTCGGCAAACTCGATCAGGCTGACCATCAGCAGAATCAGCGCGGCGGTGACCAGCGCCGCTGGGGGCAGGACCAGCAGGGTCCGACTTGCAGCTGTCATTTTGTTTCTCCTACGGGCCGACGCGATATTTCACGCGCCGGCCGCCATCCCGGATCACGCACCCAAGGCATGATCAGCGGTCGTCGGTGGCGAGCGCGATCTGGCTGCCGGGCACGACTTCGCGGGCCTGATCGAGCACTTGGGTGAAGGTCTTCATCGAGGCGAGTTCGTCGGCCTGGATGACGACGCCGCCGTTGGGATTCTCGGCGTGCAGGCGTTCGATGTTGGCGCGTACCGACAATACGTCGATGCGGCGGCCGTCCATCCACACGCTGTTGTCGGCGTTGATGGCGACGAGCACGGCGACGTTGTCCTTCTGCTCGGCGGTGCTGGCTTCGGGCCGGTTGACCTCGACGCCGGTCTCCTTGATGAAGGTGGCGGTGACGATGAAGAAGATCAGCATGATGAAGACGACGTCGAGCATCGGCGTCAGGTCGACGGCGGCATCTTCTTCGGCGTCGTCGGGGGTGACGTAGCTACGTGCCATATGTGATGACCTCAGGCGGTGTGGTGGTGCGGTGGCAGTTGTTCGGCGACGTTCAGGCGTCGCTTCTGCACCACTTGCGATAGGTAGATGTTGCCGAAGACGCCGGACAGGGCGGCGACCATGCCAGCCATCGTGGGGATGGTGGCGCGCGAGACGCCGCCAGCCATCGATTGGGCGTCGCCGCCGCCGGTGATCGACAGCACGGTAAACACGTCGATCATGCCGGTGACGGTGCCGAGCAGACCAAACAGGGGACACAGCGCGATCATGACCTTGATCAGGCGCAGGTTCTGTTCAATGCGTACGCGCATCTCGGAGATCAGCTTGCCGCGGATCGCTTCGGCGTACCAGGAGCTTTGGTCGGCCCGCGATTCCCAGCGCTCGTGGGCTTCGGCCAGTTCATTGCGAAACGGGGCGGTGAGGTACCAGAAGCGTTCGAGGATCAGCGCCCACATCAAGAAGGTGACGGCGGCGATCACGATCAGGACGGGGCCGCCTGATTCGAAAAAGTGCGCGATCGCCGCTTCGGCGTCGAGTAACAGTAGAAACATCGTCGGTTCTCCAGTCCTCCTGCTGCGCCGGGCTAGCGCCCGGCGCGTTCGGCGACGATGCCGGCGGTCTGTTCTTCGAGGACGTGCAGTATCGCGCGCGAGCGGCCGTACAGCCAGCTGTGCAGCAGCAGCATCGGGATGGCGACGACCAGGCCCAGCACGGTGGTGACCAGGGCGCTGGAAATGCCGCCGGCCATGGCCTTGGGATCACCGGCGCCGTAGATGGTGATGGCCTGGAAGACGATGATCATGCCGGTGACGGTGCCGAGCAGGCCCATCAGCGGGGCGACCATGGCGATGATCTTGATCAGGGACAGCCCGCGCTGAATCTCGGGACGCTCCTTGATGATGGCTTCGCCGAGCTTCAGCTCGAGGGTTTCGACGTCGTCGTTGGCATGCGCTTCACCGGCGAGGATGACGCGGCCCAGGGGGTTGTCGTCGCTGGCGGTGCCGGCCTTGCGCTGGCGATTGACCTTGGCGGACAGGGCGGACAGGGCGAGCAGCCGCCAGATGGCGACGAGCAGGCCGAAAATGCCGACGGCGGTGATGATGTAGCCGACGATCTGGCCTTGCTGCCAGCGCTCGGTGAGCGTGGGGGTGTCGATCAGGGCTTTGAGATAACCGCCGCCGGCGGCGCCGGTGGGGTCGATGCCGACCGGGGTGAAGCCGGCATCGGCCGCCTGCAGGTCTTCGGCACCGCCGGCGACGCCGGCCGGCTGACGCGACAGGACGGAGACGCTGCCGGTAGCGTCGTCGTAGGCGAGGTAGTCGCCGTTGGAGACGAGCTGGTACAGGCCGATGCGCACGACTTCGCGGCCGGCGTCGGTGCCGACCTGGGTCGGGTATTTGACGGTCTGGCCGGAGGCGGTGAGCTCGCGGTGCATTTCAAACCAGAGCTGCTCGATCTCGGCGACGGTCGGCAGGTCGGTGTCGTCGTTCATCTTCTCGATGAGGTCTTCGAGAAAGGCCTGGCGGTCGGGGTATTGGGTGGTGGTGATGGAGTTGGCGAAGCGGCTGCGCAGGTCGCCGGCGGCGCCGGTGAGGTGGCCAAACAGTTCCTTGAGGGCGCCGAGGCGTTCGTTGCGCTGGGCACGCGCTTCTTCGACCTTGATCTCGTTGGCGTTGAAGGTCTTTTCCAGGCTGGCGCTGCGCGCTTCGAGCTGGTTGATCGTCTGCTCGGCTTCGCGGATCAGTCGGTCTTGCTGGGCGGCGTCGGCGCGAAACGCGGCTTCGCGCTTCTGGTTATCGGCGGCGTCGCGCGAGCGGCCCTGGCGCACTTCATTGAGCAGCTTCTGCATCGACAGTTCGTCGCTGCTCTGGGCGGCGGCGGGTTGGCTGATTCCACTCCCGATCAGGGCGCTGCCGAGCAGCAGGCTGGGCAGCAGGCGGCGGGCGGCGATCCGGGCGGTCTTCATGGCGGACGTGTGGGAAAGAATCATTGGGCGGCCTCCGGGGAGGCGATCGGGAGGGTGATGAGCTCGATGGAGGCTTGCTTCTTGGCCATGCGGATACCCTGGCGCACGCTGTTGCGGTAGCTGGACGGGAGGGTTTCCCAGGCTTCGCTCTGGCGGTTCCAGACGGCGGTGGTGCCGGCGTCGGGGGTCTGGGCGACCAGGGTCACGCGGCCGAAGCGCAGGATGTCGGCTTCCTGGTCTTCGCCGTCGATCTTGATGATGTCGTGGTAGGCGTCGATCTTGCGGCCGTAGTCCATTTCGATCTGGTAGGCCTCGATCACCTGGCGGAATTTCTCGGCGACACTGACGTCGGCGCGGGCGAGGCTCTTCTGCACGTAGCCGATGCGGTCGCGTCGCTCGGTTTCGTGGAACGGCAGGTCGATGTCGATGAAGTCGGACAGGGCGCCTTCCATGCGCATGATCAGCGGCAGCATCTGGCGCTCGATCTGCGCGACCTGCTCGACCGAGCCCTGGAATTGCTCGATCAGCGCGGTCTGGCCCTGCACCTGCGTGGACAGCTGCTCGTTGTACTGCTCCAGACCTTCGATCTGCTTGAGCAGCGCACGGTACTTGATCAGCTTGCCTTGCTTGGCGTCCACCACCTGGTCGATCTTGGCCTGCGAGGCGCGGCCTTCGGCTGCCTTGGCTTCGCCTGTTTCGAGGACTTGGTCGATGGTCTGGGCCATTGCCAGGGGAGACAGTGTGAACAGAACCGTGGCCAACCACGGAGCGGCACGAAGTCCGTGCTTGCTGGAATGGCGCTGTCCGCCGCCGATCGTTGTAAACCTCATACCCGTCTTTCCTCCGACTGAATCACTTGATTAGGGGTGTTGAAATCGACGGCCGTCGATCCACGCGCGCGACCAGGCACGCGCTGCTGCGAAAATCTTGCCTTCTTAACGGGAGAGCGCAACGCCAGGCGACACCTGAGCGCTGTGAACGAGGCGGGCCGATTCACCCGTCGCTGTCTACGATTCACCCGTCGCTGTCCATGTGCCACTGAACCCTCCTCCACGCACCTGATTAACGAAGCTGTTTGCTACGCCTGACGGGTACAAATGCGTCCCGGACGAATCTTGTTTCCATGCCGCTGGCCCGTTGAGTAACGCAGACACGTCCCCGGAAGCTGGATTTCTGACAGGTCTGCGATGGAGTCCCCGAGTCTTCCCTCAATCCGGAAATCCTCATTACCTCACAACATAAACGTCGTTGGACGCTTGGCGCGGAGCCTGATCGCGACAAGCTGCGCTTCGCGGCACTGATACCGCCATAGCCCCGGGCTCTCGCCCATCGGCGCAACCGATCGCGCAAGCGTACTTGGATCACTTGACGATTACGCGACATTTGTTCTGCCATGTTGAATTAATTTCCTGGCTTGGCTACTGGCTCGAATTCAATCAGTAGGTCTTCGGCAGACGCGGCGCTGCCTGGGACAACCAGCACCTGAGCGATCTTGCCGTTCAACCCCAGTTGAAACGAATGCCGATGCGGAACACGCGCCCGAGATAGTCATAGAGCGCGCGGTTGACGCCCGGTTCGACATTGCTGCTGTCGCCCGGCCCAAGTCCGACGACTTCCGGATCCTTGTTCAGCAGATTGGTAATCTTGAAATAGAGCTGATTTTCCAGATTCCCGACATCCATGTTCCAGGCGAAGTACGCGTCGATGTAGAACGCGCCCTCGATATGGTTGGTGTTGATCGTACGGTTCTGTGACGACGACTCGGGACAGCCACTCGTGCATTCAATGTAGGTGTTGTCATACGTGCCGGCACTGACACCCCGCCCCGTGAAGATCGCACTGAACCGGTCGAGCGCATAACCCGCCGTGAGTCGATACAACCAGTCCGGCGGGCCACCACCGGTATTCTGTCCGGCCGAATCGGTGGCGGGATCAACTCCATTGTCGGAGGACATTTCCAGATAGTGCGTGGCCAGCGCCCGCAGCGTGAGATCGCCGCGCCAGCCGTCGACCACATTGGACAACGGCATCAGGTAGCTGACCTCCACGTCGATACCGCGGGCACGCTCCCCGACGAAGTTGAACGGGCTGTTGTTGATGTACAGATCCAGACCGGTATCGGACTCCGGAATGCGGTAGAAGGCATTGCAGAACGTCTGGTTGCCCTCATGGCAGCGATCGACGATGTTCTGAGGCGTTACCGAGGAGATCGCATCGTCGATCTTGATGTCATAGTAGTCGACCGACAAGCCCAGTCCAGGCACATAGGACGGCCGATACACGAAGCCCACACCCAGTGTGTCGGCCTCCTCCGGCTTCAGGTCCGGGTTGCCCGTCGAATCCTGCGTGTATCGCGTCGAAATGTTGCCGTAGAACGGATCGGTCACGAAATTGGTGTTGCGACGCCCGGCTTGATACAGCTCCTCCAGATTGGGCGCGCGAATGTCCCTGGACTTCGTCAGCCGCAGCTTCAGGTCATCGATCGGAGACCAGGTGAGGCCGGCCTTCCAGGTGGTGACGAAGCCCGAGGTGCTGTAGTCGGTTCCACGCACCGCGCCATTGAATTCGACACCCTTGGGCAACAGGACCAGCGTTTCGAGGTATGCCTCGGACACATTGTAGTCGCCGAAGGTCGGCAGGTAGTTTCCGTAGGTCCAGCCGTTCTGATACTGCTCGTCGACCGAGCCGGAAATTTCTTCGCGCCGATGTTCCGCACCGAACGCGATGCCGATCGGATCCAGCCACGGATTGGCGACGTTGGTGCTGAAATTGACCGCCGCGACATCCTGCTCGAAACGCTGTCTGCGTTCCGGCACGCCCATGAAGTAGTCAAGCGCACCCGGGGCGTTGACGCCGATGCCCATGCGGTTGAACGGCACACAACCGTTGCCCGGGTTGTCCAGCGACGAACGGCACACGATCTCGTCGCTGCCAGGATCGAACACGGCGTCCTGCGCCTCGGCCAGCCTGCCCCGGTGCGTGGTCAGCAAGGTCTCGTCGGTATCGGTGACGCCTCTTTGATAGTAAGCGTCCCAGTCCCAGTCGCTGCCGACCGCATCGAACGAACCGTTGAAGCCCAGCACGTAGCGCTTAACGGTCCGGGTGTTGTCGGTGATGCGCGTCGGAATATCGGCGTTGTAGGTGCCCAGATTGAATTGCGTGATGCCGAGATCCGCGGCGCGTTGAGCGACCTCCGTGGGCAGGAACGCATTGTCCGTATAGATGATCACACTGCCCTTGTCGGACTGCGAGCCACCCCACTGCTGGGCGACATTCTCGTTCCACGATGCTTCCGCAAACACTTCCATGCGGTCGGTGAGTTCATAGCTCAGCCGCGAGAAAACACCGTCCCGTTTCGATTCCGGCTCCAGCGAGGTTCTTCCGTTGGATTCACCCAGCGCCCAGTCGCCACCGATCGTCCAGGGATCGCGTGTCTCGCCGTAGGCGAACTGATTCACCACGCCGCCGACTCCGAAATAGGTACCGCGCAGTTCGGTATTGGTGATGATGCCGCCCGCGGTCATCACGCTCTGTCCCGACTGACTGGCCACCAGATATTCCGGCAGCCCGTTTCCGCTTTCGTAGGCGGGGTTGTTGACCATGTGCCAACCTTCCTGCGCCCAGTCGCGAGGCATGCCATAGATGCCATCGCGGCGGGACATCTGGCCGTTAAGCAGCAGATGTCCGCGTCCTCCGGCAAACGGGATGCCACCGGTCAGCGAAGCGTTCCAGCTTTGGTCGTCGCCATAGGTGGTCTCACCCGCTTCCAGCGTTCCCTTGAAGCCCGTGTAGTCCTTGTCGAGAATGAAGTTGACGATGCCCGATACCGCATCCGAACCATAGGTTGCGGATGCGCCGCCGGTCACCACCTCGACACTTTTGACCAAGGCCTGCGGAAAGGTGTTGATGTCGACCGTGCCCTGGGCCAGCGAACCGACCGAACGACGGCCGTCGAGCAGCACCAGGGTTCTTGCGTTGCCCAAGCCCCGCAAGTTGATCGAGCTGATGCCGGCCGCTCCCGAACTCAGGCTTCTGTTGGACGTGGACGGCGTGGTACTGCCGGACACCGACGGCAACTCGTTCACGAAATCGGCAAGGTTCACCGGCGCAGCGGCTTCGATCTCGGCTTCTCCAATAACCGTCACCGGTGTCGGCGTGTCGTATCCATTGCGCGCAACGCGAGAGCCGGTGACGACGACTTCTTCGAGTACCGCGGACGACCGAGTCGGCGCGGACGCCGCAGGTGAAGATTCCTGCGCATGGGCGAATGTGGTTCCGGTGAGCGCAAGTACGCCCAACAGGCACTTTGCTAGACCAGCAACGTTCGGCGATAGGTGATCAACTCGGCGTCGACAGGCATGCGGCAATATCTTTGGTATCAACACTAGAGCTTCCCAATAGATGCAGCAGAGCGCGCCAATAGGCCAAAGTAGTGACGGTATTTCCCCCGAAAAGTCGTTCGGTGGGCTCACGACATTTTCTTTGGCGAACAGGACTAGCTTAATAAGCCGCCTTTGCCCCAGCCAATGAAAAGGCAGCCAAGCCGCATAACTGTTCGTTATGCCGGTGCACCATGTCCTGCCGGGCCGCCCTTCAATAGCGCCTGGCGTGCCATATCAGTGCACCGAAGTGCGCGCGACTGACACGGTTTGAAACCTGGGGTCAGGGATTGCCGGCTGCCGCCTGGCAAGGCTCGCCGCTCGCAGCATGGCCGTTGGAAAGCCGGCGGAGGCGAGCCCTTCCGCGCTTCAGAGCGCGCGCTGGAAGAACCAGAAAAGCGCGCACAGACACACCGCGGCGGAGCCGGCGTAGAGCACGCCCAGTCGATAGAACCGGGTTCGTCTCAGCCAGTACGCCAGGGGGAAGTACACCGCAACGATCGCAAGCTGTCCGACTTCGACGCCAAGGTTGAACCCGAGCAACGGCCGCCATAGCTGCCCCGCGCCGAGATCGAGTTCACCGAGCACGCCGGCAAAGCCGAAGCCGTGCAGCAGGCCGAACGCAAATGCGAGCCAGGCGCCGCGACCGCCGGCGGTGGTCGGCAGGAAGTTGTTGAGTGCGGCCAGAAACACCGAAACGGCGATCGCCGATTCGACCAGACGGCTCGGCAGTTCGATCCAGCCCAGCATCGCGCAGCTCAAGGTGATCGAATGCGCCAGTGTGAAAGCCGACACGATGGCCGTCACGCGCCACAGCGCAGGAGCCAGGCGCGCCACCGGTTCGCGACCGCGGCCGCGGCGTTGATAGACCGCCGGAATCAGCAGGGCGATCAGAAAGAGTATGTGGTCGTAGCCGATCCAGATATGCCAGATGCCGGATCTCAGGAATTGCAGAAACCCACGCGCGGCCTCGACCGAGCCACTGAAACTCTGATAGGCGCTGCCGACCGAAAAAACCGCTTCCCGACCGGGCGAACCCTCCCAGACGATACGGGCGAAGCTTTCATGCTGCAGGTCAATATCGAAAAACAGTGCGTAACCGATGTCGAGCTGACGGATGGGCTCGGGCGCATCGACCACGAACTGCGAGGCGATGACATCTTCGCCGTCCTGCGTGCCATAGCGGAAGCGCTGGAAACGCAGCGGCAGTTCCTCGCCGTTGATCAGGACTCTCAGTCGGGCCTGTTCGTAGTCCTCGATCTCCGACTTGCGCTGCTTGATCTCGGGCCAGCCGATGAGGCCGTCGCCGTCAGCGTCCATTTCGAACGCACGCCGCAGATCCAGCAACTTGATCTTCAGCTCGCCTTCAAGATGTTCGCCGCTCACTTCGAGCGTCATGAACGACTCGCTGCCGGGATGCGCAGCAAGCCATCCCGGAAACGCGAGCGATGCCAGGCACAGCAGCCGGATCAGCAGTTTCATGGGCGACTCTGGTTCGGGCTCAGCCGATCCCGGGGGCGCCGGTGCCGGCGGAACTCCGCCGGCACCGCCCACCTGCAACGCCATGAACACGGGGAGAGGGCATGCCCATGACGCGGCAAGAACACGATGATGTGAGGCACCCGCTCAATGGACTATTTCCAGGACAGGATGCCGACACCGTTCTTGTAGTTCACGGTCGCGCCGTAGGGTTCACACAGTTCGACCAGATCGTCGATCACCTGCGAGGCTTCGGCATCAGGTGCCGGATATGGCTGACCACGCTTGGTACGCGGCTGACCGTAACCCAGCGCGACCGGATGCAGGCGCACTTCCTTGAGGTCGCGCTCATTGGTGTAGACCACTTCGGCCACGATGCTCTGCCAGTACTTGCGACTGGCCGGAAACCCCACGGTGTCGTTCTTGGATCGCTTGCTGTAGTAGTCACCGGGCAGCGCGTCGTGCGCGAGGCCGGTTTTCTCGTAGTTCTCGGCGGGCTGGAACCCGACAAGATCGTTCTCGAAGATGAAATTGGCCATCGAGTAGAAGATCGGCTTGCCCTTGTACACCTCGATACCACGCAGGATGTGCGGACCGTGTCCGACCACCATGTCGGCACCCGAATCGATCATCGCGTGCGCGAACTCGACAAGGAATTCGGCGGGTTGGGTCCGGTCTGCCGGATCGGCCGACTCGTGCGAATGCACGGAAACGACAACCCAGTCGGCCTGCTGGCGTGCATCGCGCACGCTGGCGGACAGCTCGCGCAGATCCTTCTCGTCGACCCTGGAACTCACACCGATCTCGTCGCCGACCACGAAGTTGGAGCCACCGAACTTCAGTACGCCCGAATCGTCACCTCCCATACCGTAACGCACGGGGCCGCGCAGCTTGATGAGCGTGTCGTAGGTTTCCTGGGTGACGGTGTAGGTCTCGACGTGACGCAGCGGGTTGAGTCCGGGACGCCCCATCAGATCCTTGCGCTGCGGGCCGGCGGCAATCGCCTCCGGAAACGAGGATGAGGTGGAGATCAGCGCGACGCGACCCTTGCGCGTATCCAGATAACCGGGGCTGCGCGCAAACGCCAGGTTCTCACCAACCCCGGAAAACACCATGTCGGTCTCGGCAAGAGCGGCCACGGTGCTGCGCATGCCCTCCACGCCAAAGTCATTGGTGTGGTTGTTGGCCAGGCCGAGCAGATCGAAACCAGCCCAGGCCAGCTCCTCGCCGACGAAACGTGGCGAGGTCATGTAGGTGCCGCCACTTTGCTGGGCACCCGGCATGTCGTAGCCGTGGATCAGGGTTTCGAAATTGGTGAACGCGGCATCGGCTCCGCGAATCAGACCGAACATCTGCTCGACGCCAGGGGCTGCGAAGGTCGAAAGGCGGCGGTTGATGATCGAATCGCCGGTGATTGCGAACACCGTCTCATCGTCGGCGCCGGCGGCGGACTTCCACGCGCGATCGACGCTGGCGCCATGAGCCAGCGGGCTGGCCTGCAGACAGACCACGCCGAGCAGCAAGCCGGTAGAAAGAGTAAGCCGTAAAGGTTTTCGAAATTTCATATCTGCCATTCTCTTCAGAAACAGGGCCGGTGGGGCGGCATCACTGGCGCCCCACCGGCAAGTAAAACCGCGATCAGAAGCTCTTGCTGAGTCGCAGTGTCCAGACCCGTCCTGCTGCGACGGCGTTGTAGACCGAAGCATCGTAGCCGGACGTCGCGGACGTCAGCGGCGGCTTCTCGTCCGTGAGGTTCTTGACGCCGAGGCGCAGGTTCAGGCCGTCGAGCAGCAGGCTGTCGGACATGAAGGTCTTGGACGCGAAGGCGTTGAAGGTGACGGTATCGTCGACCTTCCAGTAGTGGACGCCGTCGACCGTCTTGACGTAGCCGGGCTGGCCCAGCTCCTGGTACACCGCATCGGAAATCGAGGCACCGGTATCCGCGTACTCACCGATGTAGTAGGCGCTCAGACCCGCAGCGTAGGCGCCGTTGGTCCAGCTCAGTGCGGCCGAACCGCGCAGACGCGCATTGCCATCGATACCCAGCTGCGTGGACGAGGACCCATCGGCTCCGCCGAGACGCTTGAAGGTGTCGAGATAGGTCCAGTCGGTGGACAGCCTGAGCTTGCCCCAGCTGAATGACGGCAGGTCATAGGTGATGTTGAAGTCGTAGCCCTTGATCAGCGACGAGTCCAGGTTGTCGAACGGCGTCAGGGTCTCGACCAGGGCGCCGACCGGGGCCACCCATTCCGACTGCGGCCTGCCTTCGTTGTACGCCTCGAAGTTGGCAATGTCATCGTCGGTCACCTCGGCGCGGCGAACCAGAGCGTTGCCGGCGTAGTCATCGGTACCGCTGCCAAGATCGATGTCCTCGTAGGCGACACCGGCCGCCAGCGCAGCCTGCGTGGCATTGAAAAGACGTTCTGCATCGTCGATGCGCAACTGGTTGGCGTTGGGCGCGGCAATGATGTTTTCCTGCTCGATCTTGAACCAGTCGACCGAGAAGCGCAGGCCGTCGATCCACGGCACGTCCACGACCGTACCCAGCGTGTAGCCCTTGGACTCTTCCGGCTTGAGATCGGAATTGCCGGTGGTGGTCTGCAGACGCTGAATCTGCCCGTCCTCCGGTAGACCAGTCACATCCTGACGGTAGGGATCGGAATAGGACCCCACGGAGGTCCGAGACGGATAGTTGATGGCGGCCAGACTCGGTGCGCGGAATCCCTCGTTGTACGAGGCGCGAATCATGACCTGATCGACCGGACGGAAGTCCAGGGTGAACTTCGGATTGGTGGTCCCGCCAAAGTCGCTGTACTCCTCATAGCGCACCGATGCACCGAGTGACAGGCTGCGGATGCCGGGAACTTCGTTGTACTCCGAAACCAGAGGGATCACAGTCTCGATGAAACCGGCAGCCACAGTGCGATCACCGACGATGTTGCCGACCGGCGAGGCCTGCATGAAATCGTTGTCGCCGGGATCCAGACCCAGGGCGTTACCTTCATAGTTGAGACCGTGATACTGGGGACGCGTCAGCGAGTAGTCATCCCAGCGATGCTCGGCGCCTGCCGCCACCTGCAAGGGGCCCGCCCATGTGTCGATCAGGTCGCCCGTAACGCGGGCATCGATGGTGGCGAGGATGTCACGCCCGGTCTGAATGAAATCCTGAGAGAACGGATCGATGGAGTCTTGCGAGTTTACATAGGCCGTCGTCGGCACCACTTGACCGTCGACGACGCCGAAGTCGTAGTTCCAGGGATTGTAGGAACCGGATCCGATCGCATCGAGCACCGCACTTTCGCGTATGGCGTTCTGTGATACGTCTCGGGTACCCGAGCGAGAAAACGTCGCCGCCGATTCCCAGTTCCAGCGGTCATTGATCGCACCGCGGCCTCCCAGCACGAAGCGATAGGCACGTGTTTCGATCTCGACGGTTTCGTTGCCGTTGTCGACGAATCGGTAGGAGGTGATCGTCACCTCCTGCGGATCATCGGGATTGAAGCGCGTACCGTAGGGGTTCCAGGGATTGTCGATACCCAGCACGATGTTGCGGTTGGACGAGGCACTGTAGGAGACCGGCGCGCGCACCATCGTGGAATCGGCGGCATACAGCATCACTTCGCCGAACATCGTGAGGTGGTCGTTGACCTCATAGTCGACCTGGTTGAACCAGTTCAGGCGCGTCGTCTCGGGCAAGGCATAGCCCACGTTGAAATCGTAGTAGTAGTCCGATGCGAACTCGCCGTCTCGGGCCGGAACGGTGTCGCTGAACGCCGCGCCGGAAGACGTCGGCACCAGATACCGTGTCGACGTGGAGTCACCGACGCGGTAGGCAGGATAGGCACTTGATGAGCTGCGATCGAAAAAGCGGCCGGTCAGCGAATTGAAACCTTCGGGCGCCTGATCGACCTTGTTCGAGTCGCCCATGACGTCCGCGCTCTTGGTCGCGTCCCGATCATAGAGATCGAAGGTCGAGATCCAATGCATCCTGTCATTGAGATAGTAGTCACCGTGGGTCAGCGTCAGGCGACGGTCGTCGCCGGACCCGATTTCGGCGAAGCCACCCTGCAGCTGGATTTCGTTACCAACATAGTCGGTATCGACGACGAAGTTGACGACACCGGCAACCGCATCGGAACCGTAGATCGAAGACGCGCCGTCACGCAGCACGTCGACGCGATCCAGCCCGCGGACCGGCATCACGTTCGAGTTGACTGACAGTGCAGGAACGCCATTCTCGTTCGCGGAAATACCATGCGCCGCCATGCGGCGGCCGTTGAGCAGGACCAGCGTGCTGCCGGACCCCAGGCCGCGCATCGCGATCGAAGCCACGTCACCGCGCGCACCGGCGCCGCCCTGAGTGGATTCGTTCAAAGGCACGCCGGTGACCGCCGGCAGCGAGGTCAGCAGATCCACGGGCGAACCCGCGTCGCGCAGGTCCATTTCCTCGCGGCTCATCACGGTGACCGGCAAGGCCGCGTCGTCACCGCGTTGAATGCTGGTGCCGGTCACAACGACCTCCTCCATCACCACGTCTTCCGCGGCGGTGGCGGCCGGCTCCTGCGCATGCGCACAGGTGATTCCGGCGAGCAGCAAGGTTCCCACGAAGCCCCTGGGCTTCCGGTACAGGTTCCGCGCCCCGTTGGCCACTCGATCCCGTTGGACTAGCGGCGATGTCTTAGTCGTCAACACAAGAACTCCCGATCAGTAAATGGTGTCTGCGGCGAAGCGTCTCGATGGATCACGACGATCCCCAGCGCTTCGCAGAAATGCGATCTATCGGACTTCTTCACACACATGAATTCTTGAAAGAAGCACCCTTGATTCCACAAAAACAACCCCACAAGCACTGCCCCCGATTCACACCCCAAGGCGGCCTGATACGCTTTATTCCTGATCCCTCAGGACCAAGAGAAGCTGTGGCTGAGAATCGGAAGATTTCCCGCCCCCCGCGAACAATCATTTGATATTCGCGCCTGGTTATTCGCCTTCTCGGAATCAACCACGAAACAACAGCTTCCTCGGTGGCTATCAACCTTAGTGGGTGCCTTTGGCCTAGACCAATGAAAAGGCCGCCAAGCGGCATAACCATTCGTTATGCGCTTGCACCATCTGCTGTCGCGGCGCTCATTGTTGGAATGGGTTCGCCCCAAATCGGTGCGCTATTGGCCGCACAAACCGCGCCGACCGACAAAATTCGCCGACTCAGTCAGCCAATCAGACACGAGGTTCGTCGCGCCCGGCGGTAAAAACTCTCTATTGCGTTCCGGCATTCGACGGGCACGCACAGCAGGGCATTCAAAATTACCGCCAGTGCGTACTCCGCAACACACGCGCCAGCCTGACTGCGCCTGCACCATAACTCACAGTTATGGTGACCCCACATCTATTCATTGGCCCCCAGGCACGGCCCTATCTATCTTCCACGAAACTCAATTATGTAAGGCTGGGCGGGAATTCATCCCGATCCGTACCACTGTCTCCGTTTCTCGGGTTATCTCCCAGACCACTTGATGCGTTCCAGCCTGCTTCTCTATTCGATGCCACTCATTGCGGGGCTCCAGCTGCTGGCCGGATGCTCCTCCGACAGCAATGCCTCGGTGTCACCACCGGCAGTCCAGACCGCACAGCCCGTTGAGGTGATGAAGATCACGCGGCGCGATCTGGTGCAGACCTTGAGCCTGGTGGGCACGGTGATGCCCAACGAGTCCGCGCAGATCCAGTCCGAGATCGCCGGCGTCGTGCAGCGGATCGACTTCGCCGAAGGCCAGCAGGTTCGCTCAGGCGAGGTCCTGCTAAAAATCGAGGACAGCGAACTGGTTGCTCAGGAAGCGCAGGCCGAGGTGGCGTACGATCTGGCGCGCATTACCCTCGAACGGGTTCGGGATCTGAGCAAGTCACGCAATGCTTCACAAGCCGATCTCGATCGCTCGACCGCGGTGTTTAACAGCGCGCGTGTAGAGCTTGCGCTGGTGCGCAGCCGCCTTGCGAAAACCGAGGTCAAGGCGCCGTTCGACGGCGTGGTCGGCGCCCGTTCGATTTCGCCGGGCGATTACGTCAACCCGCAGACCGGCATCACCACGGTGGATGACCTGAGTCCACTCAAGGTCGCATTCGAGGTGCCGGAGCGTTATCTGCACAAGGTCCGCGCAGGCACCGCCTTCGCGCTGCGTTCCGACGGCTCGGGCTCCGCTGCGGACGCAGCGACCACCGGCAAGGTGTACTTCGTCAGTTCGGCCGTGAATCAGGACACCCGATCCAGTCTGGTCAAGGGCGTGCTCGACAACGCGTCCGACGCCCTCAGGCCGGGCATGTTCGCCAATATCGAACTGGTGCTCGACGTGCGCAGACAGACACTGACGGTGCCGGAAGCATCGATCCTGAATTCGACACAGGGTCCGCAGATCGTGCTCGCGCGCGCGCGCGGTGACGACTACACCGCCGCGTTCATCGCGGTCGAGCTCGGTCTGCGCAGCGAGGGCCTGGTGGAAGTCCGGGCCAGCGAAAACCTTGAGAATCAGTCCGTCGTGACCGCGGGCGTCGGTGCTCTCGCACTGTATCCGGACAGCCCGCTGTCACCCCGCCCGGCGGCTCAGGCCTACAGCGCAATTTCGCAGCACTGACGACATGGTGCTCTCAGAAATTTCAGTCCGGCGCCCGATCATCTGCATCGTCGTCGCGTTGCTGATCGTCATCGTCGGCCTGCTGCGCTTCAGCGAACTGCCGGTGCGCGAATATCCCGAGGTCGATCGGCCGACGGTGTCAGTGCAGACCGAATACGTCGGTGCATCCGCCCAGGTCGTCGAGAGCAAGATCTCCGAACCGCTGGAAAAGGAAATCTCCGCGATCGAGGGCATCCGCCTGATTCGCTCGACCTCGAACGAACAGGAATCTCGAATCTCGATCGAATTCAAGCTTGACCGCGACATCGACGAGGCCGCCAACGATGTTCGTGACCGCGTCAGTCGCGTCAGTCTGCCGCAGGATGTGGATCCGCCACAGGTCACGAAATCCGATCCCGACTCCTCGCCGGTGATGACGATCTCGTTCAACTCCGAGGTCTACAGCCGCCTCGAAATCGTGGAGCTGCTGGAGCGGTTCGTGGTTCCGCGCGTGCAGACGGTTCCCGGCGTCGGTTCGGTGCGCATCGACGGCCCGCGCTTCGCGATGCGTCTATGGATCGACAGCGACCGGCTCGCCGCCTACGGCTTGACGGTTTCGGATATCGAACGTGCCCTGCGGCTGCAGAATATCGAGGTACCGAGCGGCCGTATCGAGTCCAATGCGCGTGAATTTCCGGTGCGGCTGCTCGGCAGCCTGCAGGAGACCTCGGAGTTCGAAAACCTGATATTGGCATCGCGCGGCAACTATCACGTCAAGTTCAGCGACGTGGGCCGGGTCGAACTCGGCGCCGAGAACTACCGCTCCGACACCATGTTCATGGGGCGCCCGACCGTCGGCGTGCGGGTCATGCGTCAGTCGCAGGCCAATCTTCTGGAGCTGATCGACGGCGTCAAGGCGCTGCTCCCCACGCTTGCTCAGGATCTTCCGGCCGGGATCAACATTCAGGTCAGCAAAGACGATTCGGTCTACGTCAGCCGATCTGTCGAGGCGGTCTTCAAGACGCTCTACGAGGCGGTGGTGCTGGTCATACTGATGATCTTCCTGTTTCTGCGGAACTGGCGTGCCACGCTGGTTCCGCTGCTGGCGATCCCGGTGTCGATCATCGGTTCGGTTGCGATCATTGCCTCGCTGGGTTTCTCGATCAATGTGCTGACGCTGCTCGCCTGCGTGCTGGCGATCGGTTTGGTGGTCGACGACGCCATCGTGATGCTGGAAAACATCTATCGCCGCATCGAAGAGGGCACACCACCGATCTATGCAGCGATTCTCGGCGCCCGCCAGGTCGCGTTCGCGATCATCGCCACCACGCTGACGCTGGCCGCCGTATTCCTGCCGGTGGCGTTTCAGTCCGGGCAGATCGGGCGATTGTTCTACGAATTCGGCATTACCCTGGCGGTGTCGGTGCTGGTCTCCGCCTTCGTCGCGTTGACGCTGACGCCCATGCTCTGCGCGCGCATGCTCAAGGCGCCGGGTGCCAAGGGCCACGGCTGGTTCTATGACAAGACCGAGCCGGCCTTCGTATGGCTCAACCGCCGCTTCGAGGGGCTGCTCAAAGGCGCCTTTCATCACAAAGGCCTGGTCCTCGGCGCCTGTGTCGGCTTCGTTGCGCTCGGCGGATTCCTCTACACGCAGCTTGCGCGCGAACTGGTTCCCACCGAGGATCGCGGCATTCTGACCGCGACCATCATCGCGCCGGTCGGATCGACACCGGCCTATGTACGGCACTACTCCACGCAGATCGAACAGGCGATCCTCGATCTGCCGGAGATCGACCGCACGTTCCACCGGGTCAGTGACGACGAGGCCTACGTCACCGGCACGCTCAAGCCCTGGGAAGAACGCGAACGCAGCACTCAGGAAATCATCGCCGCACTCCGCGCGGAATTTCGCCGCAACATGACCGGCGTGCAGATCAACGTCGCCACTTCGCGCCCGTTCGGCGGCGTCGGCGGCCGCCGCGGCGCCAGCGCCGTGCAGCTGGTGCTGCAAGGTGCCGACTTCGACGTGCTGCAACGCTCCGGCGAAGCCATACTTGCGCAAGCGCGCAGCAGCCCGCTGTTCGGCAACACACGTCTGGATCCGTCGCCGACGAAACCGCAGATCGACGTGAAGATCGACCGCGCCAAGGCCGCCGCGCTGCAGGTTTCGGTCGGTGAAATCGCCGCCACGCTGGAGACGATGCTGGGCAGCCGACGCGTCACCGAATTCCAGCGCGGCAACCAGCAATACGACGTCATCCTGCAGATGGAAAACGCCCGGCGGGCCACACCTCAGGACCTGGCGCGCCTCTACGTGCATTCCGCGAACGGCGGGACGGTACAGCTGAGCAGCTTGGTCGACTGGACGGAATCATCGGTACCTGAAGGCTATCCACACTTCAATCGCCTGCGTGCGGTAACGCTGTCCGCACAGCTCGGAGAAGGCGTGGCTATCGGTGATGGCATCGATTTTCTTCAGCGCGTCGCCCGCGACGAACTGCCGGCCGGCTACTCCTACTCCTGGGACGGACAGGCGCGCGAATTCGTCGAAGGTGCCAGCGATACGACCGCGCTGTTCGGCCTGGCCCTGCTGTTCACGTTTCTGATCCTGGCCGCTCAGTTCGAATCCTGGGCGCACCCGATCACGATATTCACCGGCGTGCTGCTCGCGATCGCCGGCGGCATCACGGTGTTGTATTGCACGCGTTACTGGGGCGTGCCGATGACCGACAGCCTGTTCTCGCGCTTCGGCCTGATCATGCTGATCGGCCTGGTGGCCAAGAACGGAATCCTGATTGTCGAGTTCGCCAACCAGCTCCAGATCGAGCGTGGATTCAATGCGACCCAGGCCGCCATGGAAGCGGCCATCCTGCGCTTCCGACCGATCCTGATGACCTCGATTTCAACCGTGCTTGGTGCCGTACCGATCGCGATCAGCGACGGCGCGGGTGCCGAAACCCGCAACCCGCTCGGGCTGGTTGTCGTTGGCGGCCTCACGCTCTCTACGTTTCTCACGCTGCTGGTGATTCCGATCATCTACGTACTGATGGATCGGCTGTGTCATCGCCTCACGGGCGCCAACAGCACCGCCGGGCTGAAACAGGCGGACGACATCCGCCTGGAACTGACTCAATTGCGCGACGCCGAGCGTCTCGAAGCGGCTCCGCCGCGATAGCCGGCGGCACAACGAGCGAGGCTAGGCCGCTTCGGTTCCGACGCCCTGAAGCGCATCGATCAATTCCCGCGACACGCCCTCGACGCACTGCAGGAAGGTTTTCTGCACGCTGTTGAGCGGACCGTCGATGCGGTAGGCCGCATACAGCCTGACCGGGAAGTTCGGGACCACCGTCCTGATCTGAACATCGGGGCCCGCCGAGACCGCGGTGAACGGATCGACCAGCGCCAGCCCCTCTCCGGCACAGACGAGTTCCTTGGCGATCTGGTAGGTCTGCACCCAGGTGGTGATGCGCGGCGCTGGCGTCAGGCGTTCCAGGTAAGCCTGGAGCTGGCGCCCCAGACAGTCCATGGTGGCAATGCCGACCAGCTGGGAACCGGCGATCCAGTCGATTCCGATCGGCTGCACCGACTCCATCTTGGGCCAGGTTCCAGGCGGTGCGATCAAGGCCAGGGAACCCGTGCACAAGGGTTCGCAACGCACATCCGGATGATTCAGCTCCTGCAGCGTCAGGCCGATATCGGTCTCGCGCAGCAGGATGGACGTGAGCATTTCGCGAGAATGCTGCGTCGACAGTTCAATGGCGGTATTGCCAAAATCTTGTCGGAGGCGGGTGATCGACTTCGGCACGATCGAGTTCGCCAGCGTCGGCGTGCTCACCGCACGCAGCACGTACTTGCCGGCCTGTGCAACGTTCGATGCCAGGCGCTGAAGGTCACGCAGCTCGTCGGAGATGCGTTCGATCTGCCCTTTCAGCAGCATGCTTTCTGGCGTGAGATGCAGCCGTCCCTTGGCCCGCACGAACAGTGCGAAGCCGAGGCGGCGTTCGGCCTGTTGCAGCAGTTTGGTCGCTGCGGGTTGCGAAATGTTGAGGATGGACGCCGCCCCGGTCAGCGTTCCAGCTTCCATGATGGCTTGAAATACTTCGATATGACGAAGGCGCATAGCTGGCATATCCATCCTGTCTGGGCGGGAATCGTACGTCGCGAATCCCGTTGTGTTGTCACCCGGCAATCAGACTGCGAGGTCGCAGATTTCATGCCAGTGTCACAAGCACCCTACAAAAAGGCGATGCACGCCTTCAGGCCCGCACGGCGGTACGGCCACAGGAATATTTCTTCACGCTGGATACGCCCACAGCATCAGCAGGCGGGATACGGACTTGTCTGCGATGAACAGGACGGTCCCTGTTCGTCGCAGACTGGCGCCGCTCAGGCGGCTTCGCCCCAGAACCCTGGATCGGGTGGCAGCAACTGGCCACCCTTGAACGACACCCCGCCCGGACGGTCCCGCGCCAGCAGGATCGGACCGTCAAGGTCCACGAAATCCGCATGCCGGGCGATGTGAAACGCCGGCACGATGTCGAGAGAGGTCGACACCATGCAGCCCGACATGATCGTGAATCCGGCTGCCTGCGCAGACTCGAGCAGCTTCAGCGCCTCGGTCAGCCCACCGGTCTTTTCAAGCTTGATGTTCACCGCCTGGTAGCGGCTACGCAGACGCGGCAAGTCCTCGCTGACGTGACATGACTCGTCGGCACACACCGGCACCGACAGATTCAGACCTTCAAGACCTTCGTCCGCATCAGCCGGCAGCGGCTGTTCGAGCAGGTCCACGCGCAGGGCCTGCAGCGTGGGCGCCAGTGATTTGAGCAGTTCGAGGTTCCAGCTTTCGTTTGGGTCCACGATCAGCCGCGCCTCGGGCAAGACCTCCCGCACGGCGCGCACTTGCGCCTCCGGCCGGCTCGCGTCGACCTTGATCTTGATCAGACCGCCGTCATCCAGCTTGGCCGCCGCCTCCGACATGGCTTGCGGCGTGTCGAGACTGACAGTCAGCGCGCTCTGCAATGGTGGCAATGACGGCTGGCCGAGCTGCGCCGTCACCGAAACACCCGAGATTCGCGCAGACAGGTCCCAAAGCGCGCAATCGACCGCGCAGCGCGCGGCGCCCGGCGGCATCAGTTCTTCGAGCTCGGCCCGCGACGCGCCCGCGGCGATGGCGCCGGCCATGCGCTGGATGGTCTCGACGACTGTTCGCGTGGTTTCACCGTATCGCGAGTACGGCACCGCTTCGCCCCGCGCACGGACGCCGGCTTCCACGATTTCCACCACCACCACCTCGGCGGCCGTCTTGACGCCGCGCGAGATGCGAAACGGTACCAGCAACGGCCAGCTTTCGACGCTTACTTTCAGTTCCCGCAACATGCCAAGGCCTGATCGACGATACGATCCAATCCCATACGCACAGGATCCTGACACGGCAGGCCCATCAAGTCCTCGATTTCAGCGCAGGCGCGCTGCGCCGCTTCGTTATCGAGTTTGGAGGTGTTCAGCGCCACGCCGACCGCCACCACGTCCGGGCTGGTCAGTCGGGATGCCTGCAGGTTCGTCTCCAGGCAGGTCTTCAGCTCAGGCAGGCTGAACTCCGGGAGCCCGCGCATATGCGGCCGCCCCGGCTCATGACACAGCACCAGCGCATCCGGCTGCGAGCCGTGCAGCAGGCCCAGCGACACCCCGGCGTAGGACGGATGAAACAGCGAGCCCTGCCCTTCGATCACATCCCAACCGCCGTCGTCGCGCGCCGGCGACACCCATTCCGCGCCACCCGAAATGAAGTCGGCAACCACCGCGTCGATCGGAACGCCGCCGCCGGCGATCAGGATGCCGGTCTGGCCGGTGGCGCGAAAGTTGGCGGCGATACCGCGCTTGAGCATTTCGCGCTCGATCGCCAGGCTCGTATACATCTTGCCGATCGAACAGTCCGTGCCGACGGTCAGCAGACGCAGACCGGCGCGGCGACTGCCTTTTCCGACCGGAATCTCATGCTGGAACTGGCGCGCCTCGAACAATTCCCGGCCGGTACGGGCAGCGGCCGCGACGATCTCGGGATGCGCACTCAGACGCTGGTGCAGGCCCGAGGCCACGTTGAGACCCGCCTCCAGCGCCGTAACCACATCGCGCACGATGTCCGGGCTCAAACGGCCGCCGGCATTGGCAACGCCGAGAACCATGGTGTTGGCACCAGCGGCCTTGGCATCGACGCAGGACAGGTACGGAAGTTTCAGTTCGGGCACGCACTCGGCGCCGCGCAGCTGACCGATGCACCATTGAGGCCGCCAGTAAGCCAGTCCACGCGCCGTCTTGATCGAAAGTTCGTCCGCGGCATTGCCCAGATACAGCAGATAGGGCGGCCCCCAGCTCGCGGGGGCACTCGTTTCAGGTTGTTTGTTTTCGTGGGAATTGGGCATTGGAATCCAGGGAGGCG
The DNA here is from genome assembly GCF_031846245.1 of Banduia mediterranea. Taxonomy (NCBI): domain Bacteria; kingdom Pseudomonadati; phylum Pseudomonadota; class Gammaproteobacteria; order Nevskiales; family Algiphilaceae; genus Banduia; species Banduia mediterranea. The sequence goes on along the minus strand of NZ_JAVRIC010000001.1, from coordinate 101,565 downwards.
TTCCGGTTTTGTTATCGGGATGTCGGGCAGCACAAACGCATCAAGCTGCAAACCGGTTCGCCGCGGAAATCGCCGCTTCTATCCGGACGCCTGGAGGGTGGAGGCAGCCTTCGCATTGGTACGCAAAACGATAGTCGGCACAGGCGAGTGGGCTCCAATCAAAAGATCGATTGAGCCCATAACTGAGGGTTATCTTCGTTGTGGTTCAAGGCCTGCAGCGCCGACAAGCGCCACTCAATTCAAGGAGATAGGCCAGATTTTGCGAAGCGCAAAGCGCGGTGCCGAACGCATCGGCGGGGGCGCGCGCCGGCAAGTGCGCCATACGAGCCGCCGGGCCGCCAAGCGCGCTCCCGGGAATCGTGGAATACCTGCGTAGTCGCAGAGGCGGCCCGGCCTGGAGCGACCGCCCGGCCTGTTCCGGATCAGGCCGGGCCCGACTGCTTGTAGACCTCGGTATCCAGCTGCTTTTCGCTATTGGCGACGATGCAGGTCACGACGCAGTCGCCGGTCACGTTCACCGCCGTACGCGCCATGTCCAGAATGCGGTCGACGCCGATGATCAGGCCGATGCCGGCCACAGGCAGTCCAACCTGGGTGAGCACCATCGACAGCATGATCAGGCCGACACCAGGCACCCCGGCAGTGCCGATCGACGCCAGAGTGGCGATGAGCACCACCATGAGCAGCTGGCTGGTGTCGAGGTCGATGCCGTAGACCTGCGCAATGAAGATCGTGGCCACGCCCTGCATGATCGCGGTGCCGTCCATGTTGATGGTCGCGCCCAAGGGCACCGTGAACGAGGCCACTGCGTTCTTCACGCCGAGCTTGCGCTCAAGAACCCCCAGACTCAAAGGAATGGTGGCATTGCTCGATGCGGTCGAGAACGCGAACAGCTGCACGTCCCGAATCTTGCGCAGCAGGGTGCGCGGGCTCAGTCCACTGAGCAGCTTGAGCAGGCTGGGGTAGACCAGGAAGGCATGCGTCGCCAGCACCGCCAGCACCAGCAGCAGGAACTTCAGCAGGGGCAGGAAGGCGCCGAAGCCCTCGGTGGCGAAGGTGCGGGCAATGAGTGCGAACACGCCGTACGGCGCCAGACTCATGACGATGCCGACCACCTTCATGATGATCGCGTCGAGGTCCTGGAAGAAGCTCAGCATCCGCTTGCCGGGCTCGCCCGCCATCGTCATGCCCAGCCCAAGCAGGATCGAGAAAATGATCACCGGCAGCATGTCGCCGCTGCTCATGGACTCGAAGATGTTCCGCGGAAACAGGTTCACCAGCACGTCGACCAGCGGCGGTGCATCGCGGGTGTCGAAGCTCGCGTCGGAGCTGAGCGACAAACCCTGGCCGGGCTTGAAGATCAGTGCCGCCAGCAAGGCGAGCGTGATCGCGCCAGCCGTAGTCAGCAGATAGAGACCCAATGTCTTGGCGCCGATCCGGCCGAGCTGGCGGATGCTGTCGAGCGAGGCCGTACCGCAGGTCAGAGAAACCACGACCAGCGGGATGACGATGACCTGGAGCAGACGCACGAAGGCCTGCCCCATGATGTACAGAATGCCGTTGGCGCCGTAGTCCACCAGCCAGGCGCTGAGGGACTCGGTGGCGGGCAGCAGACCGAGCAGATTGATCGAGCCACCAAGCAGTACGCCCAGCCCCATTCCCACAAAGATCCGGATCGTCAGTCGGCGCCCCGGATTCGCGGTGGCAAGCGATGGGGATTCATTCGTTGAGTTCATCGTGGGGCACGACCGTGGTGATGTACGTAGACGGAGCGATCCAGATTCAATCCTCGCACAGCAAGCCCGCCGCCATGCCCCGGCAGCGGGCTTGCTGGATTCAACAACGCCGATTGATACGCAACACCCTCGCCGTCTGCCGCGCGCCTGTCAATGCAGGCGTCGCGGCGGGCAGGCTGCCTTAGCGTGAATCACGCACGGCGTGATGCCGACCGACCCTCGCCCGCTTGCGGGAGAGGGGGAACCACTTGCGAATGCGAGCGGTGGGTGAGGGGAACGGCCATGCCGCAGGCGGTTCATTCTCAGAGTGCCGCTTGTGGCATGGCCGTCAGGGATAGGACACGTCCTTGCCGTAAGGATAGAAGTTGTTCACGTCCAGGTACTTGTACGGCAGCGCGTCAATGCGGATGGTGCCCAGGAACGGCTGTTCGGGCTCGACCAGCAGGATCGTCCTGGCGTATCCGTTGTCGTAGTAGCCGCGGCGGAAGTGCACGCGGGACTTGATCGCGATCGCCTTGAAATCATCGGGATTGATGCCGATGTCGAGGAAGGCTTCCGGTTCGGTGTTCTGGTGCAGGTAGGGACTGATCACGAGCACGTTGTTGTCGCCGAACTTCACGCTGACCCACAGCTGCGAGCCGCCGGCCCCAAAACCGCCGCGCCACATGCCGCCGCTGACGGTGTTGACGGTACCGACCACGCGAATCGGATCACCGGCGGACTGGTCGAGACGGCCACCGACCGCCATGTCGAAAGGATCGCCCGGCTTTACGCCCTTCTTGCGCAGTGCCTCGATCGCCTCGTTGTCGGCGACCGTACCGATCAGGGTGTCGCTGAGATCCTGCTCGATCACCTGCTCCAACAGCCAGGTCGCCGCGCCCGAGCGATCGCTATGGTCGGCCAGCACGATCGGATACTCACCCTTGCTCATCGCCTCCTTGGCCAGGCGCACGCCTTCGGTCATCGAGTAGACCTTGGTCCCGTGCACCAGATCGTCGCGCAGGCGCCAGGCGGTGTTCGCCATGTCGTCGGCGATGTGCGCCGCCAGCTCGGGATCGCCATTGCTGATCACCTGAAAGGCCATACCGGCCTCGGCCGAATCCATGAAGGCGAAGCCGTAGTAGAAGTTCACATAGACATCGGGCTCGCGCGCTTCCCAGGTCAGCGCACGCTGCACCAGGTCCATCCACGGCGAAGCGCCGGTCCATTGGAGTACCGACGGCGTGAGGATCGGCGGCTTGCGCGTTTCGGTCACCGGCTTGTAGTTGCCTCGGATCGAACGGATCAGCGTGCGTGCCGCGCGTTCGCCCTGCAGATAGCCGTCGTAGTGTGGGTAGTACTTCACGCAGAAGGCCAGGTCGGCATACCTCAGGAAATCCTGATCCTCGTTGCCGTGCGGATCGAAGGTGCCGGCAATGAAGGCCTTGGGCCCGATCACCTCGCGAACGCGGCGCGCCAGCTCCGCTTCGGGCTTGGCAACATCGCGCACACCCATCGCGCCATGCAGGGCCAGATAGGCGCCGTCGAACGGCCCCTGTGCCTTGAGCTCGGAGATCATCTTGTCGACGAAGTGATCGTAGGTGCTTTTGTCGATCCAACCCGAGCCGGAGCCGGTCTTCGGAAACAACGGCGATTCGATGCCGATCAATTCCACATTGGCGTGTTCGCGCGCCACCTGCACGAAGCCGCCCATGTAGCTGCGTGGAGATGCGCTCAGCAGCGCCTCGCCACGGGCCGGCGAACCCTCGTAGATGAAGTCTTCCAGCCGCGTGTCGTACGGCAGGAACGTCACCGTTTCATGCACGAAGTAGATGACCGCAATGCGCACCGGCTTGGTGGTGTTGATCGGCTTGTCCGCCGCCAGCGCCGCGCCGCCTGGCAGCGATGCACCCATCGCCGCCAGGGCCAGCAACATCAGTACCGTTCGTCTTGCAGTCGTCATATCAAGGGCTCATCGGATCGCTTAAGGGAATCTTTGCCGCTGGTGCACGTCACCGGATAACTAGGGATAGGTGAGGTTCTTGCCGTAGGGATACAGGTGATCCAGCTTGAGGTGCTGGTAATCCAGCGCTTCGAGGTGAACCGTGCCCAGGAACGGCTGCTCCGGCTCGACCAGCAGGATGGTCCTGGCGTAGCCGTTGTCGTAGTAGCCGCGCCGGAAATGCACGCGCGACTTGATCGCGATCACGTCGAAGTCGGCAGGATTGATGCCGATCTCCAGAAACGCCTCGGGATTGGTGTTCTGGTGCAGGTACGGACTGATGACGACCACGTTGCCGTCACCGAACTTGACGCTGACCCAGAGCTGGGACGCCGTCGCGCTGGTGCCACCACGCCGCCGCCCCATGCCGCCGCTCACGGTGTTGACGGTGCCGACCACCCGCACCGGATCTCCCGCCGACACATCAAGACGACCGCCGATTTTCATGTCGAAGGGATCGCCCGGCTTCACGCCCTGCTTGCGCAGGGTTTCGATGGCGTCCTCGTCCGCGACGGTGCCGATCAGCACGCCGCTCAGTTTCTGCTCGATGACCTGCTGCAGCAGCCAGGTGGCGGCTCCCGAGCGGTCGCTGTGATCCGCCAGCACCACCGGCACCTTGCCGTCCTCGACCGCCTTCTTGGCGAGACCGATGCCTTCGGCCATCTTGTGCACCTTGGTGCCGTAGACCAGCTCCTTGCGCAGGCGCCAGGCGGTGTTGGCCATGTCGTCGGCAATGTGCTCGGCCAGTTCCGGATCACCATTGGTCATCACCTGGAACGCCATGCCGGCATCGACGGCATCCGCAAATGCAAAGCCATAGTAGAAATTCACGTAGACATCGGGTTCGCGCGCTTCCCAGGTCAAGGCGCGCTGCACCAGGTCCATCCACGGCGAGGCACCGGTCCACTGCAGCACCGAGGCGGTGATGATCGGCGGCTTGCGCGATTCGGTCGTGGGCTTGTAGTCACCACGAATCGAACGGATCAGGGTGCGTGCCGCGCGCTCGCCCTGCAGGTAGCCGTCGTAATGCGGGTAGTACTTGATGGTGAACGCGAGGTCCGCGTAGCGCAGGAACTCGCCGTCTTCATTACCGTGCGGATCGAAGGTGCCGGCGATCATCGCCTTCGGCCCGATCGCTTCGCGCACACGCCGCGCGATCTCCGCTTCCGGCTTGGCCACACCGCGCACGCCCATGGCGCCGTGCAGGGACAGATAGGCACCGTCGAACGGACCTTGTGCCTTGAGGTCGGCGACCATCTTGTCGACGAAGTAGTCGAAGGCTTCCTTGGTGATCCAGCCGGAGCCGGAACCCTTCTTCGAACCCAGCGGTGATTCGATGCCGACCAGCTCCACATTGGCGTGCTCGCGCGCGACCTGCACGAAACCGCCGATGTAGCCCTGCGGCGATGAGCTCAACAGCGACTCGCCACGGGCCGGGGAGCCTTCGAAGATGAAGTCGTCGGTGGTGGTGTCGTATGGCAGGAAGGTCACGGTCTCGTGCGAAAATTTCATGACCGCGATGCGCACCGGCTTGGTGGCGTTGATGCGCTTGTCGGCGGCCTGCGCGCCGAAGCCCCAGGGCGAAAGTCCGACGACCACCAGACAGAGCATCGTGAGTAGAGTGCGGCGCGGTAACTTCATGAATGCATCCTCTTGGTCTGAGTGACTTCGAATTCCTGCGGGCCGCTGTTGGCTGCGCTGGGTCCCACGGCGGTCTCGCTACAGGTTTCGAGAGCGACTAAGACCATATAGAGCGAGTTCCGCAGCGGCCAATGAATTGATCGCGAGCCTGTATAACTCGTGGTTATGTCGGCATCTCGCAAATTCCGGCCACTGGCGAACCTCGCTCGAACATGTCGGCGCGACGCTCGATCAGGCTCAACGATCGGCATACAGCGGAATCACCGCATTGTCGCGAACCCAACCCGATGGCCCCTGGCTGGCAACGATCCGCTTCCAGCCCAGAAACGAGCGCGAGACCTTCACCACCGCACCGGCCACCAGGGGCGCGGTTTCTTCCTCGGGTACCAGGTCGGTCGGTTCCGGGCTCAGCTTGACCTTCTGCACGACCATGCCGACATCCACGTACCGCAGGTCGCCGTACGCGCTCCAGCACAGCACGCTGACGGCCAGCAGCAGCACGGCGGTCGCGCCGCCGCCAGCGCCGAGCCCGATCAGCAGGCGTCGGCGTGGCCGATACAGCGCGATCACGACTACACCGAGCGCGAACGCCAACAGCAGGCCGGACAGCAGCGCCAGACGCTGCCATCCGCTGGCCGAGAGCCATGAAGGCAGCCGCTGATACCAGGCGCCGAAGAACAAGCGTTTGAGCGTCGGATCGGCCATCGCGGTCTGCGCCAGCGCGAAGCGCAGATTGTTGCGCGCGTGTGGTGCCGAGGAATGCAGCAGGAACGAGGCCGTCCCATGCGCCACGGCGACGTTCCAGTTTTCCCGTTCGATGTTGAGCATCGCCAGATTCTCGTGCGCGGCCCAGTCCGTCCAGTCGGCTTGCAGCGCCGACTGGGCCGGCGCCTGGACCTGCGCCCAGTCGACCACCGGGGCATCCTCGACCGGGATCTCGGCGGATCGCGCTGCGCCGGAAAAGCCGAGCACGGTCGCCAGCATCAAGGTCTGCATCGTCGGCAGCCAATGCGCACGACGGTCGGGTAGGCGATGCTCGCGCGGCGGCATCTCGATGTCATCGGCGGCGCTACCGGCGCGCTCCAGCCAATCGCTCGGCAATGCAGCCTCGGCCGAAAAAAGACCGCGTTCCGTCGAACACCACAGCGCATACCATCGGCCGCTACAGACCGCGTCCTGGCTCAGCTCGAATACGGCGCTGGAGATTTCGCTGGCGGTGGGGGTGGACACCTGCAGGTTCCATGCTCTTGCGGAGGCATCCATCCACCGGTACAGATGGCGAGCCTGCGGGAAAACGCCGGGGCGTCGCAATTCCGCGATCAGGCGATGCAGGTCACGCACGCCAGAGCGGCGCAAGCGCGCCGGGTCGGTATCGAAAGCACGCTTCCAGGCCAGGCCTGTCCAGACCGCGGCCGGTAATGTCAGCCCGAGCAGCAGGAACCAGACGGGATTGAACGCCCAGGGCAGCGCACCACTTTGCCCAGGTTTCAGTGGCTCGAGGATCGGCGACGGCGCCACCAGCTCCGGCGGGGCCGCCGCCTCCTCGGCGGGGATCGCCAGCACCGGCTGAGCGATCGAACACAGCGTTCCGGCCAGCAGCAGGGCTGCCCACATGAGGTGGCGAACACGGACGATCGACTTCATTGCGGTTCCTGACCTCATTACCAATCGTTCTGGCTGGTGTCGCGTTGTTCCTGAGCCCCGTCGCTCAACAACTGGTGCAGGCGCCCCGGCGAATCCTTGCTCGTCACGTCTTTCATTCGCTTCTTCGAGAATTCGAGAATCGGGTCGACGCTGGACCCCGAACCGCCTCCCGGCTTGGAACGCATGGCGGCCGCCTTGCGCACACTCTTGGGCAGCGGCGGCTTTTTGCCCCTGGAGATGGCCGGGTCTTCGCCCGGCGACAGATCACCCAGCGCGGCATCGGTTTTCGTCGAAGCGCCCTGCCCGAAGGAGTCGGTTGCGGACTGCTGCGTGCTTTGCCCGGTAACGACCGGAGGATTGTCTTCCTCGTCCATCAGCTCCTTGCGCTTCTCGTCGGCCTCGGCCTCGGCCTGCTCCGATTCCGGTGGCGCGAGCATCGCCGTGAGGCGCGAACGGTAGAGCCCCCAATCGGCGATCGAGGAGTCGAGCTGCTCACCGTGCCGGGTGGCTTCGATCGCATCCCGAATCACGCCCTCGGCCGGCAGCAATCCGGTTCGTTGCTCGTCCAGCCCGTACTTGATCGTCGCCTCCACCATCAGCCGCAGGTCATAGGCGTCGTAGTCGAATTCCCCAAGGTGCCTGACGATGGCGCGCAAGCGGTCGACCGGATTGCTGTCGAATTCCTCGCGTACGTCGAAACCGGCTTCCGCATCGAAATGCGCGCGCACTGCCGGCGGCGCCGTCATCGACAGCAGACAGGCCAGCACGGCGACGCTCGCGGACAGGCGCGAAGCCGCCGCTTTGGCGTCAACGCCGCGCAAGCGAATCTGGCGCGGCTGTGGCCGCTGCCGGAATTCACGAACCAGGCCCAGCATCCCCAGCAGCACTGCGGGCAGCAGCAGCCACTGGAAGCGTTCCTTCTGCGTGCCGCTGACTTCGCCCCCGAACAGGCCTTTGCGTCCGGTTTCCACGGTGTCGGCAAGCAGGGGTTCGACGTCCGCCAGCGTGCTGGCGTTCAGATACCGACCATTGGTGCGCCGCGCCAGGGTCTGCAACGTCGCCGGCATCAAGGTGGAATGGACCGTACCGCCATCGGCATCCTGAAGATAACCGCCGTATTCGTCCGGGATGAACCCGCCCTCTTCGGTACCGACGCCCATCGACAGCACGTGGATCTGGCGTTCGGTCAGCTTGTCGAGCAGCTTGTTCCAGCCTTCGGTGGTGCTTTCGCCGTCACTCAGAACAATCAAATAGCGATCGGCGTCCTCGTTTTCGCCAAAACCTTCCAAGGCCGCATTGAGCATGCCGGTGTAGTCCGAGCCGCCCTGCGGCAGGTAATCGGGGTCCAGCAGCGGCAGGAATTCACGGATGATCTGGTAGTCGGAACTCAGCGGCACTTGAACGAAGGCGGTCCCGGCGAAGACGATCAGCCCGACCCGTTCACCTTTAAGCGCATCGAGCAGGGACTCGGTCACCGTGCGCGCCTGTTCCAGCCGAGAAGGGTCGACATCCTCGGTCAACATGCTCCGTGACAGGTCGAGCGCGATCATCACTTCGCGCGTGTGGGTATACGATTCCTGGTTCTGTTCGCCCCAACGCGGCTTCGCCACCGCGATCAATGCCAGCGTGATCGCGAGCAAGGTGATGAACGCGGGGCGCCGCGGCTGAGACTGCGCCGCGCGCAGACGCTGACCGGCAATCGCCACCCGCTTGATCGCGTGCCATTGCAGCCGCGGTGCGGCGCGCATGAGGCGAACGATGCCCACGGCACCGAGCAGCGGCAATATCAGCGCGAGCAAGCACCATGGAGCGCCCCAACTCACCGGCCCGGCCCCAGACTGGCGCGGACGCGACCGCCATTACGCATCGCCCGCATGGCAGGCGGCGCCCGCCCCGATTTGTTCGGTGTCACGGAAGGTTCGCGCATGCTCACGGGTAGCTGAGGTTCTTTCCGTACGGGTAGAGGTGATCGAGCTTGAGATGCTGGTAATCCAGCGCTTCCAGGCGAACGGTTCCGAGGAACGGCTGCTCGGGTTCCACCAGCAGGATGGTCTTGGCATAACCGTTGTCGTAGTAGCCGCGACGGAAGTGCACGCGCGACTTGATGGCGATCGCTTCGAAGTCCGCCGGGTTGATACCGATCTCCAGGAATTCCTCGGGCCAGCGATTCTGATGCAGATGCGGGCTGATGATGACCACATTGCCATCACCGAACTTCACGCTGACCCAGAGCTGGGATTTGGCGGCGCCCCGCCCCAGCCCGCCACTGACGGTGTTGACGGTACCGACCACGCGCACCGGCTCGCCGGCAGAGACATCGAGCTTGCCGCCGATCTCCATGTCGAAGGCATCGCCCGGCTTCACACCCTGCTTGCGCAGTGCCTCGATGACGTCTTCGTCGGCGATGGTGCCGAACAAAGTGTGACCCATCTTCTGCTCGATGACCTGCCTGAGCAGCCAGGTGGCCGCGCCGGTGCGATCGCTGTGATCGGCGAACACGATCGGCACCTGCGCCTCCTTCACCGCCGCCTTGGCCTTCTGCACGCCTTCGGCCATTGAATAGACCGTGGTGCCGTGTACCAGCTCGTCGCGCAGGCGCCACGCGGTGTTGGCCATGTCGTCGGCAATGTGCTCGGCCAGTTCCGGACCACCATTGGTCATCACCTGGAACGCCATGCCGGCGTCGACCACGTCCGCGAACGCGAAACCGTAGTAGAAATTCACGTAGACGTCGGGCTCGCGCGCCTCCCAGGTCAGCGCGCGCTGCACCAGATCCATCCATGGCGAGGCACCGGTCCATTGCAGCACCGAGGCGGTGATGATCGGCGGCTTGCGGGTGGCGCTGGTCGGCCTGTAGTCGCCGCGAATCGAGCGGATCAAGGTGCGCGCCGCGCGCTCGCCCTGCAGATAGCCGTCGTAGTGCGGGTAGTACTTGATCGTGAAGGCAAGGTCCGCATAACGCAGGAATTCGTCGTCTTCATTGCCATGCGGGTCGAAGGTACCGGCGATGATCGCCTTGGAACCGACCACCTCGCGCACCCGCCGCGCCAGCTCCGCTTCCGGCCTGGCCACGCCGCGCACGCCCATGGCGCCGTGCAGCGACAGGTAGGCACCGTCGAACGGGCCCTGGGCTTTCAGATCCGCCGCCATCTTGTCGACGAAATGCTCGAAGGCTTCCTTGGTGATCCAGCCGGAGCCGGACCCCTTCTTCGAGCCCAGCGGTGATTCGATGCCGACCAGATCCACATTGGCGTGCTCGCGCGCCACCTTGACGAAGCCGCTCATGGAGGACCGGCTGATGTGATAGCTCGACGCGCTCAGCAGCGCATCACCACGCGCGGGCGAGCCTTCGTAGATGAAGTCCTCGGTGACAGTGTCGAACGGCAGGAAGGTGACCGTTTCGTGCATGAACTGCATCACCGCGATACGAACCGGCTTGGTCGGCGAAGGCCGCTTTTCGGCTGCCCAGGCGCTTTGGCCGAACATCAAGAACACCATAGCACCCAGACCCAGGGCCCCAAGGAAGCGACGGCGCAACATCGTCATGGACGAAACCTCATGTGAATGGCTTTACCGCACCCGGCGAATTCCGGCATCACGCGGCGCGTGATTCACGTTGAGGCCCTGTCGTCCGATCGCCGCACGGCGCCAAACAGAGCGAGCCCCAGCAGCGCGATGCCGGGCAATACAAAGACGTGAAAAAGTTCGTGGCTGATCAAGGGCGGCGGCGCGTCGAACTCGATCTTGTTGTCCTGATTGATCGCCCTGAAGGCATCCTCCACGGCGTTTTCATCGGTGGCGCGGAAGAACAGCCCGCCGGTGGTGTCGGCGATGTCGCGTAGCGCCAGCGTGTCGATTTCGGAAGCCCGCATTTCGGTACCGATGCGATTGCCGGCATAGTCGAAGACCGGCATCGGAATGTCGCCTTCGGCACCGGCGCCGATGGTGTAGACCATGACGCCGTCGATTGCGGCGAGTTGCGCCGCGGCACGCGAATCGAGCGAACCCTTGTTGCTGGCGCCGTCCGTGAGCAGCACGATGAATGCGCCTTCGCGCTTGTCCGCATCGTCATCCCGCTGGCCCTGGCGCAGACGCGCCAGCGACACCCCGATCGCATCGCCGATGGCGGTACCGTCCTCGATCAGGCCGATCGACAGACGCGCGGTCTGCTTGCGCAGCCACTCGTGGTCGAAGGTCAGCGGCGCGAAGGTATAGGCGCGCCCGCCAAAGGTGACGATACCGATTCGATCATCCGGCCGGCGATTGATGAACGCGGAGATCATCGGCTTGATCGCCTGCAGACGATTGGTCATCGTGTCGCCGCGCTGGAAATCCTCGGCGTACATGCTGGTGGACAGATCGATGGCGATGATGAAGTCATAGCCGGTGCGCTTGTGATCCGTATCCGGCTCCATGTATTGCGGGCGGGCGAGACCGACGATCAGCAGGGCCAGTCCGACATAGGCGCAGAAAACCGGCCAAGGTGCCGAGTTCGCCGCGGTCGAGGCCTGCCACTCCTCGGCGCCCGGCACCATCAGCACCGTTACGCTGCGCTGACGCCGCAACACGGCGACCACCATCAGCAGTCCGAGCAGCCACAGGTACAGTGGATCGTGGAAGGTCCAGCCGCTCAGCATGCCCTGATCCTTGAGGTCTTCATCCGCGGCGACCTGCGCGCCCGTGCTGACGGAAATAGGCCATCAACGCCTGCAGGGGATCGGCATCGTTGTGAATGATCAGGCGATGGTCGACCGCGGCGAACAGGCGCGTGAAATGAGTCTCGCGCCACCGGCTCCAGCGCGCATGTGCGGCGCGGGTCGCATGCGAGGCGGTGTCGATGTTGACCAGCTGTCCGGCCACGGGATCGTAGGCAGACAAGCGTGTGCGGGGTGGCAACTCCAGATCCCAGACATCGTCGGCGCGGACACCGATCGTCTGACAGCGCTGTTGCAGGCCGCGCCAAGCCTCGGGCGCCTCGGTCGGCACGAACGGCCCGAACCAGAGCAGCACGCCGCCGTTGGGCGCGGCTCGGCGGATCATCCGCCAAGGCAGGGCGCACGACGGCGACACATCCAGCGGTGGCGGCGCCTGGCTCAGCAGCCGCATGGCCAGACGCAGAATCGCCTTGCGGCCGGACAGCGGCCGCTGGAACCAGGATGTCTCCGGCGAGCTATAGAACAATCCAACACGATCGCGGTTGGTCGCGCTCACCAGCATCAGCAATGCGGCGGCTTCCAGCAACGAATCGCGCCGCGTGCGCTGCCCGGAACCGAACTGCAGGACCGGCGAATCCTCGAACACCAGAATCAGCGAAAGCTCACGCTCCTCCACGAACTTCTTGCGGTAGGGCTCACCGAGCCGGGCGGTGACATTCCAGTCGATGGAACGCAGGTCGTCCCCCCACTGGTACTTGACGACTTGGTCGAACTCCATGCCCCGCCCGCGAAACGCGGAACGGTAGTCGCCGCTGAGCGAGGTGTTCACGGAGTGCTGGACCTGCCACTCCAACCTGCGCAGTACCGTCCGCGGTGCCGATGGCAACACGGTCGAGGGCGCGGTCGACGTCGTGGAACTCCGAATCATGCGAAACGCATCAGCCGGCCACGGCGCCGCTTTCGGGCACGGCGGTCTGCTTCAGAATTCCACTGAGCACCTCGTCGGCGGTGATGCCGAGCGACTCCGCCTCGTAGGTCAGACCGACACGGTGCCGCATCACATCCAGGAACACCTCCTGGACGAAGGCCGGGGTAACGAAGTCGCTGCCGCGCATCCATGCCAGGGCACGACTCGCCTGGAACAGGCTGAGCGAGGCGCGCGGCGAAGCACCAAAAGCCAGGGTCTTGGGCGCAGCGCCTGTCTCCTCGCGCTTTGCGGCGATCGTGCGCGTCTCGCGCACCAGAGCGACCATGTATCCTTGCATGGATTCGGCGACATGAATCGCATCAACCTCCTTTCGCAGTTCCAGAAGCTGCTCGCCACTGGCCACGGCGCTCAGCGCCGGCTGCGATGTGACGTTGCCCCAACGCCGCACCATTTCCAGTTCCTCATCAAGGGCCGGGTAGTCGAGCAGCAACTTGAACAGGAATCGGTCGAGCTGCGCCTCGGGCAGTGGATAGGTCCCTTCCTGCTCGACCGGGTTCTGCGTGGCCATGACCAGAAACGGCTTCGGCAAGGGATAGGTGGTACCGCCGATGGTGACCTGACGCTCTTGCATCGCTTCCAGCAAGGCACTCTGCACCTTGGCCGGCGAGCGGTTGATTTCGTCGGCCAGTACGAGATTGGCGAAGATCGGCCCCAGATGCGGCGAGAACCGACCGTCTCCCGGCGAATACACCATGGTGCCGACGATGTCGCTGGGCAGAAGGTCCGGCGTGAACTGAACGCGCTCGAAGGAGACGCCCATTGATTGCGCCAGCGACTTGACCAGCAGGGTCTTGGCGAGCCCCGGCATACCCTCCAGAAGGACATGGCCACCCGTCAGCAAAGCGATCTGCAAACGCTCGATGATCTGGCTCTGCCCAAGGACCGCTTTGCCGATCTCGGCGGACAGACGCGACGACCATTGCGCGCCGGGAGACACCGCGTTCGAAACCTCAGCGGAGGTGGCGCTCATCGCGACTCACCATTCGGGACCGGAGCGACCATCGCAGCTGTGGCCGCCACCCCCCGATGACCGTGAATACGCAACTTCGTGAGGCGCGCAGCAGGCGGCAAGGCATTGACAGCGTCGGTTCTCATTTGCATGGGTTTGTCTCATTCAAGGCCTAGGCAACCATATGGAGTGGTCGCTTCGGGAGCTAATGAATTGACCGGGAGATCGCATAACTCAAGGTTATGCGATCAGGGCGTGATGCCTGCTCCGCGACACGCCAAACCGTCCCGTCGGCGCGTCCGCGCCGCCATGGCACAAGACCGGATTCGCAACGATGTCGCTTCAGTGAACAGGTCCGGGGGCTCGTCCTGACGAACCGGCGGCGCACTCATGGGCTCATCGGTCGCAGACGCGTCGGCAACGGCGTCTTTCGGAGGCCGCACATGACCGCGATCCGTCCACCATAATAAAGGGTTATGTCTCATCCCACTCTTTTCATTAGCCCGTGCGGAGCACTCCCGCTAGGCTCCGCACCATCAATCAAGCATGCTCCGCGCCGCGGACCGGCGCCGGCTTCGACCAGGTCTTCGCGGCCGCTTGGCGGGACCTTGTCGCCGGTGACGCGCGGGATCCGAGGTTGGGCGGGTCTCAATTTATTTTTTGGCGCGATGCGGCGTTCACTCTGAATTACGGGATTCGAGCCACTCATGACCGAGGTCTATCTCAACGGTACTTTCATGGAGTCCGAGCGTGCGCGGATTTCACCCTTGGACCGGGGTTTCCTGTTCGCGGACGGGGTGTACGAAGTGATCCCCGCTTTCAACGGCGTCCTTTTTCGAATCGATGAACATCTCGCCCGGCTGGAACGTTCCTTGGGCGAACTGCAGATCCACAATCCGCACTCCAGAGAAACCTGGCAGATGCTTTGTCAGAAGCTGCTGCTCCGGAATGGCGGCGGCAATGCCTCGGTCTACCTGCAGGTGACGCGGGGCACCGCCGCGACTCGCGACCACGCGTTTCCAATGCCTCCGATCCCGCCCACCATCTTCATGACGACCGCAGCACTGAATGCGGAAACAGCGGTGACACAGCCGGACAGCGCCAGCGGCGCAGCCGCCATCAGCGCCGACGATCCGCGCTGGGCCCGTTGCGACATCAAGTCGGTCTCGCTGCTGCCGAACGCCATGCTACGTCAGCAAGCGGTGGCAAGCGGTGCGGTCGAAGCGATATTGACTCGGGATGGTTTCCTGACCGAAGGCTCGTCCACCAATGTGTTCGTGGTCAAGGACGGTCTGATCGCGACACCGCCGCTCAGCAACCGGATTCTCGGCGGCATCACTCGCGATCTGGTGATCGAACTGTGCAGAAAGAATCGCATGCCATTCGAAGAACGTGCAGTATCCGAAGCGGAGCTGCTGGATGCGGATGAAATCTGGATCAGCAGTTCAACCAAGGATGTCATGCCGATCGTGAGCCTCAACCAGAAGCCGGTGGGCCACGGCCGCCCCGGTGAAGTCTGGAAAGCCCTGGCGCGGCGCTACGTCGAGTTCAAACGCAATATCTGCTGCGAGTAGTCATTACCAAGACCACTGCCAATCCGCGGCAGCACGATCGATCATCCCGAACCGGCCGAATGTTCACGCCTCACTTTGCTGGAGTCAGCTGGAGTTGAATCAATGAAGGTCATCGTCATGGGCGCCGGCGTCATCGGCGTCGCAACGGCCTGGTATCTGTCAAAGGCCGGACACGAAGTGACGGTGCTCGAACGCAATGCCGGCGCGGCCCGCGAGACCAGCTTCGGCAACGGCGGCCAGATCTCGGTGAGCCACGCGGAACCCTGGGCCACACCGTCTGCACCCTTGAAGATGCTGCGCTGGCTGGGGCGTGAAGACGCGCCGCTGTTGTTCCGCCTGCGCGCTGACCCGGCGCAGTGGGCCTGGGGACTCAGGTTTCTGCGCGAATGCACGGCCCAGCGTACGCGCGCCAACGCCGTGCAACTGGTTCGGCTCGGCACGTATAGCCGCACGCTGCTGCAGGCCCTGCGCACCGATTTCGACATCGAATACGACCACCTGTCACGCGGCATCCTGCACTACTTCACGAACGCCAAGACCTTCGAAGGCACGATGGCGATGACGCGCGTGATGCGCGACCTGGGCTGCGAACGGCGCAGCATCGACGTCGACGAAGTCCTGCGGATCGAGCCCGCCCTCGCCGCCATCCGTTCGCAGCTGGTGGGCGCGACCTACACCAGCGCCGACGAATCCGGCGACGTTCACCTGTTCACCACGCGTCTGGCCGAGCGCTGCGAGAAGCGCGGCGTCCGCTTCCGGTACGGGGTGCGCATCACCCGCCTCACTGAAGAGCGCGGACGTCTCAGCGGCGTTGAATACGCGGACGAAACCGGCGCCTACCAGACCGCGACGGCGGATGCCTATGTGCTCGCACTCGGCAGCTTCAGCCGTGAGCTCGCCAGAACCGTGGGCGTCAAACTCGACATCTATCCGGTCAAGGGCTATTCACTGACCCTGCCGATTCTGGACCCCGAGCGGGCGCCCAGCGTCAGCGTCACCGACGAAGAACACAAGATTGTTTTTTCGCGCCTCGGCGAGCGAATTCGCGTCGCCGGCACTGCCGAATTCAACGGCTATTCGATGGAACTCAATCAGGTCCGTTGCCAGGCGCTGCTCAAGCGGACCCTGCAGGTCTTTCCGGGCATGAGCCAACCGGAACTGGGCCGCTACTGGACCGGGCTGCGTCCGTCCACTCCGAGCAATCTGCCCTATATCGGCCCGAGCCGCGTGCGCGGCCTGTATCTGAATACCGGACACGGCACGCTGGGCTGGACCCACGGCTGCGGTTCCGGTCAGGCTCTCGCCGACATCATCGACGGCCGGCGACCGGACGTCGATTACGCCTTCTGCGGGCACGCCTAGCAGCCTGTCGGACTCAGGATGATCGACTGCGACTTCGGTCCTGCCAAACCCTCGCTACGACCCCCTAAGTCCGACAGGCTGCCAGGTCACGGGCGCCGGCTCGCTACAGGAACTCCTTGGGATGTGGCATCGGCGTCGGTTCCTCGATGTCTTCGGGCTTCCATTGGTGCGGAAAACCTTCGAGCGGGCCGATCGCACGACGGTCGCGCGCGACGACCGGCCCGTTCTGGGCGTAGAGCGTCACCAGTTCGGCGATGGCGTGCAGCGACGACAGATGCGTACGCTCATAGCCGTGCGAAGCGTCAGCACCGAAGCCGAGCAGGGCATGACGGATGTCGTAGCCGGCACGCAGGGCGGCTGCGGAATCCGAGAAGTAGTACGGGAATACATCACGCTGGTGTTCGATCTCGTGATCCTTGCACAGGCGCAGCAGTTCGCGCGTGAGGTGATAGTCGAACGGTCCACTGGAATCGCAGATCGCCACGGTGACGCCGTGTTCGCGCGAGTTCTGGCCCTCAGCCGGTATCGCGATGTCGATCGAGACCATCTCGCTGATGCGCGCGTCGAGCACCGCCGAAGCGCCGAAGCCGACCTCCTCGGTGATCGTGAACATCGGATGGAAGTAGACCGGCAGACTCAAGCCCGATTCGACGATCGCCTTGATCGCCGCCAGCAGGGCGGCGACTCCGGCCTTGTCGTCGAGGTGACGCGAGGAGATGTAGCCGTTCTCGTGCAGTTCCGGCTGCGGATCGATCGCGATGAAGTCACCGATATTGACGCCGAGCTGGGTGAGATCGGCCTTGGAATGCACGTTCTCGTCGAGACGCAGTTCCACCTGGGTCCAGTTGGTGGGCTGATCGTCGACCTGGTTGTTGAAGGCATGGCCGGAGGCCATCAGCGGCAGGATGGTTCCGCGAAAAGGGCCGATGTCGGTGAACAGGGTGACGCGTGCGCCCTCGGCGAAGCGGCTGGACCAGCTGCCGAGCGGCAGCAGGGCGAGCCGGCCGTTGTCCTTGATCAGGCGCACCGTGGCGCCGAGCGTATCCAGATGCGCCACCACGGCGCAGGCCGGCCGGTCGGTTTCGCCCTTGATCGTGGCGCGGATCGCGCCACGCCGCGTCAGTTCATACGGAACGCCGAGTTCGCCGAGCTTGCCGCAGGTGTAGTGCACGACCTCGTCGGTAAAGCCCACGGGGCTCGGGATTGCCAGCAACTCAAGCAAGGTCTGCTTGAGATATTCGTGGTCAATGTCCAGCTTCTGCATGTTCTTCATATTTGTATTCACGCGTAATGCTGAACGGAAACAACAGATCCAGAAATCGTTCAGCCGTGGGTTGTGGTTCGTGGTTGGCCAGCCCGGGCCGCTCGTTGGCCTCGATCACCACGTAGTCCGGCTTGGCCGGCGACGGCACCAGCAGGTCCAGGCCGGTTACCGGAATTTCCAGCGTCTTGGCGGCCTCGATTGCGGCCGCGCACAGACGCGGGTGCAGGATGTGCGTGACGTCGTGGAGGGTGCCGCCGGTATGCAGATTGGCGGTCTTGCGTACGGCCAGCTTCTGGCCCTCCGCGAGCACCTCGTCCATCTTGTGACCGGCCAGCTTCACCGATCGTTCCGTTTCCGCGTCCATTGGAATCTTTGACTCTCCGCCGGTGGCGGCTTCACGCCGGCGCGACAGCTTCTCGATCAGTTCGCGCACGGTATGGCGTCCGTCGCCGGTGACCACCGGCGGCTTGCGCAGTGCCGCTGCCACCACCTTGTAACCGATGACAACGATGCGCAGATCCTGCCCCGAGCAGTATTGCTCGATCAGCACGGTGTCGCCATGCTGGCGCGCACTGCGGATCGCCGTGCGCAGCTCGCGCGCGGTCCGCACGTCTACGCTGATGCCGGCGCCCTGTTCGCCGTCGGCGGGCTTGACCACGACCGAACCGTGCGTCTTCAGAAACGCCAGATCCTCGCCGCTGCCGTCGGCGATGCGCTGCTGCGGCACGGACAGCCCGGCCTGCGCCAGCAGGCGACTGGTCACGCGCTTGTCGGCACAGCGCGACATTGCGATGGCGCTGGTCAGCTCGCACAGCGACTCGCGGCAGATGATCGAACGCCCGCCCAGGGACAGACGGAAATAACCGGCCTCGGCGTCCAGTATCTCGACGTTGATGCCGCGTCGCCGCGCCTCGTCAACGATGATCTTGGCGTAGATGTTGAGCCCTTCGTCGGCCTGCACCGTGGGCCCGGTGTACAGCGGCTCGTTGATCGCGTTCTTGCGCTTGACCGCGAATTCCGGGGCGCGTTCGAAGCCGAGCTTCTCGTACAGCCCGATGGCCTGCTCGTTGTCGTGCATCACCGACAGGTCCATGTAGCTGCGGCCGCGCGCCTTGAAGAAACCGGAAAGGTAGTTGACCAGCGCGACACCGACGCCGGGCTGTGTCGCGCAGGGGTCCACGGCCAGACACCACAGACTGGAACCGTTCTCGGGGTCGCCGAAGGCGTTCCAGTGATCGACGCCGGTGACGGTGCCGACCACGGTATCCGTGGTCTCGTCGACCGCCACCAGATAGGTGATGTTCGGGGACTTGCGGTGCTGCCAGAGGAAACCCGGATCCGCCGGCACCATGCGCCGCGCCTGATAGATGCGGTTGATCGACTCGGCGTCCTGCATCGATTCGATCGGCCGGATCGTCAGCCCGCGCAGCTTGAGGCTGTCCGGATCATAGCGGTCCAGCCGCAGACGAAAGGTATGCGAGGGATCGAGAAACAGCATCTGCGGCGACTGCGCCAGAATCACGTGCGGGTCGCGCACGTACATCGCGATATTGCGTGCGCCATCGCGCTCCGACATGACGGCACGGGCCACGTCCGCCGGATTGTCGAAAGTCTGCGCCAGGATCAGCTGACCCCAACCGCACTCCAGCGTGACGTTGTGATTATTGGGCGCGGACGCCGATGCATCCGCAGCGGGTTTGCGCATGGAGGGTTCGCTCATTCGGATTCTCCCTGACGACGCTGGGCGTGTCTGTCCGGATGCTTCATTACGAAATGTGCGTCTGCAGCCAGGCTTCGAGCAAGGCGAGCTGCCACAGCTTGGACCCGCGCAGCGGCGTGATGTGCGATTCCGGCGACCGGAACAGCATCTCCACGTAGTCGCGCTTGAACAGGCCGCGCCCGCGCGCCGCCGGTGCATCGAGCAGATCGCGCGTGTATTCGAGGAAGTCGCCCTGCAGGTACTTCAGCGCCGGCACCGGGAAATAGCCCTTGGGCCGGTCGATCACCGCCGCCGGAATGACCTGGCGCGCGGCTTCCTTGAGCACGTACTTGCCGCCTTCGGCGATCTTGTGGCGCCCCGGAATCTTGGCTGCCAGTTCGACCAGCTCATGGTCCAGGAACGGCACGCGTGCTTCCAGACCCCAGGCCATCGTCATGTTGTCGACGCGCTTGACCGGATCGTCCACCAGCATGATCTGGGTATCCAGGCGCAGGGCCTTGTCGATCGCCTCCGGCGCGCCCGGCAGGCCAAAGTGATCGGCGATGAACTTGCGCGCATGATCCTCGCCGTACAGGCGCGGGTCGACCACATCCGCGTATTCGGCATGCGTGCGATCGCAGAAGCCCTTGGAGTAGACGGTGAACGGATCGCCGCCTTCGAGCATCGGCGGATACCAGTGATAGCCGCCGAAGACTTCATCGGCACCCTGCCCGCTCTGCACCACCTTGCTGCGCTTGGACACCGCCTCGGACAGCAGGTAGAAGGCCACGCAGTCATGCGAGACCATCGGCTCGCTCATCGCCGCGATCGCTTCCGGCAGACGCGGCAGCAGGGTGCGGCTGTCGATGAAGATTTGTTCGTGATCGGTGCCGAAATGCTTGGCGACGATGTCCGAATAACGGAATTCGTTGCCTTCCTCCTTGCCCACGTCCTCGAAGCCGATCGAGTAGCTGCGCAGATTGGAGCCGGCCTCGCTCATCAGGCCCACGATCAGGCTGGAATCCACGCCGCCGGACAGCAGGGCGCCGACCGGCTCGTCCGAAACCAGACGCCGCTTCACGGCCTGGCGCAGTGCTGTCAGGGTATCGTCGCGCCAATCCTCGAAACTGCGCGCCTCGTCCTCGGCGGTGCGTTCGAACGAGGGGCGCCAGTACTCGTGCTGGTGCATCGAGCCATCTTTCTCGATCACGGCGAGCGTGGCCGGCGCGAGCTTGCGCACCCCCTTGAGGATGGTATGCGGCGCCGGCACCACCGCATGGAAGTTGAGGTAGTAATGCAAGGCCACCGCATCGATGTCGGTATCGACATCGCCGGCCTTGAGAATCGCCGGCAAGGTAGAGGCGAAACGCAGGCGGCCGGCCGTCTTGGAGAAGTACAGGGGCTTGATGCCGAGGCGGTCGCGGCCAAGCACGATACGGCCCGAATCACGCTCCCAGATCGCGAACGCGAACATGCCGTTGAGGTGCTGCACGAAATCCAGGCCCCACTCCTGATAAGCCTTGAGCAGCACTTCGGTGTCGCCTTCCGACCAGAAGTGATAGCCCTTCTGCTTGAGAGTCTGGCGCAGCTCCGGGTGGTTGTAGACGGCGCCATTGAAGACGATGCCCAGACCCAGCTCGTTGTCGATCATCGGCTGCTGCGCACGCTCGGTCAGATCCATGATCTTCAGGCGGCGCTGGCCCACGGCCAGCGGCCCGGCCTGAAACAGACCGGAGCCGTCCGGTCCGCGCTTGGCCTGCGCATCGTTCATGCAAGCCACGGCTGCGATATCGGCGGGGGCTCCGTCGTAGCGGCGTTCGCCGGCAAATCCACACATCAGATTGATCCTTTCGATTCGATTCGTTGGGTTTCGATGGTTCGGCGGCTCATGCCACCGGCGTCAGCCTTGCTTCTTCGGGGCTATGCATCAGCTCGGCGACGCGTTCCAGCGAGCGCACCAGTTCCTTGCGCTGTTCAGCGCCGAGACTCTCGAACTGGCGGATGAACTGGGCCTGCATCAAGGGTGGCGCCGACTCGAGCACGCGACGTCCGCCCGCGGTCAGACTGACCAGCACCTTGCGCCGGTCGCCCTCGTCACGGGCGCGGCTGACCAGCCCGCGCGACTCGAGCTTGTCCAGAATCAGCGTCACCGTGCCCTGGGACAGGCTCACGCGCTCGGCGATACGCCCCGCGCTCAGCGGCTCGGCCTCGAAGCGCGAGGCTTCCAGCACCAGCATCTGCGGCACGGTGAATCCCACGGATTGTTCGAGAAACTTGGAGTGCGTATCGAGCGCCTGCGTGATTCTGCGCAGCGCGCCGAGCAACAAAAAAGTCTGCGTCCGCATATTCGAGTAGGGCGTTTCGTGCACGATGTTTTGAACGCAAAGGATTATGCCGGAAATTGCTTTGAACGCAAAGGATTAGCCTGCCCGCGGCCAGGCTTTGGAACCGGGGCCACCCGAAGCCCGTGCCGCGACCGCTGAACCCCGCATGGATTCCGGATCAAGCCTGCGGCCGGTCCGGAATGACGGGGGATAAGCGAATACCTGTTAGCGTGAATCACGCGCCGCGTGATGCCGAGCTACCCTCGCCCGCTTGCGGGAGAGGGGGGCCGCTCGTGAATGCGAGCGGTGGGTGAGGGGAACGGCCATGCCGCAGCAGATTCATTCTGCAGGGTGCCGCTTGGCGGCATGGCCGTTAACCCCACTTCCCTGATGGATTACCCCATTTTGTGAGGATGAGGGTAAGGATCAGACCGAGATTGTCGGTGTCTTCGGCATTGGGGCCGATGCCGCCGATATTCAGCAGCGGCACGGCCACGTCCGAGCCGTCAGGGCCGATCGGCAGGGACAGGCCCTTGTCGGTGTTGGTGAAGCGGAACTGGAAAGTGATGTCCTCGACGGCGTCGCCGTTGTTGTCGATCATCACTTCGTGGAATTTGGTCGACGATCCGGCGCGCCATACGCTCGCTCAGCCCCAGTTCGCAGGCGCGGCCTCGCGATTCGCTTTGTAACCGGGATCGAAAACCAGGCGCGAAATACATAAATCGTGGCGTCGACCAGATAAAGTGCGGCGGGGCCATTGTTCTCACTCACGGTCGTCGGCTCCGGTATTTCAGACGAGTTGAGATTGATTTCTATTTTTCGGGTTGCGTAGACTGCGCGCCACTTTGCGTGCGTATCCCGCGCGCATCGGGCGTATTGTCGCCCCACAAGCCGTTTTCCGTGTGCAAGGGAGTAAGCGATGCCGGTATCCATAACCGTGCCGAAAGAAACGCGTCCCAACGAGCAGCGCGTGGCGCTGGTTCCGTCGGTGGTTCAGAAACTACAAAAACTCGGCGTCGAGATTTCGCTGGAAACCGGTGCCGGCGACGCCGCGCTGATTCCGGATGCCTCATACAGCGCAGCCGGTGTCAATGTAGGCCCAGTCGATCTGGCGGCCACCGACATCGTGATGCGCGTGCAGCCGCCCAGCCTTGCCGAAGTCGCGCAGATGAAGGAAGGCTCGATCCTGATGTCCTTCATTTATGCGCATCGCGAAGTCGAGCTGGTCAAGGCGCTGCGCGACCGCAAGATCACCTGTTTCGCGATGGAACTGGTACCGCGCATCACGCGCGCCCAGGCGATGGACGCGCTGTCGTCCCAGGCCGCGCTGAGCGGCTACTACGCCGGCCTGCTGGCGGCGACCGAACTCGCACGCATACTGCCGATGATGACCACGGCGGTCGGTTCGATCCGTCCGGCCAAGGTGCTGGTCATGGGCCTGGGCGTGGCCGGCCTGCAGGCGATCGCCACCGCGCGCCGCCTCGGCGCCATGGTCGAAGGCTACGACGTGCGCCCCGAAACCAAGGAGCAGTGCGAGTCACTGGGCGCCAAGTTCGTCGACACCGGTATCGACGCACGCGGCGAAGGCGGCTATGCCCGCGAGCTGACGGATGAGGAAAAGGCCAAGGTCGCCGAAGTGCTGACCAAGCGCATCCAGCAGGCCGACGCGATCATCACCACGGCCGCGATTCCCGGCCGGCCCAGCCCCAAGCTGATTTCCAAGGCGCAGGTGGACGGCATGAAGCCGGGCGCGGTGATCGTGGATCTGGCGGCCGAAGGCGGCGGCAACTGCGAATACACGGTGCCGGGCGAGACCACGCAGGTCGGTCACGCCAAGATCGTGGCGCCGCTCAACGTGCCGAGCCTGCTGGCCGAACATGCCAGCGAGCTGTATTCCAAGAACCTGCTGAACCTGCTCGAACTGATCGTGAAAGATGGCGCGATCAATCTCGACTGGGATGACGAGGTCATCGCCAAGGCCGCGCTCACGCACGGCGGCGAAATCAAGAACGAAGCGGCGAGCAAAGCCGTGAACGGCAACTGAGAGGACACACCATGATCATCACAGGCCTCGTCGCGCTCTACATCTTCATGCTCGCGGCATTCACCGGCTACGAAATCATCGGCCGCGTGCCGGCGATTCTGCATACCCCGCTGATGTCGGGCTCCAACTTCATTCACGGCATCGTCGTGGTCGGCGCCATGTGGGCGCTGCTCAACGCCACCAACGGCCTTGAGCAGATCATCGGCTTTTTCGGCGTGCTGCTGGGTGCCGGCAACGCCGCCGGCGGCTACGTCGTCACCGAACGCATGCTTGAGATGTTCAAGCCCAGCGACAAGAAGAAGTAGGGGCTCGCCATGACCAACCTGATCATTCAGACCAGCTACCTGCTGGCCGCATTTTTATTCATCTTCGGCCTCAAACGCATGAGCTCGCCGGTCACGGCGCGCTCCGGCATCGTCGTTGCCGGTTGGGGCATGGTCATCGCCGTGGCCGCCAGCTTCCTCTACACGCTGAACGTGGAACCGCAAGCGCGACCGCAGCTGGTCAGCAACATGATTCTCGCGATCGTGGCGCTGGCGGTGGGCCTGGGCTGGGCCTGGCGCGGCGGCAAACGCGTGGCCATGACCGAGATGCCGCAGATGGTGGCGCTGTACAACGGCATGGGGGGCGGCGCCGCCGCTGCGATTGCAGCGATCGAACTGTTCGGCGGCAAGGCGCACGGCACGGTCACCCTGATTCTGGCGGTGCTTGGCGCGCTGATCGGCGCCGTCTCCCTGTCCGGTTCGCTGATCGCCTGGGCCAAGTTGGACGGTCGCATCAACGGCGTGTGGCGCGTCTCCAGCCAGCAGATGATCAACGGCGTGTTCCTGTTGGTCACTGCCCTGATCGGCCTGTGGATCGTCGCGCACGGCGGTCATGTCAGCACCTTTACCGTGGCGCTGTTCTTCATCCTGGCGCTGATCTACGGCGTGCTGATGACGATGCCGATCGGCGGTGCCGACATGCCGGTGGTGATCTCGCTGTACAACGCCTTCACCGGTCTTGCGGTTGGCTTCGAAGGCTATGTGCTGCAGAACCCGGCGTTGATGATTGCCGGCATGGTGGTCGGCTCCGCCGGCACCCTGCTGACCCTGCTGATGGCCAAGGCGATGAATCGCTCGGTCAGCAACGTGCTGTTCAGCAACTTCGGCGCCGTTTCGGACGACACCGGCGGCGAGATCGCGGGCAGCATGAAGCCGGCCGAGGCCTCGGATGCCGCCGTCAACATGCGCTATGCGTCCAAGGTCATCATCGCGCCGGGCTACGGTCTGGCGGTGGCGCAGGCCCAGCACAAGCTCTACGAATTCGTGAAGCTGCTGGAAGAGGAAGGCGTGGAAGTGAAGTTCGCGATCCACCCGGTCGCGGGCCGTATGCCGGGACACATGAACGTATTGCTCGCAGAAGCCGGCGTGCCGTACGACATCATCTACGACATGGAAGACATCAACGAGGAGTTCAAGGAAGCCGACGTGGCCCTCGTGATCGGCGCCAACGACACCGTCAACCCGGCGGCACGCAGCAACAAGTCCTCGCCGATCTACGGCATGCCGATCCTCAACGTGGACAAGGCCAAGCAGACCTACGTGATCAAGCGCGGCCAGGGCAAGGGCTACTCGGGCGTGGAGAACGAACTGTTCTTCGCCGACAACACCAACATGGTCTACGGTGACGCGCAGAAGGTGATGGTCGCCATGATCCAGGCGGTGAAGTCACTGAGCGGCGGTCACTGAGCCTTCGCTGCAAAAGCAGTTGAGAATGAGGCCGGCGGAGACGCCGGCCTTTTTCGTTTCAGCGCACTGCCTGACGCCCGGCGAGGTGCTACCGCTGCGCTTACAATTCCCACCAAGGGCTGTCCAGCAGCGGCCAGCGCGTTCAAAACCACCTTCCGCCCAAGGTTGCCCGATGCCTGAAATCGTCTTCGAAGGCAAAGAATACGTCTACAACCATCACCTGACGGTGCCGTATCGTCCGCTGTTTCCGGATTCCGCGAAGTCGATCGGGCCAGCGGACCTCGCCGGCAACCTGATCGCGGCGACAACCTGCACGCGCTCAAGAGCCTGTTGCCGCGCTACGCCGGTGCCGTGGACCTGATTTTCATCGACCCGCCGTACAACACCGGCAACGAAGGCTGATGCTACAACGATAACGTCAACAAACAGTCCCTGCGGGTAACTACTCACCCGTTTCAGCGTAGAGCTGGCCGGAAAGCGCGAGTTGGATAGCGATGAGGGGATTGTATCCGCGGTTGGCCATGGTCTGCAGGTAGCTGGAGATGCGGCAATAGGCTTGGGCGTACGCCCGGTTGCGGAAGCAACCGGAGACTTTCTGCTTGACCTTGCTCATGCGCAGCTCACGCTCGGCACGATTGTTGGTAAACGCGACATGAGACGCTTTGGCAAACAGCAGGACGGCGCTCTCATGGTCGCTCAGTCGTTCCCACAGCTTGTGGGCATCTGATTTGGCGATTCGGCCGCGCTTGCCGTTCTGCCGTGGGGGAATCGGCGGGAGTTCCTTGTCGCCCCGGGTCAGGATGTTGCGGTAGTGTTTCTGGAGTTTTGCGTATTCGCGGCCGTTGAGCTTTTTCCGTTTGCGCCTGGAGACCACCGCGCAGGTCTGTTGCAGCAGGCGCTTGAGGTTTCTCGCCCAGGCGTAGCCGTCGGCGTCGGCGATGAAGGTGAGCTCCCGCAAGAGGTGCGCGCCGCACAGCCCGTGCCCGCAGTGGTCGTACGAGAAGTAGGAGGCCCAGCAGTCGTGGATCATGGCGCCGCCGTAGCACGGGATGACACCGATGTCCGCCATCGCTTCGAGCCCACGCTTGGGGTGCAGGAACTTCAAGACGTACTTGCCGCAGGGACTGTTTGTTGACGCTGGCCATGGAGCGCGGCCGACGTGCCTACGCGTGCTCGCCGGCCTCGGCGGCCATCAGCGCGCAGAGCACCGCCAGCCGTTCGCCGGGCGGCAAGGCGCGATAACGCCGCCCCCAGTTCTCGGCCTTGCGCTTGATGCGTTGCCGGTCCGTGTGATTCTTACCTGCATAGCGGGCCCAGTGCACCCGGTCCACCATCGAGGTGGGTCTCCATGTATGCGTCGTGGGTCCGAAATAGTTGGCCATCACCGCCGATCCCCGTCCACCTCAGTCGGATCGGCTGCGTAGGCTCAGGCATCTGCGTTGTCAAGCACTCACGGCCAGGTAGCAGGGGGTGAGTAGTTACCTTTCAGAAACGCCGCGCGATACGCTATACTACATCAATAGTATGATGATTGATGAAAGAAGGCTGAGATGACCACGATCCGCAAGACCATCACGCTGACCGATCAGCAGGGCGATTGGGTCAAGGCCCGCATTGCCAGCGGTGACTTCACCAATGACAGCGAGTATTTCCGCGACCTGATCCGCCGTGATCAGGCCCGCAACGCCGAAATCGAGCAATTGCGCACCGCTCTGATCGAGGGCGAGCAAAGCGGCATCAGCGACCGCTCCCCTGCGGACATTCTGCAGGCGGCTCGGGAAAGGCTGAAGGTGGATGGCCACATATAGGCTCAGCAACAGCGCCGACCAGGATTTCGACAGTCTGTATGTGTACGGGGGTGCTGACATTTGGCCTGGAACAGGCCGACGCCTACGCCGCCGGCATGCTGGAGCGCTTCACCCGGATTGCGGAACAGCCGCGTCTGTACCAGGGCATCGACCATATCCGGCCCGGCATGCGGCGCAGCGTCTACGGCGCACATGCGATTTACTACCGGGAAGATGGCGACGGCGTGTTGATCGTCCGCATTCTGCGCGGACGGGATGTGAGCGTCGCGCTGCGGGAAGGTGGGGAGACATGACCGGGCTGGAGACGCTGCGAGAGAACTCGCCCTGAGCCATCCGACGGCGAATCCATGTCACCACCCCCACCGCCTCAGTGGCTCCAGAAGACATGCACTTCCTCGAAGGACAACTCGATGACCAGCATGTCATTGACCACCAGGTCACGCGCCATCCGCTCGCAGTCGATATAAAAGCGCAGATTGTCCGGAATCTCCGTGGTTTCCCCGGTCAGCTCCTCGGCGACGTCGGCGACCGAGCGATAGACTCCGGCGTAGTGGTCTTCCATCGCGGTGCGCGCATCGTCCAGATCGCCAAAATAGGCCAGCAGTTCCGTAACCTCATCGATCCCGGCATATTCGGAAACGCTCGCCCCCTCGAAGCCTTCATGGTCGTGGATCGCGTATTCCTCGGCACCCGCAATCGGTGACGCTGCCAGCATTGCAGCGATCTCGCCCCGAATGTCGTCGTCATCCTGACAAGCGTCAATCCACCTGCCATGCAGGATGCCGTTGTTGTAGGTCGCAAGGCAGGCGACATAGATACGAATTTCGGCTTGGCAGGTCATGGCTTTCATCCTTTCCAATAGGGCTTGGGGTTCACTCCTGAACCCCTGCCTTCCGGCAAGGATGGGGGTAGCAAATGCAATAAAAATCGTGCGGGTTGGTGCGGTCTGCAGGCACAGCCGAGGACACGGCCCGCGTCTATTATTGTTGCATGCGCGAGGGGCGACGCCCCATAGCAGACACAAACAGATCAGCCGCTCACGGCGGCTTTCAAACACGGGTGGAGAAGGTTTCAGGAACGGGGATCGCAATCAAGCTGCACCTGCCGAGCGCCTGCCCGGTGAAGGACGTGCTGCATCGGGTCACCGAGCTGCTCTACCTGGTGCGACCTCCGGCTCTCTCCTGAAGTAGCGCCTCACACCAACCCAGCAGGTTCAGCAGGTTCCGGCGAAGTCCGGAGGGCGACGCCTACGCGCAAGCCGGGGAAACAGCACTCGGCGCGTGCTCGAAGCACCCAAGACCCGCGATCACGGCCGTCGGCAGCGCTTCGTTGAATCGGACTGGCGCAGAAATCAGCTCGGTCGAGCGCCGGTCAGCTGGCGGAGGGTGCCGAGCGGGGCGCGGGGGGCGGGGAACATCCGGGCCATGTACGTGTCGTGGGGCGGCATCATCGCGACAATCGGCTGGCACAAACCCGACGTCGCCTTCCGCATCAGGTCGCCGTAGGCGTCCGCCGGAAACTCGCGCAGGATCTCCGGCTCGTCGTGCAACCAATCGGCGACCAGGCGGGGGAAATCGACGTCGTGCTCCGGATCGCCTTGCAGTTGGCGGAAGGTCTGGGCGATCACGCGCGGCAGCAGCGGGCCGCATGCGCTGCATCCAGTGCGCACGCACAGCCGGACGCAGCTTGGCCCAGAACTCGGGATTGACCGCAGACAGCGTTTCGGCCAGCAGCTCGTCGCCGAGCATGCGCTGGCCGAATGCGTAGGCGATGCGGTGCGATTTGCGCGGCAGGAAACCCTGAAATCGAAACGGCCCCCAGGCGCTGCTCGCGTGCCGGGTGCAGGGTCAGGAACACCGCGAGCCAGTTCGTCGCACCGCCGACGAACGCGCTGATCAGCGGGATCCAGAACCAGGCGCTCATTCGAGCAAGGGATCGCGACCCAGTTTCAATTCGCTCCAGACCTTGCGCCATTCGGCCTGCACTGCGGGATCGGCCGACGCGAGGATCGGCGCCAGGCGTCGGCGCGGTGCATCCCCGATCGCGGCCACCAGTTCGCACAGCACGGCCATGCGCCCGCCTTGCGCGGCGCTGCGCAACAGTTCGTCGATGCGCTCGTCGGAAAAATTGGAGACGACCCGACCCAGGCGCGACTTATCTTCGACGTAGCCGGTGGTTTCCAGCAAGGCTTCGGGATCCTCGATCTCCTGGGCGAGATCGGCAATCACCGGCTCGGGCAGAAAATCGACCACCGTCCCCATGACGGCGTACTCGCCGCGCGCCAGCAACTCGCGGGTAACCGCGCGCCGCAGTTCGTGCGGCAGCGCCGCGAGCAGGTCCGACGAGGCTTGCGGCACCATGTGCACTGAGACATCCGCCTGAAACCCGATACTCATCTGCTGCGCGACCTTGACCGACCGCTCCACGGGCATATACGGCGTGAGCTGCGCCACGATCTCGGGGCCAAGCACGTCCTGCGCGATGCGCGCGGCGATCGGCACCGGCATCAGGCCGGAGGCGCGCGACAGGCGTTCGAAGCTGCGGCGATGGCGTTCGATGCCGGCTGCGGTGATCCGCTTGCGCAGGCGCGTCAACTCGGCCGGCGCGCAGTCCTGCAGAAACGACAATTCCGTGGCCGGAACCTTGAGCAGGGCCGCGATCCGGTTCGCCTCGACCTGTTGCAGACTCATAGCCCCAGCACTTTCTTGATCGGTCCACGCAACAACCTGGGCACGATGCCCAAGGACCGCTCAACCGCATCGGCCAGTTCGCGTTCCTGCGCGGCCAGCCGGGCTTCGATCAGCGCCTGCAACTTGCGTGCGTCGTCGGGCGCCAGCGCCAGCCCTCCAAGATCAATGTTCGAGCTTGCGCTCACGGGCATTCTCCATGGTTCAATTCGTTATTCCTGTGGCACGAACGATCATAGGCGAGCGGCGCGCCGGTCAGCGCGCGATACCAAGCCAGCATCGCCGCCCCAGAGTACTCGGCATGGGACCCTGGCTCATGCTCGGGCCTTCGCGGATGCGTGGCTTTGAACGGTATTCATCGACATTCTCATCATCGACGTTCTCAGTTGAAGGCCTGCGACAAGTGCTTGAACACCTCGCGCAGGCTCGGTGCGGGATCGGCCGGCAGAGAACGGGTCCGCCAGACAAGGTGACCGTCCGGCCGGATCAGGACGGCACCGCTGGCGTCGACACCGCGCCGTTCGAACCACAGATTGTCCTCGGGCGTGGCGTCCGCGCCGTCGCCATCAACGATGGCGAGCAGCGCCACCGGATACGACAAGGCGTCGCGCGTCTGTTCCAGCGCGCTTTCCCAATCTCGACGCCAAGCGGGATCGACCAACAAACACAGGTGATCCTTGCCGATCAAGTCGAGGCTCGACAACAGTTCTCCTTCGCGCTCCAGTGGAGGCAGCCATCGGTAGGTGTCTGCTCCAGCGCGAATCGCGCCAGCCAGGCACCGGGGCGCTTCATGTCTGCCATCGATTTGTCTTAATGGTATAATTTATTGGTCTATCTGGATTGTCAACCGCTGCATGTGGCCGGTCGGTTCAGGTCGTTTTCACGCGCAGGCCATTGAGCAGCACATCGACGACTATCTCGGCATGTTCGCTCGCCGATTCCTCGCTCAGGGCATCGAACTCGTACATCTCCGATATCAGGCCGGAAAACGCGAAGAAGCCGTTGATCGCGCCGCTGACCATGGACAGGAAGTGTGCGGGGTTCATTTCGCGCAAGCGGCCCTGAGACGCCGCCGCCTGCAGGAACGGCTCCGCGGTCAGGTACATCGGCTTGAGATAGGTTTCCGAGAGCCATGCGGCCCGGTCGGTGCCACGGGCGACCTCCTGAATCACGATGTTGGTGGCCGCGTAGTTGCGCGCGCAGAAGTAGGTATATCTGCGGATCACCACGGACAGCGCGGCCACCGGATCGAGGTCCTTCAATTCGAAATTGAGGTTGCGAAACTCGCGTGCCAGCTTCTCCATGGCGTGACCGACCGCCGCCTGCCAGAGCTTTTCCTTGGTCTCGAAGTGATAGTGCACCAAGGGCTTGGCGACACCCGCACGCTCGGCGATACCGGCAATGTTGGTGCCTTCGAATCCGTGATACCCAAACTCCTGCAAGGCCAGATCGAGAATGATCTCTGTGATCGGAGCCGCCTGGTCGCGCAGCCGCGGCCTTCCAGGGCGACGCCCCTGGGGCTTCTTGTTGTGTGGGCCCGCTTTCACCATCAGAGATTTACCCGATTGTTGCAGGCATGCGCCCATGTTTCGGCCGGGCCCGGGGCCCGCCATGAATAATTTTACTTTGCGGACAATTATTGGCTCTTGCCCATAAAATTTCACCTGGACGGGCACTGCCTGCATTCAAGCCGGATGCAGCTCACCGCCGCCCGCGAAACGATTGTCAACACACTGACCCGAAAACCGGATACAGTGATTCGAGATCAGGCGACTTAAATCATGATCCCGTCAATCCTCAAACTGGACACGGGCGGACTGCCGGTAGCCTGGATCACCTGGAAAACGGCGGTCACGCTCTACGCTCGACACCGCGTCTGTTGGGAGACGGGGCAGGAACGTTTTGTCGTTCGCGGCGGCCTCAACTCCGCGACGGGCGAGCGTTCGCAATTCGAAATCGGCTCCATCATCGCCGTCGCCGACCGTTCCAGGCGCTTCACACGAGGCGTACCCCTGCTGACCAATCGCACGCTGTTCCAGCGCGACCGCAACCTGTGTTTGTATTGCGGCAAGCAGTATTCCACCTCGCAACTCACGCGCGATCACATTCATCCCGTGTCACGCGGCGGGCTGACCGTGTGGGAAAACTGCGTCACAGCTTGTCGCCACTGCAACCAGCGCAAGGACGACCGCACCCCCGAGGAAGCCAACATGAAGCTGCTGGCGGTGCCGTACACCCCGAACCTTGCCGAATACCTGATTCTGTCGAACCGCCGCATCCTGGCCGATCAGATGGACTTCCTGCAGGCGTTTTCGCGCAAGACCGCGGCAGCCTGAGCCCGGGCGATGCGAGGTCTCGGCATTCTGCTGGCGATTGCCGCCGGCCACGCGCCGATGAACCACGCATGGAGCAATTCGGCGGCCATGCCGATGAAGGCCGCAGCCGGTCATCACCGCTGTTGCTGCTTCGGCGCCACCGGCTGCAGCCACCCCGGCATCGCGCCGGGCGAGACCCTTACCTATCGGTTTCCGGTCTGGTAAAACGGCAGCTACTGGTATCACAGCCATTCGGGCTTCCACGAGCAGACCGGCCCCAACGGTCCGCTGGTGATCGAACCCCGCGAAGCCGACCCCGTGAGCCACGACCGCGATTACGTGGTGATGCTCAACGACTGGACCGACGAAGACCCGCATTCAGCGTTCGCCAAGCTCAAGCGCATGGGCGACTACTACAACTACCGGCAGCACACCGTGGTGCGACCTGTGGGCGGACATCCGCCGGCGGCCAATTGGACCGCAGCGGCTACGCCCGCGCCACGCTGGCGCCGGTGCCGCCCTTCAGCCGCCCGATGACGGACATGGGCATGGCCGCGATATCGATGCCGGGAATGAACATGGCGCATGCCATGCACGAGCCGTCGACCGCGACAGCCGCGCGCGCCGCCCGAGCCAAGGCCAGCGGGCAGACCGCCTGGCCGCAGCTGGCCGATGTACAGCTCGAACGCGGACGGCGGTCGGGATATCGGCCTTGAGCTGGCGACAGACCTCGATGCCGCTGAGGTCCGGCATCATCACGTCCAGCGCAGCCTGTCCGCTGGTGGCCATGAAGACCTCATGGCACTGCTGAAACAACGGGTAAAGGATCTGGATGTTGATCGGCTGATCGTCGACCACCAGCAAACGGCGGCGCCCCGGGCCGGGCGTACGTTCGTCAGTCTGGCGTTGCCGCGCATCGCGCGATCCTTCCTGAGCATTCTCCCCCGGGGTTACACCGTTTTGGGCGTGACCGGATCACGGCGGCGAGCGGGTGTGCCGCGCTCGGATGTGACAACGAACAGGACTGGCGATGTCTGAATATGGGTACGGGATGGGTGGAGGCAGAATCGCGCGTGCGGACCCGAATATTGCCGACCTCACGTCCAAGGTCGCCGGGTCTGAGGTGCCTGGGCTTGATCAGCATCACGTTCGTGAAGTGATTGAGGCGGCACCCAATGCGATGCTGATGGTCAATTCACGCGGCGAGATCGTACTGGCCAATTCACAGGCGGAAAAACTGTTCGGACATACCCGTGACGAGCTGCTGCGAAAGCGTATCGAAGTCCTGATCCCCAGGCGGTTCCGTCAAAAGCACGAGCGGTATCGAGGGGGATTCTTCACTCGCCCCGATACCCGCGCGATGGGTGCCGGCCGCGATCTGTACGGGCTGAAAAAGGATGGGTCGGAAGTCCCGATCGAGATCGGGCTGAATCCCATCAATATGTTCGACGGCGTTTTCGTCCTGGCCTCGATCATCGACATCACCGAGCGCAAGCGGGCGGAAGACCGTCTCCGTCTGGTGATCGAGGCGGCTCCCAATGCGATGCTCATGGTCAATTCGCGTGGCGAAATCGTATTGGTCAATTCGCAGGTGGAAAAACTGTTCGGCCACACTCGTGACGAACTGCTGGGGCAGCGCATCGAGAGCCTGATCCCCGAACGTTTCCGCCACCACCACAAGCAGTATCGCGGAGGCTTTTTTGCTCGTCCGGATACCCGTGCCATGGGCGCCGGGCGCGATCTCTACGGTCTGAAAAAAGACGGAACGGAAGTTCCAATTGAAATCGGCCTGAATCCGCTTTACACCGGCGACGAACATTTCGTACTCGCCTCGGTGATCGACATCACCGAGCGACTCAACGCCCAAAAATTGCAGCGTGCGGTCCAGGTAAACACGCTGCGGCAGTCGATTCTGGATAGCCTGCCGTTCAGCATCATCGCTACGAATACCGACGGCATCATCCTTACCGCGAATCCTGCCGCCGAGCGCATGCTGGGCTATTCACGACAGGAACTGATCGGGCAGTCGGTGTTGATGATTCACGACGCCCGGGAACTGGAGTCGCGCGCGACCGTGCTGGCTCACCAGACCGGCAGGATAATCGCACCCAATTTCCAGGTGATCGTTGCCGCCGGTAGCCAGGATGCCGCCGACGAACGCGAATGGACCTACGTATGCAAGGATGACAGGCATGTGCCGGTCAATCTCGCCATCACCGCCATGCGGGACGACTCCGGCACGGTCAACGGCTTCCTGAAGGTTGCCTACGACATCACGGAGCGGAAGCGGGCCGAGGCCTTCATCAATCACCTGGCGCATCACGATGCGCTGACGGATCTGCCCAACCGCACCATGTTGCTGGGACGGCTCGAGAAGGCGATCCGCCAGTCACAGCATCACGGTGGGCCGCTGGCTGTACTGATGATCGATCTCGATCACTTCAAGCAGGTTAACGACCTGCTGGGACATCCGGTTGGCGACCAGTTGCTCCTCAACATTGCAAATCGGCTGCAGAGCCGTGTGCGCGACGCCGATACGGTTGCCCGCCTTGGCGGGGATGAATTTGTGCTGGTACTGACCGAGATCGACGAGGGCAATAAATTTCTGGCCACCGTGGAACGCATCATGAAGGCGATCTCGGAGCCCATGTCGATTGATGGGCACGAGCTGGTGATCACGCCGAGTATCGGGGGCTGTGTTTTTCCCACGGACGGCACCGATGCCACGACGCTTCTGAAATATGCCGACACCGCAATGTATTGCGCAAAGTCGGCAGGCCGTAGCAATTTTCAGCTGTTCACTCCAGGGATGTTGAAACAGGCCGAGGAAAAGCTCGTTATGGGCACGGCACTGCGTCATGCCATCGAGCATCATGAGCTTGAGGTTTACTATCAACCGGAGATATCGCTGTGGGACGGCACCGTGATCGGAATGGAGGCGCTGGCGCGATGGCCGAACGGGCTCAACGGCGTGGCGGTGACGCCCGACCGGTTTATCCCGGTCGCCGAGGAAACCGGTTTGATCCTGCAGCTCGGTGAATGGGTGCTGCGCACCGCCTGCAGGGACTGTGCCGCCATGGAAAACCGTCTAGGACGACGCATGAGGGTGGCGGTCAATGTCTCCACTCGCCAATTTCAGCAGAAGGAGTGGCCGACAGTTGTGCGCAGGGCGCTGGAGGAAAGCGGCCTGCAGCCGCACAGTCTGGAAATCGAGATCACCGAAAGCATGCTGATGCAGAACACCGAAGAGAGCGCGGAAATGCTGCATGCGCTACGCCGTCTGGGGGTGACCGTTGTCGTGGACGACTTCGGCACCGGCTACTCCAGTTTGTCTTACCTGACGCGTTTCCCGATAGACAAGATCAAGATTGACCGATCCTTTGTTCGCGACCTCGATACCGACGCCGCTGACGCTGCGGTGATCAACGCGATCATCGCGATGGCGCACAGTCTTGATATCCGTGTCGTGGCAGAGGGGGTTGAGACCGAGCAGCAGCAAAACTACCTGCGGGCGCGCGCCTGCGACGAGGCTCAAGGGCTTCGGTACAGCCAGGCCGTATCAATTGACGAACTTCAGTCCGTGATGGCGAAGATCGAAGCGCATCGGCTCAGACATCTGCGTTGTCAAGCACTCACAGCCAGGTAGTAGGGGGTGAGTAGTTACTTTGTTCTCATCCCGCCGACCCGGCGAGATAAAGCAAGCCGCGCACTGCTCAGGCCGAGAGAATGCGTTAATGCGTTGGGGCCGGGTTGGCGTAATTGAATACGGGTGGACTGCCAACAGACTTTGCGCCTCGCCCCGACGCTCATAACGACCATCGGACACGCGGTCGATTCCACCTCGGTATCGGCTGCGGCTGGGCCGCGGCGGGTTTTCACCACGGGCTCGCCGACAAACCGCCATAATTGCCGTCGTCATTTCGACAACGGTTGAATCCATGGTTGATAAGCCCACCGGGGACCGTCCCGGTTTCACGCACTTCGGTTACGAACAGGTTCCGGTCACGGACAAGGCCAAGCGCGTACGCGAAGTGTTTTCGTCGGTTGCGGCCAAGTACGACCTGATGAACGACCTGATGTCCATGGGCGTGCATCGCGTCTGGAAGCGCTTCGCGATCGATCTTGCCGGCGTCCGTAGCGGCGAGCGCGTGCTCGACGTGGCCGGTGGTACCGGCGACCTCACGGCGGCGTTTGCCAGGGCCGTGGGCGCGAGCGGGCTGGCGGTGCTTTCCGACATCAACGCGGCGATGCTCGAGGAGGGGCGTTCGCGCCTGACTGATCGCGGCATCGTCGGCAATGTACCGGCGGTGCAGGCCAATGCGGAATGCCTGCCGTTCGCCGACAACAGCTTCGACTGCATCACCATCGGCTTTGGCCTGCGCAACGTCACCGACAAGGATGCAGCGCTGCGTTCGATGCTGCGCACGCTCAAGCCGGGCGGGCGTCTGCTGATTCTGGAGTTCTCCAAGCCACTCCACGAGGGGTTCGCCAAACTCTACGATCAGTACTCGTTCAAGGTGCTTCCGCGCCTGGGTCGCTTCATCGCACGCGACGAGGATTCCTATCGCTATCTGGCGGAGTCGATCCGCATGCATCCGGATCAGGACACACTCAAGAGCATGATGGAATTGGCTGGCTTTTCGCGCGTTCAGGTCTACAACCTGACCGGCGGCGTGGTCGCGGTGCATCGCGGCTACAAGCTATGAGCGGCGCACCCGGTCTGGCCTGCGCGGCGCTGGAAGTCGCGCTCAACCGTCATCTTCAGCTGGAACCCGAGGCAGTGGCCGAATGCGCGAAGCTGCGCGGCCGCGTGTTGGCGATGCGCATGCCGGTGACGAACTGGAGCTTCCATCTGGAATTCCTCGACAACGGCCTGCGTGTGGCGCCGGAGACAGAACGCGCGCCGGATGCCACCGTATCCGGCGAACTGACGGCGGTACTGCGCCTGATCGGCCAGCAGCTGCGAAGCGAGGACGCCCTGCCCACCGGCCTGTCGGTGCAGGGTGATGCGGGACTACTGGCCCAGGTACAACGCGTGTTCGCGAAGGTCGGCTTCGACCCCGAGGAACTGGCGGCGCGTGTGCTTGGCGACGTGGCCGCGGTGCGCCTGGTGCGAACGGCGAAGGGATTGTTCGGCTGGGGCCGGCAGGCGGCGTCGAGCCTGTCCCTGGACACGGCGGACTACCTGCGCGAGGAACGCCGCGATCTGGTGCACCGCGCCGACATCGAACTCTGGGGCGATGGCGTGGAGCGCCTGCGCGATGACGTGGAGCGCTTCGGCGCGCGCCTGGACCGACTCGATCGCAAATTGTCGGAGCCCGCCGCATGAGGGGCGGCCGTCTCGGCCGGCTCTGGCAGATTCATCGCATCGTCCACCGCTACGGTCTACGCGAATTTCTCGACGGCAAGCCGCGCAAGACCGGCACGCCGCGCGGCGAACGCCTGCGTCTTGCGCTGCAGGAACTCGGGCCGGTGTTCATCAAGTTCGGCCAGGCGCTGTCGACGCGGCCGGACATCGTGCCGGCGGACATCGCGCTGGAACTGATGAAACTGCAGGATCAGGTGCCGCCGTTTCCGGGCAGCGAGGCGCGCGCGATCATCGAACGCGCGCTCGGCAAACCGGTTTCGGAGCTGTATGCCGAGTTCGACGAAACGCCGATGGCCTCGGCCTCGGTGGCGCAGGTTCACGCGGCGCGCCTGCATCCGGTCAGCGCCGACGATCCCGGCTTCGAGGTCGTGGTCAAGGTGATTCGCCCAGGGATCGAAAAGACGATACGCGGTGACATCGCCCTCATGCGGACACTGGCCGAACTGGCCACGCGATTCAGTCAGCAAGCGGCCCGTCTGCGGCCGCGCGAGATCGTGGCCGAGTTCGAACGCATCATCCTTGACGAGCTGGACCTGATGCGCGAAGGCGCCAGCTGTTCGCAGCTGCGCCGCAACTGGCTGGGCTCGCCGCTGATCTATCACCCGCTGGTGCTGTGGGACTACACCAAGCCGGACGTGCTGACGATGGAGCGCATCCACGGCGTTTCGATTCGGGAGCTTGCCTATCTGCGTGAACTGGGCGTGGACTTCAAGAAGCTGTCCGAACGCGGCGTCGAAATCTTCTTCAAACAGGTGTTCCGCGACAATTTCTTCCACGCGGACATGCACCCCGGCAACATCATCGTCGACGCCTCGGACCCGCAGGACCCGCGCTATCTGGCGATCGACTTCGGCATCGTCGGCACGCTGGCGCCCTCGGATCAGCGTTATCTGGCCGAGAACTTCCTGGCCTTCTTCAATCGCGACTATCGGCGCATCGCCGAGCTGCATCTGGAATCCGGCTGGATTCCTTCGAGCACGCGCGTCGAGGATTTCGAGGCTGCGATCCGCACCATCAGCGAACCGATCTTCGGCCGGCCGATCAAGGACATCTCCTTCGGTTTCTTCCTGATGCGGCTGTTCCAGGTGGCGCGACGCTTCGACTATCAGGTGCAGCCGCAATTGGTGTTGCTGCAGAAGACCCTGTTGCAGGTCGAAGGCCTGGGCCGCCAGCTCGATCCGGAGCTGGACCTGTGGAAATCGGCCAAGCCGATCATGGAAGAATGGATGCGCAACCGCCTGGGCCCGGCCGGCATGCTGGAGCGCGCACGTGCGCAGCTGCCGACGCTCGCCGAAGTGCTGCCGGAGCTGGCGACGCGGGCGCTGAAACAGCTTGATGGCAGCGATGCACAGCGTACCCAGCTCGCGCTGTTGGCACTGCATGCGCAGATGCGGGAGGGGCAGCGTGCGCTGCGTCAAGCCGTCGTCGGCACCGGCCTGATCATCGCGGCGGCGATCGGCTTCGCCTGCGCGGTCACGCCGTGGATCAGCGCGCCAGTCGCGGCGGCGGGGCTGCTGATGGGGTGGCGGAGCCGGCGTCGGCCTTGATCAGCGGCTCGGCTGGCCTAGTCTGCTGACCGTTCTGTTCACGGATCAGCTCGCTTGGCGATACCAGTCGCACACCGTAGTCGGCAAGCCGCGGCAGCTCCGCCTCAAGCACCGACAGGGTCTGCGGGTGCGGATGGCCGATCGCCAGCGCCGTGCCCTTCTTGTAGGCGCGTGCGACGAGGCGATGAAACTGGCGATGCGCGGCTTCGAGACCCGGCGCATCGTCCAGAAACACATCACGCTGCGTGCTGGGCACTCCGGCACTGCGTGCCGTGCCATAGGCCACGCTCATCGAGCTGGTCTTGCTGTCGACAAAGTACAGGCCGCCGAGCGCACTGATTTCCGACATCAGCCAGTTCATCTCGCGACGGCTGGCAGTGACCAGGCTGCCCTGATGATTGTTGATGCCGTCGGCATCGGGCAGGAACAGCATGGCGTCACGGAAACGCCGCGCCAGCGCGGCACGGTCATCATCGATGCGGATCGCAGCCGGATGCAGCACGCCGCTCTGCGCTTCCAGCGGCAGGTGCAGCAGCACTTCGGAACCCTTGTCGCGCGCCAGCGCGGCCTGTTCCACGCCGTAAGGCGTGAACGGCAGCACCGCGTAGGCCAGCGCCCCGGGCAGAGCCAGCGCACGCAGGCCATCGGCGCGGCGGTAGCCGATGTCGTCGATGATGATGGCGATCGCCGGTTCGGCCTGGCCGCTCGGCGCGAACAGCACGCCGAGCAGCGTCAAGGTGACCAGCAGGCTTGTCCGCAGTTCGAGTTGTCCCCGCACTCGAAGCCCCCGCTGACGGTCAGCGACGGCCGGAGATAACCAGACCCTTGAGCAGGTTCAGCGATTCGTACAGCGCGTAGTCGTTCTCGGCGAGGGATTTGAGGTCCTCAGGCGAATCGACGGTGGGCTTGGCTTCATCGGCCGCTCCGTCGTTCTCGGCGTCCTCGCTGTCCGGATTTTCGAGATGGCGCGACAGATCGGCCTCGGTGATCGGTGTCAGATCGTTGTCCTCGACCTGGCTGACCTTGAGCGGACGGATCTTGATGTCCGGCTCGATGCCTTCGGCCTGGATCGAGCGGCCGGACGGCGTGTAGTAACGCGCCGTGGTCAGTTTGATCGCGGAATCGTTCTGCAGCGGAAGGATGGTCTGCACCGAACCCTTGCCGAAGGTCTTGGCGCCCACCAGCACGGCGCGGTGCTGGTCCTGCAAGGCGCCAGCGACGATTTCGGAAGCCGATGCGGAGCCGGTGTTGACCATCACCACCAGCGGCTTGCCGCCGAGGGCGTCGCCCGCGGTGGCATTGAATTCGCGGCCGGCATCAGCCTCACGGCCCTTGATCGAGACGATCGAGCCTGAGTCCAGGAAGGTATCCGACACTTCGACGGCCGCGTTGAGTACGCCACCCGGATTGTTGCGCAGGTCCAGAATCAGGCCTTCGAGTTCGCCGCCGGCTTCTTTCTGCAGCTTCTTGATCTCGGCGTCGAGGGTCTGTCCGGTGTTGGACGCGAAGGTGCTGATGCGCACGTAGCCGAGCTTGCCTTCGAGCATGCGGCTGCGCACGCTGGACACCTTGATGATGTCGCGCGTCAGTTCCACGTTCAGCGGCTGCGGTTCGGTCTGACGGACTACCATCAGCTTGATCTTGGTACCGGGGTCGCCGCGCATTTTCTTGACTGCGTCGATCAGCGACAGACCCTTGACCGGCGCGTCGTCGATCTTGACGATGAGATCGCCCGGCTGGATGCCGGCACGCGCGGCGGGGGTTTCATCGATCGGCGCGACCACACGCACGAAGCCGTCCTGCATCTGCACTTCGATGCCGAGGCCGCCGAACTTGCCGGAGGTGGAGATCGTGATCTCGCGGAATTCCTCCGCATCCAGATAGGCCGAATGCGGATCGAGGCCATCGAGCATGCCGCGAATGGCGCTTTCGAACAGTTGTTCGTCGCTCACTTCTTCGACGTAGTCCGCCTTCACGCGATTGAGGATCTCGACGAAGGTCTGCAGATCCTTGACCGGCAAGGATCCCATGTCGTCCGACATCTGCACGGCGGCCTGGCGGTCGGCCCACACGCCATGCGTGAGCGCCACCGACAAACCGAGGAACATGCCCGCGGCGACGGCGAGCGGCGTGCGTACTGATCGGAT
This sequence comes from Banduia mediterranea, assembly GCF_031846245.1. Taxonomy (NCBI): domain Bacteria; kingdom Pseudomonadati; phylum Pseudomonadota; class Gammaproteobacteria; order Nevskiales; family Algiphilaceae; genus Banduia; species Banduia mediterranea. The sequence goes on along the minus strand of NZ_JAVRIC010000001.1, from coordinate 60,102 downwards.
CATCTGGTTTACGACTCCGGAAAACAATGGATTTTCAAGCTGCGAAACGGGTTTCGAGCGAGCGTAGCACATCGCAGGCGCGCCACAGCCGGCCGCTCCCGTCGAGGCCGGTCTGGGCCCGTGCGGTCCGGCGGGAACCGCGAGACCCTATTTTGCGAGCCAGCTTTGCGGATCGACCGGGTCGGAACCCTTGCGAATCTCGAAGTACAGACCGGGCCGTTCCTGGCCACCGGTGGCACCGACCTGAGCGATGGTCTCGCCAGTGCGCACCGTCTCTCCGGCGGCCTTGTCGACCGAGGCATTGTGGCCATACAGGGTGAAGTAGCCCTTGCCATGCTCGATCACGAGTATCAGTCCGTAACGATGCATCCAGCCGACATAGGCGACGCGCCCGGCGGACACCGCGCGGACCGGCGCGTTTTCGTCAGCGGCGATCCAGACGCCGTTCCACTTGAGCTTGCCATCGGCCTTGGATTGCCCGAAGCGGGCCAACAGCGTGCCGCGCACCGGCCACGGCAACTCACCGCGCTGTTCGGCAAACGGCCGATTGTCCGACGGAAAATCAGGCGGGACATCCGCCAGTGCGTCCTGCAGCGATTCGATGAGCTTGCGCAGTTCGCGCTCGTCGGCCTGGAGTTGCGACAATTCCTGTCCCCGACTGCGCAACTTCGATTCCAGGGCCGCCAGTTCATTGGCGCTTTCCAGTCGACGCCGGTCCAGCTCGGACACGCGCGACTGCTGTTCGTCACGCAAGACGGTCAGGGTTTCGAGTTCGCCAACCAGCGTGGCCTTGAGGTCGAGCAAAACCTGCAGTTGCTGACGGATCGTGGCGATACGCGCGGCACGGGCGCGATTGAGATAGTCGAACCAGGTGCTCACCCGTGACAGTTCGGCCGGATCTTCTTGATTGAGCAGTAGCCGTGTCTGCGCCTGCCCACCGAGCTGATAGGCAAGCCGGACCTGCCGGCCCAATGCGTGGCGCTGCTCGGCCAGACGCTGCGTTTCGCGGTGCTGACGATCGCGGATCGCCTCGACCTTGTCGGATTGGGTCTGCACCCGCGCCCGGATTTCGTTCAGATCGGCGGCTGCCGCCGCCACTTCGCGCTGCGCTGCCCGCAACTCGCGCGCTTCACTGTCACGGTTACCGCGATCGCGCGCCAGCGTCTTTTCAACCTCGGCGATGCGGCGCTGCACCTTGCCGAGTTCCGCGGCACGCTCGGATAGGCCCTGGGAATCCTGGGCATTCGCAGCCCAGCCGGCACCGAGGCCAATGATCAGGGCAAGCAGCAGAGCGGGGTTTCGGCGGCGCATCATGCGGTCGCGAATCGGGCCGGGGGCCAAAAAGGTTACAATCATAGGCCACTTTCGGCTCCGCACTGCGCACTTTCCACGATGGATCTATCCTTGCCGTCGCTGCTTCAATTCGTCGGCGACCACCCTTTCCTGTTCACGGCTCTGGCCGTTGCGGTGGCTGCCCTGGTCGCCAATGAAGCACTTGCACAACTCGGCGGCGAGAAGCGCCTGCCGGCCGGCGCGGCGGTGCGCCTGATCAATGATCAGGATGCGGCGATCGTCGATGTACGGGCACCCGGCGACTTCAAGCGTGGCCACATCATCAATGCCATCAACATCCCGGCGGCCAAGCTCAAGGAACGCATCAAGGAATTGCCCAAGGACAAGGAACGCCCGGTGATCGTCTACTGCGCGATCGGCACCACCGCTCCATCCGTCGCCTCCGAACTCAAAAAACTCGGCTACGGCACGGCGTTTGCTCTGAAGGGTGGAATCAGCGGCTGGCAGACCGACGGACTGCCGGTCACGAGCAAGTAGACGCAAGCCGGGGCGATCAGCGAAGGGTAGGCTCAATGAGCAAGATACAGATGTATACAACACGGGTCTGCCCGTACTGCATGATGGCCAAGCGCCTGCTGCAGTCCAAGGGCGTCTCGATCGAGGAAATCAGGGTCGACGAGGATTCGGCGCGTCGCGACGAAATGCTCGCGCGTACCGGCGGACGCCGCACGGTGCCGCAGATCTTCGTCGGCGATACCCATGTCGGGGGCTTTGACGATCTGTCCGCCCTCGATCATCAAGGCGGGCTCGATCCACTGCTCGCCGCAGTCAAAGGTCCATAGAGTTCATGAGCAACGAAGAATCCAAGCAGGTGCTGCTGCAGAAGATCTACCTCAAGGATGCCTCGGTCGAGATTCCGCTGGCACCTGCGGTCTTCACCCGGCAGTGGCAGCCGCAGGTGGATGTGCAGCTGCAGACCGCGGCCAAGCCGATGAACGATGAAAGCGTCGAGGTCGTGCTGTCGGTCACCGTCACCACCAAACTCGGCGATGACACCGCATTTCTGATCGAGGTCCACCAGGCCGGCCTGTTCGCGGTTCGTGGTTTCGACAAGGACAGCGAAGAGCGGCGCGCCGTACTCGGCGCCTACTGCCCCAATCAGCTGTTCCCGTTCGCCCGCGAAGCGGCCGCCGATCTGGTGCAACGCGCCGGCTTCCCGCAGCTGCTGTTGCAGCCGGTGAACTTCGACGCGCTTTATCTGGAACACCGCAAACGTGCTGCCGCCGAGCCCGGCGCCGAGACGACGCCGGCTGCTGCGGACGGTGTTGCACGCACACACTGAAACGGAAGACTGTATGAGCGATGCCCCCCTGTTCAAACGCATCGCGGTGATCGGTGCCGGCTCCTACGGCACCTCGCTGGCGATCCATCTGGCCCGACGTGGCGTCGGGATCGTCCTGTGGGGCCGCAACGGCGAATCCCTGCTGGCGATGGGCGAGGCGCGCGAGAACGAGGATTATCTGCCGGGCTGCAAATTTCCCGTCGGACTGAAAGTCGAGCCCTCTCTGGCCAAGGCGGTCGCGGGCGCCGAGCACGTATTGCTGGCGGTGCCCAGTCACGCGCTGGGCGATGTGACGCGTGAAATCAAGCCGCTGCTGCGCGAGTCTCAGGGCATCATCAGCGCCTGCAAGGGCCTGGAGCCCGAAACCGGCCGCCTGGTTCATGAAGTGATCGGCGAGGGCGCCGGCCGTACCCGCCGACTCGCCGTGATTTCCGGACCGACCTTTGCCAAGGAAGTCGGCCAGGGCCTTCCCACCGCCGTGACCGTGGCGTCCACTGACGTCGACTTCGGCGAAGCGGTGGTCAACGCCCTGCACTTCGGCGGCTTCCGCGCCTACTACGTGCCGGATGTCGTCGGCGTGGAAATCGGCGGCGCCGTCAAGAACGTGCTGGCGATCGGCGTCGGCATCGCCGACGGCCTGGGCCTGGGCGCGAATACCCGGGCCGCCCTCATCACGCGCGGCCTGGCGGAGATCATGCGCCTGGGCGAGGCGCTCGGCGGCGAGCGCGACACCTTCATGGGCCTGGCCGGCCTCGGCGACCTGGTGCTGACCTGCACCGACGATCAATCACGCAACCGACGCACCGGTCTGCTGCTGGCCAAGGGCAAGACCCTGGACGAGGCGCAGGCCGAAATCCGTCAGGTGGTCGAAGGCGTGCGCGTGGCGCCCGAGGTGCTGCGTCTGGCACAACGCTACAACGTGGACATGCCGATCACGCATCAGGTTGTGGAAGTCCTGGCCGGACGCACCACGCCGCTGGATGCGCTGCGCACGCTGGCAACGCGTCCTGCGCGTCACGAAAGCGAATAAGACTTTTCCGGGGCATTTTCCGGGGCTGGTGCTGGAGGGTGCGCCGGCGGCGCGCGGCCCGGTTGCATGCCGCTTCATCTTCGGGACAGCGCTGTCCGTATAATGATTGTTTTGTTTCAGTCAGGCGGCGTCATTGCGACACCGACGCACGAGAAACGACAGTCGGGCATGAATTCCCGGAGGTGACCATCGGTGTCGATTTCGACCTACGAATCGCGATCGGAATACGTGGAAGCTCGCGGCTTCGACGTAATCAATCTGCGGATATTGAGTATCGCCCTGCTGGTGTATGCACTGGGCCTGACGGCACTGGTGCTGATACTCAGTCCCGAACAGAAACAGACCGTGTTCTCCGAGCGTGGTCCGTTCGAAATGCTCAGCATTCCCTTGTGGCTGATGCTGGCGGCGTGGTGTTTCGACTTCGCACACGAGATCAGGAAGCCGCTGGTGGTCTGCGGCCTGCTGGCTCTGTTCGCCGCCGCGCGCGAAGCGGACTGGCACAAGGCCTTCACCGCCGACAGCGTTTTCAAGAGCAATTACTATTTCGATTCGCCGGCACCGCTGGCGGAAAAAGTGCCTGCCGGCATGGTCGCGCTGTTCGCCTTCGCCCTGATTTTCCACGGGCTGTACCTCGGCATCCGTTTTCTGCGCAGCGGCAATGCCCTGCAGCATCAGTGGATGCAAACGCTGGTGCTGGGTACGGTCACGGTGTTCGCTTCGAAGATACTGGATCGAATGATTTCCTGGGCGAACGACTGGTTTGGCTTGGAAATCACTGGCCTGCTGGGCCGCTTCATCGGTGCCTACGAAGAAGGCTTTGAAATGAGCTTGCCGATCATTTTCGGGATCGCGCTGATCCAGTATCGGCGCGCGGCCATGGCGACGCGATCGCGACGCGCGGCGGTGCTGAACGCCTGAGGCGGCAAGCCGGGCGACAAGGTTCGGAAACGATTCGCGGGAACCATCCCGGATCTGGGGGTCTTGATTCAGGCCCGTCAGGCCGTGACGCCGACTGGCGCGGCCCGGCGCCGGCTCCGCGCTGGCTGGCGTGGATCGGCAAGCCGGGAATCGCGGCCACCTCGGTGAAGGTCGCCTCGCTGATGTTCGCGGTCGCCGAAAGTTTGGTCCGGTAGTCAGTCGAGCGAATCGGCGCCGAGCTGGAGCAGGGCCTGGAACACCGCCACGGCCACGGCGTTCGACAAGTTGAGGCTGCGCGAACCGGTCCGCATGGGTATGCGCAGGCAGGCATCCGCCGCATCCAGCACCTCCGGCGGGAGGCCGCGTGACTCCGGCCCGAACAACAGCAGATCATCGGGCGCGTACTCAAAGTGGTCGAACCGCTGCTGTGCCTTGGTGGTGAAGGCCAGTATCCGCGCCCGCGGCCGTGCCGCTTTCAGGGCCTTGAAATCCTGATGTTCGGCGACCCGTGCATATTCGTGATAGTCGAGGCCGGCGCGCCGCAACTCGCGGTCCTCCATACGAAATCCAAGCGGATGGATCAGGTGCAGCCCGACCCCGGTGTTCGCACACAAGCGGATCACGTTGCCGGTATTCGGCGGAATCTCCGGCTGGTAAAGCGCAACCTCGGTCATGGCCGCTCGCCACCGCAGTTCCAGCACAGATCGAATCCGCGATCCACGCCTTCGGCACAGTTCGGACAGGTCCACGGCGGTGCGCCAGGAACGCCGCGCTCATACTGCTTGAGTAGCGCGCGGCCACGTTCATACTGCGATTCATCCTCGATCATCAGGCGTGGAAACTGATTTACCGGCAGATCGCCGCGCCCGCCCCAGGCGAATTCGTCGAAGATGTGTACGGCGATGCCATGCCCGGCCAGAAAATCCGCGGCGAGGCGCGCATCGACCGGATTGGCCGCCAGATACAGGGTGCGCATCAGCACACCGTCTTGGGCAGCCGCGCCTGAATTGACAGCCAGCGGAGGCGGTGCCTACGCTCGCCGGGTATTCGATGTGTCGAGGCGGGGATCAGGGACATGAAACAGTTCAAGCAGATGTGTGCCGCAGTGGCCTTGCTGGGGGCGGTGTCAGTCGCCTCCGCGCAAGACTATCAGCAAATCGAACACTCGCCGTCGGCCGGCGCCATGGCCTTCGACCTGGTGGTGGTTCGACCGATTTCACTGGTCGGAACGGTACTCGGTACTGGACTCTGGGTATTGCAGCTTCCGTTCAACGGTATTCAGGCCGCCGCCGACGGCGAATGGTCGAGTGCGCCGGGCGACAAGCTGGTGGTGGAACCGTTTAGCTATACGTTCACGCGGCCGCTGGGTCAGCTGGAATAAATCGCAACGCGGCGCGTTCATGAGCGGCGTGGCCATTGTGGCCACGCCGCTTTGCCTTGTCCGGAATCCGGTGATGGGCGCCGCGCGCGGATACCCTAGGGCTGCGGCAGCCCTTCGGCATCCAGCAGGATCACATCGCCGAGCTTGAGCGCCCGCACGGGTTTTTCGATCGTGGACAGGTCGCCGACGATCAGCCAGGTGAGCTGGTCCGGCGTGATGATCTGCTGAGCCGCAGCACGAATCTGCGACAGGGTCTGCGCTTCAGTGCGCTGCTTGATCGTGTCGATGTAATCGTCTGGCCGATCGTAGGTGACGATGCTCTGCACCGCGCCCGCGACCGCACTCAGGGTTTCGAACTTGCCGGGCAGGCTGCGCACATCCTTGGCCTTGATCTTGTCGAGTTCCGCTTCGGTGGCCGGCTTGCTGCCGATATAATCGCGAATCTCGCCGAGCAGTTCCTTGATCGCCGGCGCGGTCTTGTCGGTCTGCACCGGGGCGTAGAACAGGTAGGGCCGCTGACCCAGAGCCCCCGGCATGAAGCTGTAGGCGCCGTAGGCCCAGTGCTTGTCCTCGCGCAGGTTCATGTTGATGCGCGCGGTGAAGACGCCGCCCAGGATCGAGTTCATCGTCTGGATCTGCAGGCTGTTTTCGGCCTTGGACGAGGGCGCCAGCTGGCCGGCCAGAATCACGGTCTGCTGAGCACCCGGTCGATCCATCAGGAAGACCCGCGGCTTCGCCTGCGCAGCCACGTCCGGTATCGACTTGAGCGGCGCGGCCTGCGCCGGCGCGGTCCAGTCTCCCAGTGATTTCTCCAGCAGCGGCTTGAGCTCGGCCATACTCACGTCGCCGGCCACGATCAGCGTGGCCTCGTCGGGTCGTATCCAGGTCTGGTGGAAGCGGCGCAAATCGTCCGCGCTGAGCGCGGTAATCGACTCCTCGGTGCCGCTGCCGGAGAACGGCATCGCATATGGGTGGCCTTCACCGTAGAGCAAGGGCGGCAGATTGCGCAGCGCCAAGCCCATCGGCTCCGACTTCTCCTGCGCGATGCTGGCCAACCACTGGCCGCGCAAGCGTTCCAGATCATCTTCGCGGAATGCCGGGTTGCGCACCACCTCGGCGAACAGCGCCAAGGTTTCCGGCAAGCGCGCCCGCAGCGCCGACAGGTCGGCTTCGGAGGTATCCAGGCCGCTGTCCGCCGAGAACTGTGCACCGAGATCCTCGAAGCGCTCAGCGATCTCGCGTGCCTGCAGGCCCTCGCTACCCTCGTCGAGCATCGCCATCGTGAAGCTCGCGGTGCCGAGTCCAAAGCCCGAAGCGTCGGCGGCGTAGCCGGCGTCGAACTGCAGGCGCATTTCGACCAAGGGCATATCATGTCGTTCGGCGAGAACCACCTGCATGCCGTTCGACAGTTCGGCGCGTTGCAGCGCCGGGAAACCGAGGCTGGGGAAGTTGTCGACCTGTGGCGGCCCGGCACTGCGATCCAGCTCGCTGGCAACGGTTTCGAAACTCGGATACGGCGACACGGTGAGCGTGTAGTCACCCTGCGCCAGCCAGGTCCGGGCCGCCTTGCGTACCGCCTCGGGTGAAGCCTTGCGGGTCGTGTCCAGCGAGGTTTCGAAGCAGGCGGGATCGCCGGTGTAGGTCTGGCAGCTCGCCAGCAGATCGGCCTTGCCGCCGAAGCCACCAATCTCCTCGGCACCGCGCACGAGACCGGCGAAGATCGAGGTCTTGGCGCGATTGAGTTCCTCGACACTGGGGCCTTGCTCGAAGAAGGTCTGCATCTCCTCGTCGATGATCGCCTCCACACGCTTCGGATCGGCATCGCTTTTCACGTCGGCGGTGACCAGAAACAGGCTGGCCAGTTCGAACGGCTCGGCACTGACGCTGACGTTATCGACCAGGGACTCATCGACGACCAGACGCTGGTAGAGACGCGAAGTGCGCCCGCCGCCCAGCACCTTGGCCGCCAGATCCAGAAGGTCGGCGTCCTCACTGGCGAACGGCGGCACATTCCAGGACTTGTAGATGCGCGTCTGCGCCACGCGATCCTGCATACGGTCGCGGGTGGACTCGGTGCGTGCTGCGACCCATTGTTCGCGGCGTGCGACGGGCGGTCCGGCCGGTATGTCGCCGAAGTAGCGCATCACCTTGGCCCTGGCCTGTTCCGGTGTGATGTCGCCGGCCAGCACGAGGGTGGTGTTGGCCGCGCCGTAGTATTCGCCGAACCAGTTCTTCACGTCCTCCAGCGAAGCCCTATTGAGGTCTTCCATCGAACCGATGGTTTCCCAGCGGTAGGGATGGCCCTCCGGAAAGCTGGCGCGCTGCAAGCGTTCCCAGACCATGCCGTAGGGCTGGTTCTCGCCCTGGCGCTTCTCGTTCTGCACCACGCCGCGCTGTTCGTCGAGCGTGGCCTGATCGATCGCGCCGAGCAGATGGCCCATGCGGTCCGACTCCATCCACAGCGCGAGGTCGACGGCGGTACTCGGCACGTTCTCGAAATAGTTGGTGCGGTCCAGCCAGGTGGTGCCGTTCATGCTGGTGGCGCCCACCTGTTCGAACGGCGCGAAGAACTCGCCGGGATAGTTTTCCGAACCATTGAACATCAGGTGTTCGAACAGGTGGGCGAATCCGGTCTTGCCCGGCTTCTCGTCCTTGGAACCGACGTGGTACCAGACGGACACGGCCACGATGGGGGCCTTGTGGTCCTCATGCACAATCAGGGTCAGGCCATTCGGCAGCACGAACTTCTCGAAATCGATGCTGACGCTCGGCAGGGCAAGTTCGCCCGCCTGCGTTGCCGCCTTGGGCGCGTCCGTGGATACGGTGGCCGTCGCGCAGCCGCAAAGTAGGGCGGCCGCGCTTGCGGCCACGAGCATGTTCTTGCTTGAAAGCATTCGGTACTGGTCCCGATATTGGATTCGAACGAGTCTACGGCTTATCGTGCCACCATGTCCGAGCAGACCCCATCAGCTTCCCGAAGTTCCGGCCCGCCGCCACAGATGCGTCTGCCGCGGCTTGAGGTCGACGCCCAGACGCAGCGTCTGCAAGACGTGACGTTTCTGTCGTCACCGCACTGCGACGCGCGCCCGGTGACGATGGAGATCGACACCATCGTGATTCACGCAATCGCCCTGCCACCCGAGACCTTCGGCGGCAGTTACATCGACGACCTGTTTCTGGGTCAGCTGGATTGCGATGCGCATCCCGACTTCAAAGGCCTGCGCGATGTGCGCGTCTCGGCGCATCTGTGCATCCGCCGCGATGGACGCATCACCCAATACGTTCCCTTCGACCAGCGCGCCTGGCATGCCGGCGAGTCCTGGTTCGACGGCCGCACCCGGGTCAATGATTTTTCGATCGGCGTTGAGCTCGAAGGCAGCGATACGCAGCCCTTCGAGGAGATACAGTATCGCCGGCTGGTCGAAGCCGGTGCGGCACTGATGCGCGCTTACCCGGCGATCGAACTGTCGCGCGTGATCGGTCACGCCGATATCGCGCCGGCCCGCAAGACCGATCCCGGCCCGCATTTCGACTGGCCGCGATTCCTCACGCTGTTGGAGCATGCACGATGACCCTGCTCGGCATATTGCTGGCACTGGCGCTCGAACGACTGCTGTCGCAGACCCTGCCGCTGGGCCGGCCGACCCTGCCCGGCCTGCTGATCTCGCGGGCCGGCGACGCAGCCTGGTTGCAGTCGGCCTGGTTGCCGCCGCTGCTGCTGGCGATACCAGTGCTGCTGACCGGCTATGTCGACCTGCTGATTCACGGACCCTTGCTGCAGACACTTTTGAGCGTCGTGATTCTGGTGCTGTGCCTGGGACCACGCGACCTCAGCGACGATGTACGTGCGCTGATGGCCGCGCGCGAGGCTGGCGATCAGCGACGCTCGGATGCGCTGGCTCAGACCCTGCTGCACAGCGTGGAAGACTACGGGCAGCGCCGTTCCCTGCTCGGCGCCCTGTTCGTTCAGTCGCACGAACGCCTGTTTGGCGTGTTGCTGTGGTTCTTTCTGCTGGGCCCGGCCGGCGCCGTGCTGTATCGCGCCGCCAGCCGGCTGCCGCGCATCTGGCACGAAATCCAGCCGGGCGGCGCGGCGGAGCTGGCCGCGATGCGGCTGCATGCGGCGGCCGCGTGGTGGACAGCACGCGTGGTGGCGCTGCTGTTCGGATTGTCCGGCAGTCTCGACGACGCACTCGCGGCCTGGCGGCGCGTCGGCGAACGGGCTACGGACTGGCGCGAACGCACCTGGGACGTGCTGGCCGGCGTGGCCGTGGCTGCGCTCAGCAGCGAACCGGAGGACGGAGACGGCCCGGCGCTGCCCTCGACCCTGGACGAGGTGCTGCGCGAAGTCCTGGCGCTGCAGAATCGCGCGCTGCTGATTCTGCTCGCGGCGTTCGCGGCCTTCACCGCCGGCGGATTCATCGTTTGAGAGGATCTCCGGCTTTTGTCGCTGAGTCTTTGCGTCTTTGCGCGAAACTCGGTTTTGTCTTCTCCGCAATGCTGCTCTCGCCACCGCTCCAGGCCCAACAGCGCATCGTCACGCTGGCACCGCACCTGGCCGAACTGGTCTGCGCGCTCGGCCGCTGCGATGCGCTGGTCGGGGTGATCGCCTGGACCGACTACCCGGCGGAGGCAGCGGCCAAGCCGGTCATCGGCGATGCTGCGAATCTGAACCTCGAACAACTGCTGGCGGCCAAACCCGATCTGGTGCTGGCCTGGCGCGGCGGCACCCGCGATGACACCGTGCGGCGTCTGCAGTCGCTCGGCTTGCAGGTGGTCTGGATCGACAGCGGAGGGCTGGACGATATCGGGGAAGCGATTCTGGATATCGGCGGCTGGATCGGCGCCGAGGATCGCGCCTGTGAACTGGAACAGGACTACCGACGACGTCTTCAAGCCGTCAGAGAACGCTTTCGGCGACCGGTGAACGCGGATCCCTGGCGCGTGCTCTACCAAATCCAGATGCAGCCGGTGTTCACGGTCAATGCGGCCTCGCCGATCAGCGAGGCCATCGAACTCTGCGGCGGCCTCAACGTCTTCGCCGATCTGCCAGCCATCGCCGCGCCGGTGGGCATGGAGTCGATCATCGCGCAAAGTCCCCAGCTGATCGTCTACGGCCAGCACGAGGATGCCGCAAGCGTGCGCGACTACTGGGCGCGGTTCGATGCGATTCCGGCCGTGGACGCCCAGGCCTTCGTGCGCGTCGACGCCAGCCTGCTGGCGCGTCAGTCGCCGCGCATCCTCGACGGCATCGAGCAGCTCTGCGTCGGCATGCGTGAGCAGCTGCCGAAGGACTGAAGCCGGCCGCTCAGTTCTTCTTTTTCCGTGAATGCCGCCACATGACTTCACTGCCGCCGTCGATCCGCGCCAGCTGGCGCGCCACCGCGAACATCAGATCGGACAGACGATTCAGATAGCGCGGCAGCAACGGATTCATCGCCGGGTCCGGCACGGACCACAGTGCGCGTTCCACGCGCCGGCACACGGCACGCACCACATGCGCCTGCGCGGCGGCCGGGGTGCCGCCCGGCAGCACGAATTCCGTGAGCGGAGGCAGCGTATCGTTGATGCGCTCGAAATCCGCTTCCAGTCGTTCCAGCGCGACATCGCGGATCAGGGCCTGGTCCGGCGCCAGTCCCGGCATCGACAACTCGCCACCCACGTCGAACAGATCGTTCTGCACTTCGCGCAGAATTTCTGGCAAGGGCGAGGGCAAACCCATTTCGATGAGCACGCCGAGATGGCTGTTGAGTTCATCGACCTCGCCGATCGCCGCAATACGCGGATCGGTCTTGGCCAGTCTCGCGCCCGTCGCCAGGCCGGTTTCACCGGCATCACCGGTGCGCGTCACGATCTTGGATAGTCTTTTGCCCATCGCCGCAGTGTAATTCACCGTACCGCCCGGCCACAGTCCGGCGGCGGGCTTCGGGTATGCTTTGCGCCCCGTTTTTCACATTGTCTTGTCCATGTCGAACGCCACGTCGAACCCTTACCTGCAGGCCGCGCTGGAAGCCGCCGACGCGGCGGCTCAGGTCATTCGTACGGCCTATGCCCAGCCCTTCGACGTGCGCTACAAGCAGGACGCCAGTCCGGTCACGGAAGTGGATGAAAACGCGGAGAAGGCGATCAAGCAGGTCTTGCAGACGCGCTTTCCCGAGCACGGATTCTTCGGCGAGGAATTCGGACGCGAGAATGCCGATGCGGATTTTCTGTGGCTGATCGATCCAATCGACGGCACCAAATCCTTCGTGCGTCGCTATCCGGTGTTTTCGACACAGATCGCGCTGATGCAGCGCGGCGATCTGATCGTCGGCGTCTCCAGCGCGCCGTGCTGGTACGGCACCGAACGTCTGTGGGCCGCTCGCGGTGAGGGCGCCTGGTTCGCGCGTGACGACGAGACGCCGCGTCCGCTTGCGGTCAGCAAGGTGGACCGCCTCGACCGAGCGACGCTGTCCACCGGCAACCTCAAGTCCCTGGCGCAGTCACCGGCCTGGATGCGTTTCGGCGAGCTGATTCCGCGCCTGCACCGCATTCGCGGCTATGGCGATTTCCTGCACTACCATTGGCTCGCGGACGGCAAGCTCGATGCCGTGCTCGAATCGGATCTGAACATCCTCGACATCGCCGCGCTGACGGTGATCCTGCGCGAGGCCGGCGCCGTGGTCAGCGAACTCGACGGCGGCGAAGTGAATCTGGACACGCGCAATCTGCTGGCGGCGGTCCCGGCGCTGCATCCGATGCTGCTGGAGGCGCTGGCCTACACCTCCGGATGAGGGCTCATTCGGGCCGCACCGTCCAGCGCGGCGTCGGCGGTTCGTGTCCCTGCGCCTTGAGCCAGTCGTAGAGCGCCAGACCCGTCGCGGCCGGCCAGGGCACGATGTCCGCATGGTTCTCGAGCCGGTATTCGGCCAGTTCCTCGCCGAGCACGATCTCGCCTTCGGCACGCACGTGATAGGCGATGATCAGCTGGTTCATGCGTTCGAAACCGTAGTGGCCGATGAAGCTTGCGACTTCGCCGTGCAATCCCAATTCTTCCTCGACTTCGCGCAGCACCGCTTCATGCGGCACTTCGTTCTTTTCGAGAAAACCGGTAATCAGCGCAAAGAAGGGGCCGGGCCAGGCCTTGTTGCGGGCCAGCACGATCTTGCCGCGATACTCGACCACGGCGGCGACCACCGGCGTCGGATTGTCCCAGTGCACGTAAGCGCAGTCCGGCGCCGAGCAGGCCAGGCGCGTCATCCCACCTTGCTCCGCCGCGACCAGCGGCGCTGCACAATCGAGACAGAATCGGGGCGTTTTCATGTGGCTTGCTCCTCGGGTAGGGCGACATAACGGCCGACATGGCCCGACACGCGACGGCCCGCCTGTCGAATCTCGGTGTGAATCTCGATGCGGGCTTTCCGGCCCTGCCGCAAGGTCTCGACGAAGGCCTGCGCCTCCGAATCGAGCAAACTGCTGAGCGCTTCGAAGTCAGCACGTGCCGGCGCGTGAAAATCCATGGCGCTGTGTTGCACCACCAACGTCACCGACACACCGGACTGCAATACGAGTGCGTGCGCCTGCGTCCAGCCGCTGACCACACCGACCATTGCCTGGCTGCCGCCAAAGGCCGTTTGATGGTGGTTTCGATTGGGCGCCAGCGGCGCCGCGATACGGACGCGCGTGATCGAAAATTCCAGGACATCGAGTTGCGCAGCCGCGGTCAGCGGGATGCTTTGATGCAGGAATTGCGTAATTTCTCGTGCGCCGGGCAGGGCGTTCATTGGAGGCGGATTTCATGATCGGGACTGAGCCGCACCATAGCGCAGCGATCTGAAGACGCCAATCGGCCGCTCTGTCCTTGAGCGCGTATTCGTCCAAGCCTCTCGATGAAGAAACTATTGAAGACTGCTTGAATATCTTGACATTGCGCGAATCTGAAAGGAGCACCACCCAAAAGTGGACACAAATGTCAGAGACCTTCTGTTCGCCGGCCGATGACGACGGTCTAGCATCAAACAAATAGGGCGAACCTTGCCGCAGCTTTAGATGCTATCAACCAACCAAATCCATTAACTTACCGTAGCTATCAACGACGTCGTAACGAACTTGGTCGGACGTGATCCTGGCGAAAAACTTCCTCGCGCAGTCGATCTTCGATTGCTCGATCGCTCGCAGATCCAAGGATGACATCGAGCCCTTGGTCTCGGCCACGAAATAGATGTGCTTCACCTTGCCCGCCTGGAACGCGATGGCCCAGTCAGGGTTGTAGTTGCCGACCGGCGTCGGGATGAAGAAGCCCTTCGGCATTTTGGCGTAGACCACGACCTCGGCGCTCGCGTCCAACTCCTCGACGAAACGGCGTTCGTTCTTGGAGTCGGTAAATACGTAGTCGTAGACGTGACGCCTGGCCTCAAACGCCTTGCTGAGGTCGTCTCGTGGCTTCTCTGTTGTGAAGATGTCCGAGTTATACCGCTCATCGACGGGGTCGTACGCAATGTGCTCGACGATGGCGGTCGCCTTCTGTTCGCCGATCAGCATGGCCGCTTTCGCGATGAAATCCTCAGGGTTGGTCCGGAACTGTCCGAATACAACCTCGTTGATCCCGGTCAGGATGCTGGCGATGGTGCGTCGGGTAAGCTGGGTGGCCTCCGCGAGCTTGCCGATCAGGTCGTACCTCACTGCCGAGTGCACGGAATGCTGATACTCCTCACGCGTGGTTTCGAGAACCCGGAACGCCGAGCCGGCCTGTAGGTCCTCGTGCTTCGCCTTGTCGATCTGCGTTCCGCGCTCGATCAAGTACTTCATCGGAGTGACTCTCAGCTCATTGTCCAGAGCCTGCACGCACTTCTTGATCAGCTCATCGGTATCGAAGTGAACGGTATAGGCCGCCTTTTGGTTGATCTTGCCCCAGAGTGCCTGGAACTCCTGCTTCTCGAAGTTCTTGTTGAGTGCATTGGTCTTCGCCATTCGGTCATCGCCAATCGTCGGCAGCTGAGCCTCGCTGAAGACGCTATCGATCAGGGCGAATACCTGCTCCGTGTAGGGCTGTAACTCGGGAGGAAGCTCAACCAGCTGATCTTCCTTCTTGGCGGTGTGATAGGCATCCGTGATCTTGTCGTAGTCGTCGGTATAGTCGTTCTTCGCGAGGTAGCGATAGATCTGCTTGGCGATCAGCGGCGTTACTTCCAAATCACCTGTGCTCGTCTTCAGTACCTTGCCGGTGAAGTACGCCTCGTCAGCAATACGCGGCCGCGCGGAGAGCGAGTTGCTGATGTCCTTTTGCAACGCATTCACAAAATCCCTGTAGCTCTCGCTGGCCACCACCGTCAGTTCGTTGATCTCGTGAACCGTGATGGGATTGTCCATACGGTCACCATTCTGGTTCACCGATAGACGCAGGCCGCGCCCCACCTCCTGCCGCCGTGAGATGGTGTTGTCGCTGTGCTTGAGCGCGCAGATCACGAAAACGTTGGGGTTGTCCCAGCCTTCGCGCAGCGCGGAGTGGGAGAAGATGAAGCGCACCGGCTCGGTCAGCGACAGCAGGCGCTCCTTGTCCTTCAGGATCAGGTCGTAGGCATCGACGTCGTCCGTCTCTGTGGACCTTCGGCCCGTGGCAGGGTCCACCAGCCGTTTGGTTTTCCGGTCGATCGAGAAGTAGCCGGCGTGGGTGTTCTGGGCCGCGATGCCGTTCAGGTAGGCGGTGTACTCCGGCTCCAGCAGGGTCTTCAGCTCGTTGAGCTGGCTCGCGTACTCCTCCTCGAAGATCCGCGCGTACTCGCCCGGCACTTCGTCGCTGGCGTCGTACTGGCGGTACTTCGCGACCTCGTCGATGAAGAACAGCGTGAGCACCTTCACGCCCTGCGGGAACAGCGTCTGCTCCTTCTCCAGATGTGCGCGGATGGCCTCACGGATCTGAATCCGCCGCATCGCCGCCTCGTCCACGTTGCCCGTGGCTTCTCCCGCGCTCACCTCCTTGCCGTTGGAGAAGCTGAGCGTGTTGGTGCGCGCATCGATGTCGGAGACGACGAAACCCTTGTACTGATCCAGGCCGCCGGACAGGTCAAACAGGTTGTCGTTGCGCCCCAGCTTGCGCATCACCCGCTTGATGCCGTTGCCCTGCTTGATCTCCAGCTCGGTGCGCGCGATCGGCGGCTTGCTCGGCGAGGTCTCGATACCTTCCAGGTACAGATAGGCATTGGTGCCCGTCAGGCCCTTCACCGTGATGCCGCGCACACTGATCTTCTTCACCAGCTTCTGGTTGTAGGCGTCCAGCGCGTCCAGCCGATGGATCTTGTTGTACTCGGTCTTGTGCGTGGCGGAGTAGCGCATGATCATCAGCGGCTTGAACTCGCTGAGTGACTTCAGCGTCTTCTCGCCTTCCATCTTTTGCGGCTCGTCCAGGATCAGGATCGGCCGGTTGGCCTTGATCACGTCGATGGGCCGGCGCGACTGGAAGTCATCCAGCTCCTCGTAGATGCGTCGATTGTCTTTGGCAGTGGAATTGAACGCCTGGACATTGATGACCATCACGTTGATGCCGGCGTCAGACGAAAAGCTTTCCAGCTCGTGCAACTGCTTCGAGTTGTAGATGAAGGCCCGTGCCTTCTTGCCGTACTCCCGCAGGAAGTGGTCGGCCGTGATCTCCAGGGACTTGAAGACGCCCTCGCGGATCGCGATGCTCGGCACCACCACGATGAACTTGCTCCAGCCGTAGCAGCGGTTCAGCTCGAACATCGACTTCAGGTAGCAGTACGTCTTGCCCGTGCCGGTTTCCATCTCGATATCGAGATTGATCGCGCAGCCGGTCTTCTTGTCGACGACCATCGCGGCAGACTGCGGCAGGTTCTGATGCCGCTGGACCGTCTGGATGTTCTCCAGCAGCTGCGCGGCGCTGAGCATCACATCAGCATTGCGAAAACCCGCATCGACCGGGGGCGGCTCGTCGCCGAACATGCCCACCTGCCGGGGTGCCGGCTCGGATGCTGGTGCGCTGCCCGGATCGATGCGGTAGCGCACCGGGGCGGCCGGCGGCTGTCCGGTGAAGCAATCCCGCACCGCCTCAACCGCAGCCGTCTGGTACGGCTGGACCTTGAACTTGAGTTTCATTCGAATCTGCGCTCGCTTTCTTTACCCTTTCTACAAGCTTCCTGCGGTGTTTGACCTGCAGAAAAGCCTAAGCCATTGATTTGTCGTGGCTCTCCGCGCGCGCGGCGGCCGACTTCGGTTCGGCCGTTTCTGCAAGCCGCGGACAACTTGCGGAGCCTGGGAACGCCACAAACGGTTTTGCGGAGTCCAAAACAAAAAATGGACACCACAAGCCTGCTAGTCGCGCTCAGGCGCTCCACAAGCATCTCAAAGCACCTCGCGGCCTTCGGCCAGGTTGATCAGGCGCGGAAAGCACAGTGTGGCCGGGCGGCGGCCGCTGCCGGCCTGCAGTTCCCGCAGGATGCCGGCGTCGCGCATCTGCCGCAGCAGGCCGGGCGTCGTCTTCTCGTGGATGCCGAAATCGCGCTTCAGCTGCGCGGTCAAGTCCGACGAACGGAAGATGGGCTTGCTGAAGATCGCGTCCAGCACATGCACGGTGTACTGCGAATGCGTGGCCTCCTGAATGGCCAACTTCATCTCCTCGTACAGCGCCTGTATGGCCGTCACCCGGGCACTGTTGGTGCCTGCCTGCGCCACGATGGCCTGCAGGAAGAACGCGATCCAGCCGTCCCAGTCGCCATCGGCCGAGATCGCCTTCAGCCGTTCGTAGTAGTCCTCGCGGTGCGCCTCCAGGTATTCCGACAGGTAGAACATCGGCTGTGACAACGCACGCTTCTGGAACAGGAACAGCGGGATCAGGATGCGCCCGATGCGCCCGTTGCCGTCCTTGAAGGGGTGCAGCAGCTCGAACTGGGCGTGCACCACGGCCGTCTGCAGCAGGAAATCGGCATCGTCGCTGTCCAGATAGCGTTCCCAGGCCTGCAGGTGGTCGGGCAGTTGCACCGGGTTGGGCGGCACGAAGCTGGCCTGCTCGATGGGGCAACCGTGTTTGCCGATCCAGTTCTGGTCCTTGCGGAACTCGCCGGGTGTCTTGTCCTGCCCGCGCACGCTGCTCATCAGAATGCGGTGCAGCTCGCGCACGAAGGCCAGCCGTATCGGATAATCCTTCAACTGCTCGCGCGCGGCATACAGCGCCGCGCGGTAGTTGGAGATCTCCTGGATGTCCTGGAACTTCGAGCCTTCCTTCAGCAACCCGGCCTCCTGCTCCAGCACCTCGTCTACGGTGGCCTGGGTGCCTTCGATCCTGGACGACAGCACCGCCTCCTGCGTGGTCAGCGGCGAAAGCATCACCGCCGGATTGGGGATGCCCTGCAGCAGCCCGTCATAGCGCGCCAGCGCCGCGTTGGCCTGGCCCACCAGTGGCAACAGTCGCCGCCAGTCCAGCGCGGTGAGCGGCAAGACGTCGGGTTCGTAAGGGGTGTGGGTTGGCATGGCGGGTTACCGGGTCAGACGCACTTCACTTCCGTGCCCGGCGACAGCAGCTTGAACAGCTGCTCCACGTTGATCTTCACGCTATCGCTTGCGAAGCCCGAATCCCGGAACACCACGCGCAGCGGCTTGTAGCCGGCCAGCGTCTTGACGAAGGCCTCATCCACGCCAGGATCAAAGCAGGCGGCAAGCGCGTTGTCATCCACGAAGAACACCGTCTTGCCGGCGATGCTCTCCTGCCGGATCGGCAGCGAAAGATCGACGCCCCAGTCGAGCAGTACTTGGAACAGCAGGTCTTCAGGGGTGCGGTCGTAGCGGATGTTGTCGATTTGTTCGGCGAGCAGGTCCTGCTTTACAGCGTCCGGCGAGTAGTACACGTCCGCCATGTTGGAGGCATCCACCTTCAGGACGCGGAAGCCGGTGTCCTTGTTCCAACTTGCGTGGTACTGGGCTTCGAGGATTCTTTTGCCAGCACGACGGATACGCTCTTTGCCGATCTCGGCAATAGTTCTGTAGCCACTCTTGTGCGCATCTGATTTCTCATCGCAGGGCGCTGGAAGCTGCACCATGACAAATGTTCTCTTTCCACCGTCACCAGCGTTGACCTGCATTACGGCCTGGGCCGTGGTTGCGGACCCGCTGAAAAAATCCATGACCAGATCCTCTTCATCTGCAACCTGATTGACGAGGTCTGCGATAAGGGCGACTGGCTTCGGAAATGGGAAAAGATCTGATCCAAAGAGGGCGCGTATCTCCTGCGTACCATCTGCCGTGTGGACATCATCAATGATGGACCGAAAAGCGATGAAGTCCGACTTCATTTCTTTACGAAATTTCTTCTCCCTCGGCCTGCCATCATCGTTTTTTGGAAAGAGGATGCGCCCCTCTACGGCCAACTCATTCATTCTTTCCTTCGAGTATCGCCAGCCCGTGGATGGGCTCGGAGGAAATGCACGCCCTGTTCCAGGCTCAACAATTTCGTAATGCAAGTTTGGGCGCTGGTCGCGGGTCGCGAGGCCAAGAATGCTACGGCTCATCCAGTCGCCGCGAGGGTCATTGTCTGGATTTGAGAACTTGGACTCATCTCGACCAACTCCCTTTAATGAAAACCCACTGTTCTTAGCGTAAGCAATGATGTATTCATGGTCTGTGGACACGTTGGTTTTGGCCCTCGCATCCGTAAACTGCCTAGCCTTCCAAACAAACTGAGCAACAAAATTTTCGCGCCCGAAGACCTCGTCGCATACCTTTCGCAAGGTGTGAACTTCTTCATCATCGATGCTGATGAAGATCACTCCGTCATCACGCAGCAGGTTGCGAGCAAGGCGCAGACGGGGATAAATCATGGTCAACCAATCGGAATGAAATCGACCATTAGATGTCGTGTTGGCTACCAGCCTAATTCCCGATTCATCAATCTGATTGGAACGGCGTAGATACTCACCAGAGTCCTCAGCGAAATCATCTTCGTAGATGAAGTCATTCCCTGTGTTGTACGGCGGGTCGATGTAGATCATCTTGACCTTGCCGAGATAGGTTTCTTGCAGCAGCTTGACTGCATCGAGATTGTCGCCCTCAATGAACAGGTTTTTGGTGGTATCGAAGTCAACGCTCTCATCGCGGACAGGCCGCAGCGTCTTTGCTATTGGCGCGTTCGCAGCTAGCAGCGCTTCGCGCTTCCCCGGCCAATCAAGCTGATAACGCTCCTGCGGACCCTCGACAACCTGCTCGCTCAGCTCCTGCCGCAACTGATCGAAGTTCACCGCCAGTCGCAGCTTGCCATTCTTGTCGGCGGCTTCCGTCACGCACCCCGGAAACAGCTCGCGAATGCGCGCGATGTTGTCCTGCGTCAGGTCCGGCGAGTGCATCTTCAGCTTGTCCATCGTGTTCCCCGTGTTGCACAGCGCTGGCTTGCCGTCAGGCGGTCAGCGTCTCGATGTGTTGGTTGACCGTGCGCAGCTGCGCATTGAGCGCGACCTTGCGGTTGAACTGCTTTTCCCGCTGGAGCTTGGCATCCAGCCTGGCCCGTTCGCGCTCATGGCGACGGATCGCTTCGACCCGTTCCAGATGCGCGGCGATGCTCTCGCCCGGCCGCGCGGGGTGCGGCAGCAGGCCGCGCAGCAGTTGTTCGTAGAGCCCCTGAAGGTCGAGGGCAATCGGCAGTGCCTGTCGGTCCCCGTTCTCAGGGTACCAGTCCCCGAGATAGTGCTCGCCGATGACCCACTTGCTGCGGTCCGCCTCGCTCGGCCGCTTGTAGGCGGCGGCCATGCGAACCTGTCCCCGGTAGCGCAGGTGGAACAGGGTGGGCTTGGGAATCGCCCTGTCAATGGCCAACAGCACGGACGTATCCAGGTCGTTGTCGCGCTGAGTCAGTTCAATGATCTGGATTTCCTGCACGCCCTGCGCTTCCGGCAGGTTGGTGGTTTCTGGCGCCAGCTTCGCGGCCCAGGTGATGCGGTCCACCTGGGCTTTGATGCGCTCGCGCAGGGCCTTGCCGAGGCGGCCGTGCTCGTAAATCCGATTCTTGGGGATGATCCGACCAAAGCTGGCCTTGGCCGGGTAGCTATACGGGGCGCCGATCATGCGACGGCTTGCACCACGATGAAGGTGATCAGCTCGAAGTCATCAAGGCCGGAGAGGGTGCCGGTCAGGGCCGTGGTCTTGCCGGGCGTGAACAGGCTGTCCAGGTCCTTTTCTTCCTTGACGTCGATCATGGTCTTGATCGCCTGGTCGAGCAGGTCGGAGTAGCGCTTCATGTCCTTGCCGTCTTGTGTCGCTTCGTTGAACGGCAGATAGGCTTCCCGCACGGGTTCGTGGAACCCGCGACAGGCCGTGCGGGCAAGGTCCAGCAGACGCTTGGCCTCGGTGTGGTCGTTGACGATGCGGCCATCGGCGCCGATGTAGATCAAATAGAACGGATGCAGGCGGTTGTGCTGGTTGAGGTTGACGGCGGGGTTGCGGTTGCGCAGCGTGAAGATCACGCCGGGGTGCAGGCCCAAGTCCGGTCGAGCGGGGACCACCGCGTGCAGTCCGTTGGGGATATTGCTCAGGTCGCCGTGGGTCTTGATGTAGTTGAGCAGGTCCATGCGGAAGTCGTTGAGGCCGAGATCGGTGATGTTGACCCCGGTGCGCACGTCTTCCATCTCGATCACTTCGTCCTGCAGGCGGCGGAGCTGTTCCTTGCGGTAGGCCACGTCGTTGGCCTGGGCGTTGAGCACGTTGTCATCCCCGGTGGCGGTGACGTCCGCAATCATCATGCGGTTCTCGACCCGCTCCTTGAGGTTGATGTACTCGTCCAGACTGATGTCCGGCCAGTAGTTGACCAGCTGGATGCTGGCGTTCTGCGAACCGATGCGGTCGATGCGGCCGAAGCGCTGGATGATGCGGACCGGGTTCCAGTGGATGTCGTAGTTGATGAGGTAGTCGCAGTCCTGAAGGTTCTGGCCTTCCGAGATGCAGTCGGTGCCGATGAGGATGTCCAGCTCGCGCGGCTCGTTGGGGTAGACCAGCACCTTTTCCTTGGAGCGCGGCGAGAACAGTGTGAGCAGGCCCTGGAAGTCGTAGGTCTGCCGGCTGCCGGGGATGGTGCCGAGTGTGGACTTGGGCGCGTCCGAGCCCGTGACCTTGCCGGTGTGGACCTTGTGCGCTTTCAGCAGGAACTCCGCCAGGTTGTCGTACAGGTAGTTGGCGGTGTCGGCGAAGGCGGTGAAGACCAGCAGCTTGCGGTTGCCGGGGTTGATCGGTGAGGTGAGCTTGCTGGTGATCTGCGTCTTGAGGTGCTGGAGCTTGGCGTCGTCGACGGGCGTGACCTTTTCCATCTCGCGCAGCAGCTCGTTGATGAAGACCAGATCGGCCTGCAGGTCCTGCTCCCAGCTCGGCAAATCCATGTCGTCCAGGCTGATCTGGATCTTCTTGCCGATGGTGGCGTCACCGGGCAGCGGCAGTTCGTCGTCATCTTCCGACACGTCTTCAAACGCGTTGGAAGTGTCAGCGAAAGTGCTCGGCACGCCGCGCTCGCGCCAGTCCGCGATCTTGTCCAGGGCGCTGGTGTGGCTCTGCCGCAGGCTCTTGAGCGTGAGCCGAAAGGCTTGCACCGAGCTTTCCAGGCGCTTGAGCAGGTTGGTGGTCATGAGCGCCTGAAGGCTCTTCTCACGGTCCGCCTGCCTGAGCTTGCCGCCGCCGCTTTCGACTTCGGTGTCGTACAACTCCTCGTATTTCTTCAGGCGGCTGGGCAGGATGTAGCTGATGGGCGCGTAGACGGCCAGCTTCAGCAGGGACAGGCGGTCGAAGATGTCGTTGAAGCCGATGACGTCATC
The DNA here is from genome assembly GCF_031846245.1 of Banduia mediterranea. Lineage (NCBI taxonomy): Bacteria > Pseudomonadati > Pseudomonadota > Gammaproteobacteria > Nevskiales > Algiphilaceae > Banduia > Banduia mediterranea. Next base: position 37,366 of record NZ_JAVRIC010000001.1, on the reverse strand, counting down.
GCGCGTGGTCAGCGGACAGTGGAAGGACAGCGGCTTGCGGCGCTCGGGGAAGTGCCCGATCTCGGAGGTGTCGTAGAAGGTCTGGATGTGCTTGCGCGAGCGCGCAATGGTGACGCTGTCCAGCAGCTCGAAGAAATCAAAATCCAGCGCGGTCAGGATGGCCGTGGCGGTGCGCTTTTCCGCCGGCAGCACGGACCAGGCGTTGAACGCGGCCTGCGCTCTGCGGAAGATGCTGTCGATGTCCTTGGCCGTGCGCAGCTGGCCGCCGAGGGTTTCGCTGTCGCCCTCGTAGGCCAGCGCCAGCTGGTTCTTGAGGTCGTTGAAGCGGTTGTTGACCGGGGTGGCCGAAAGCATCAGCACCTTGGTTTTCACGCCCTGCCGGATCACCTGATTCATCAGGCGCTGGTAGCGCGTTTCCTTGTCCTTGTAGATGTCGTTGTTGCGGAAGTTGTGCGATTCGTCGATCACGACGAGGTCATAGTTGCTCCAATTCACTCGGTCCAGCGCGATGCCCAATGACTCGCCGCGCGTTCGGCTCAGGTCGGTGTGGCAAAGCACGTCATAGTTGAACCGGTCCTTGAACAGGGTGTTGGTCTTGAGGTTGCCCTTGTAGGTCTGCCAGTTATCCGCCAACTTCTTTGGGCACAGCACCAGCACGGACTTGTTGCGCAGCTCGTAATACTTGATGACCGCGAGCGCGGTAAAGGTTTTTCCGAGGCCGACGCTGTCCGCCAGGATGCAGCCGTTGTAGGTCTCCAGCTTGTTGATCAGGCCAGTGGCCGCATCGCGCTGGAAATTGAAGAGCTTCTGCCAGATCAGCGTGTCCTGATAACCCGTTCGGTCGTTGGGCAACACGTCTTCGTTGATGTCTTCCAGGAACTCCCGAAAGATGTTGTAGAGCATCAGGAAGTAGATGCGCTCCGGCGGGTTTTCTTGGTAAACAGACGCGATGTGATCGCAGAGCCGCGCTGTGACGTCCTCCAATTGGTCCGGACTGTTCCAGATGTGGTCGAATAGATTCAGGAGCATCGCGGTGTGCGCTGGCTCGTTGAAGCGCGTCACGATGTTGGAGACCGCATTGCCCTTCTCGTAGCCGAGGTCGACGGCGGTGAAGCCCGGTATGGGCATGTACACGGTGTCTTCTTCGGCGCCTCGAACGCCGGCGAACGGTTGCATCGGTGCCTGTGCCTTGTTGGACCGGAATGAAGCCTTGCGGCGAATCCAGTCCGCACATTCGCGGGCAATGGCGCGTTGGGTCAGCTTGTTTCGGAGCTGGATCTCGAACTCACTTCCGTAAAGACTGCGCTCGCGCTCCGCCTTGGGGATGTGAAACTCCCGTTTTTCCTTTTTTAGCTTGTCCGCAACCTGGTCCGGCACGAAGGTCGGTGAGGTGAACACAAACTCAAGCGCCTCGATGGCCTCCAGCTCCTGCTTGAGAGCGATGTAGGCGTACATCGAAAAACACGAGGCCGCAACCTTGAGCTTGGCCCCAGGCTGCAGCGTGCGCTTCAAGTCGTCTCCCAGCAGAGAATTGATGTTGTCGATCAGATCCACTGCAATGATCCCCCCGAGTCAACCAACCACCGATGCTTACCGACAACGGGTGAATCTGCCGCGGCTGGCAGACGTCTTATGTTGTTCATTTCTATAGATTGTCAGAACAACCCACGATTTCCTACGTGGCCGATCCTCTGATTCCCGCAGCACGCACCGGCCTGCGGTCGAAGTCCGGACCACCGCTGATCGGCCAAATACTCCAAGTTCACAGCTCAACAAGCGCCAGGAATATGCAAGGAGAGACCCACTTGCTCCCACAAGGCGGCCAAACCGGCGCGTCGTAGCACTGTCAGTTTGGCTGTTTTGGTCACGTTGACCGACGGCGTGGGCGCCCACTTCCGTCCCACAGTGACTTATCACGTGTCGCCGAAAGCGCAAATCATCGTCACGGCGAGGTCAATCGCACCGGACTGAGATTATTTGCCGATGCAGAAACTGCTGAAGATATGTCCCAGCAGCTCGTCGCTGCCGAAGCTGCCGGTGATCTGCGACAGCGCCTTTTGCGCCAGGCGCAGATCCTCGGCGGCGAGTTCGGCACCGCTGCCTGCGGCCAGTGTGGCGGCGGCGACGCGTAGCTGTTGTGCGGTCAGGCGCAGTGCCTCGACGTGACGTGCGCGCGCAGAGAACGCGCTTTCTCCACTTTCGGCAATGCCGGCAACCTCGCGCATCGCCGAGATCAGGGCTTCGATGCCGGCGCCGCTGCGCGCGCAAATCCGTACGCCGCCTTCAAATGCCCCGGGCGCCGCACCGCTGAGATCGCATTTATTCCGAATCTGCAGACGCGGGATGGCGTCCGGCAGCTTTTCCAGCAGGGCGGTATCGGCCGGGCTCCGGGTGTCGCGATCATCCACCAGGAACAACAGGAGTTCGGCCTGCTCCACGGCGGCCCAGGCGCGGCGTATGCCTTCGCGTTCGACCGGATCGTCGGATTCACGCAGACCGGCGGTATCGACGATCGTCAGCGGCATGCCGTCTATGGCGATGTCCTCGCGCAGCACATCTCGTGTGGTGCCGGCGACCTCGGTGACGATGGCCGCTTCGCGACCGGCCAGCCGGTTCAGCAGCGTGGATTTGCCGACGTTGGGCTGGCCCGCCAGTACCACAACCAGGCCGTCGCGCAGGCGACTGGCACGCTCGGCCTCGCGCAGCAATTGTTCGATCGCCACATCGAGTTCCGCAATGCGCTGATGCAGACCCTCGTCCGAGAGCCAGTCGATGTCCTCGTCCGAGAAATCGAGTGCGCCTTCGACGAAGACTCGGATTCCGATCAGGGCGTCCAGCAGTGCCTGTATGCGGCGCGAGAAGGCGCCTTCCAGCGAGCGCTGTGCGGCACGCGCGGCCTGCTCGGTCTGGGCATTGATGAGATCGGCGATCGCTTCGGCCTGGGCCAGGTCGACGCGGCCGTTGAGAAAGGCACGTTCGCTGAATTCGCCGGGCCGGGCGCGGCGGGCGCCGGCACTGACGGCGGCACGCTGCAAGACTTCAAGCAGAACCGGGCCGCCGTGGCCCTGCAATTCGACCACGTCTTCGCCGGTGAAGGAATTCGGCCCGCGAAAACACAGCACCAGACCCTGGTCGATGATCTCGCCGTCGGAGCCGCGCAGCGAGCGCAGGCGGGCCTGGCGTGGGGCTGGCAAGCTGCCGGCCAGATGCTCGGCGATGGCGAAGGCATCGCCGCCGGACAAGCGCAGGATGCCGACCGCACCGCGGCCGGCAGCCGTAGCGATGGCGACGATGGTGTCATCGCCGCCACTCATGCGCGGCTCCGCGGCGGCCTCAGTTGGAGGCTTTGCCGAGACCTTCCTTGTCGAGCTTTCGATTGATCAGCCATTGCTGGATGATGCTGACGAGATTGCTGAAGAACCAGTAGAGCACCAGACCCGCCGGGAACAGCGTGAAGAAGGCGCCCATGGCGATCGGCATGGCGCTCATGATGCGCTTCTGCATCGGGTCCATGGTCATTGCATTGCCGGACAGTTTCTGCTGGGCCCACATGCTGATGCCGAACAGAACCGGCAATACGTAGTAGGGATCCTTGGCCGACAAGTCATTGATCCACAACATGAAGTCGGCCTGACGCAGTTCCACCGACTGCAGCAGCACCCAGTACAGCGAAATGAACACCGGGAACTGCACCAGCATCGGCCAGCAGCCACCGAGCGGGTTGAAGCCTTCCTTCTTGTACAGATCCATCATCGCTTTTTGCTGACGCTCGCGATCGTCGCCGTAGCGCTCCTTGATGTCCTGGATCTTCGGCGCGAACTTGCGCATCTTCGCCATCGAGCGGTACTGCGCCTCGGACAGCTTGAACATTGCGCCCTTGATCAGCAAGGTCAGCAGAATGATGGCGATGCCCCAGTTTCCGGTCAGGGCGTGGAATTTCTGCAGGATCCAGAACAGCGGCTCCGAGATCGGCGTGAGCAGACCGTAATCCACCGTCAGCTCCAGACCCGGCGCGATGTTCTCCAGACCGTCCAGTGCAAAAAAGCCGGCATCCGCGTCGTCGCTGCTCGCCAGACCATGCTGCAAGGTCGGGCCCGCATAGAGCTTGCTCTCGAATACCTGTTCGCCGCCGGCCGGCACCACGTGGTAGGCGCCGATGTACTGGCCGAGATAGCCCCGCGTCTTGCTGGGGCGGGCGATGAAGCGCAGTTCTTCCTTTTCCGGCGGTATCACCGCGGTGAGGAAGTAGTGCTGCATCATTGCCAGCCAACCGCCGGTCTGCTTGAGCTCGATCGGTTCCTCGGCGATGTCGTTCATCGCGGTCTTGCGGAACCGGTAATCATTGCTGCCGGCTTTCTGCTCGTAGATACCGTAACCACTGAAGGTCCGGACGAAAGGCGGTTCCTCGCCGAGCTTGAACTCGGTGCGGTGCAGCTGTACGTACGGGCTCAGCTGCAAGGCCTGCGTGCCCGTATTGACGACCTTCTGGCTCAGGCCAATCTCATAGCTGCCACGCTGAAAGTGGTAGGTCTTGGTTACGGTTACGCCCGGAGCCGGCGAGGCTTCGAGACTGACATCGACCTGGTCCTGGCCTTTGCCCAAGGCGTATTCGGTCTGCGACGCCCGATAGTCGGTGTACTGCGACACCAGCGCCTCGCCTTGTCCCAGGAGGCCGCTCTGAACGACGAAAAGACGATCACCGCGATCGTCCAGCAAGGACACCGGTATGTCCTCACGCTGTTTGACCGCCGCGTACGCTTTCAGCTCCAGTCTATGCAGATCACCGCCTGCCAAGGATATTTCGCCGCGATATACGTCCGTATCGATTCGAACCCGGGCATTCCCGGCCGGCCTCGCGGTCGGTGTCGAATCCGCCGGACCCTCGATGCTGGGGACGTCGCCGCTCTGCGCCGGCGGTGCCACCACATCCGAAGCATCCGTCTGCGGTGTCTGCTCGCTGATGATCGACGACGGCTCGGCGTGATCCTCCTTCCAGGCCTGATAGATGAAGAACAGGATGACGCCAACGACGCAGATCAGGAAGAAACGACGATTTTCCATTGCAGGTGCTTTATTCGGTCGGAACCGGGTCGTGACCACCCGGGTTCAACGGATGGCAGCGGCTGATTCGCCGCAAGGACAGCCAGCCACCACGGAACATTCCATAACGGCGGATGGCTTCGATCGCATATTGGGAACAGGTGGGGTGAAAGCGGCAGTGAGGACCCAGCAGCGGGCTGATCCACCGCTGGTAGAAACGAATCAGGCCGATCAACAAATGCCCCATCGCTCGCGTACCCGCTTCCAAAGCTGTTCGAGCTCGGCCCGCAGCTGTGCGTTCTCGGCCTGGGCCGCGCCATTGCGCGCTTTGAATACGACATCGACCTGCGGCAGGCGGCTGCGATTCACGCGAAAGCTTTCGCGAATCTGACGCTTGATCCGGTTGCGGTCGACCGCATGCGGCACGGCTCGCTTGGCGATCGCCAGACCCAGCCGCGGCTCCTGTCCTGGGCAATCGCTGATCACGGCCCCGAGATGTTGTCCCGAGAACCGCTTGCCGGCCGCAAACACCGCTTTGAACTCAGCGGGCTTGCGCAGGCGGCTTTGCGGTGTGAACCGCTGCACGCGGCGCGCAGGCCTGGACTGGAAGAATCGGCTTACGGAATCAGCCGCTGACGGCCTTTGGCACGACGGCGCGCAAGCACCGAGCGACCGCCTGGGGTGCTCATACGGGCTCGAAAGCCGTGGGTGCGCTTGCGGCGCAGATTTTTCGGTTGAAAAGTGCGTTTCATGGCACTGCCCCGGTTGGGTTGGGTCAAAAAGGTCGCGGAGTTTAGCGCTTAAGCCAGAGCACGGCAAGGTCACGGTTTGGCCCAAAATTCAGGTCGGGAAACGAGGTGGCAACTCGGTCGTCGGATGCTTGTGGATAAGCGTAGCCATCAAGGATTAGACTGCTCGGCCATTCCCATGCGTGAATCGCCCCGGAGCCTGCTGTGTCGGCTGCGTTATGGAGTCATTGTCTCACGCGTCTGGAAGGCGAACTTTCGGATCGCGAACTGTCCACCTGGATCCGGCCCTTGCGTGCCGTTGCCGATGGCGAGCGCCTGCTGCTGCTCGCACCCAATCCGGTGGTGATGGCTCGCGTCAGCGAGCACTATCTGACGGTGATTCGGCTGACAGTGTCGCGGGTCGGTGGCGACGATGCGCCACAGGTCGAACTCGCCGTTTCGGGATCCACCGAGGGTCCGCAGAACAACCCGGCCCCGAGCACGGAAGATCCGTCCACCGCGCCACGTTATGTCGGCCGCGTCGATGCACGCTACACCTTCGCCAGCTTCATCCAGGGGAAATCGAATGCGCAGGGTCGCGCCGCGGCGGAGCAGGTCGCCGAGGCCCCGGGCGCCCGTTTCAATCCCTTGTTGATCTATGGTGAATCCGGTCTCGGCAAGACCCACCTGATGCACGCGATCGGGAACTTCGTGATCGACCGTAATCCAGCGGCGCGTGTGCTCTATGTGGGTGCCGAAAAATTCGTGCGCGACATGATTTCGGCGATACGCGGCGGTACCACGGAAACGTTCAAGGAAAACTACCGCTCGGTCGATGCTCTGCTCATCGACGACATTCATTTCCTGGTCGGAAAGGCCGGTTCTCAGGAAGAATTTTTTCATACTTTCAATGAGTTGCTGGACGGTCGTCAGCAAATGGTGATGACCTGCGATCGCTATCCGGCCGAACTCGACGGGCTCGACATGCGTCTCAAGTCGCGCTTCACCTGGGGTCTCACGGTGCCAGTGGAACCGCCTGAGCTGGAGACGCGGGTCGCGATCCTGCTGTCGAAGGCCGAGGGCCTGGGATTGCCGCTTCCGGAAAAGGTGGCATTCTTCGTGGCACAGCGGGTCCGGTCCAATGTGCGAGAGCTAGAAGGTGCGCTCAACCGGCTCGCCGCCAGTTCGCGCTTTCTGGGTCGCGACATCACCGAAGACTTCGCTCGTGAAACGCTCAATGACATCTTCTCGTCCTACGAGCGGATGATCACGATGGACAACATCAAGCGCACCGTGGCGAGCTATTACAAGATTCGTGTTGCCGATCTGGCATCCGTCCGGCGTAACCGTGGACTTGCCCGGCCACGGCAAATGGCCATGGCGCTGTGCAAGGAACTGACCCAGCACAGCCTTCCGGAAATTGGTGAATCCTTCAGCAAAGACCATACGACCGTGCTCCACGCCTGCCGCAGAATCAAGCAACTGAAGGACGAAGATATCCGCATGCGTGAGGATTGGGAGAATCTGGTTCGGCAGCTCGGTGGCTAGGTTCGTGCCGGCGGTTCCCGTGCCTCGATCGACGCAGGCTCGCAACGCCTACGGGCTAGGGATAAGCTTGGGCACAAGGGTGTGAACAAACCGATGCACAAGTTGAAAGGCCCATGCGGCACACAACTTATGCACAGCCGGCACAAGCCTAGAGCAGGCTGGCTATACACAGTTTTTGAATGAAGTAAGCCGTTGTTGTTTATACTTTTATTCTTGTTTTGCAGGGCAGAGGCAGCGGGCTAATCATCACTGTCTTTCCTTACAAGATAAAAAGATATTTATTAAGCGAACAGGAACACACATGAAGCTCGAAGTAGGGCGAAACGAATTGCTGAGTTCACTGCAGTCAGTGATTGGCGTTGTCGAACGGCGGCAGACCTTGCCTGTGCTCTCCAATCTGCTTTTTGATGTCGGGGAAGAAGATCTTGTTGTCACAGGTACCGACCTGGAACTGGAACTGGTCAGTCGCGCCCGTGTACGCACAGTCCAACCGGGGAAAACCACGATTCCAGCGCGCAAGCTCAATGATATTTGCAGAGGTCTTCCTGAAGGCGCGGAGATAACGATTGACGCCAGCGCGGATAAGGCGATCCTCAAATCAGGTCGAAGTCGCTTTACGCTCGCCACCCTGAGAGCGGAAGAGTTTCCAGCGTTCGGAATTGCAGAAGGTGGTCAATCACTGACCATGTCCCAGAAGGCGTTGCGGCGTTTGATTGATCGCACGCAGTTCGCCATGGCGGCCCAGGACGTTCGTTACTACCTCAACGGTTTGCTTCTGCACATCAGCCCCAAGCGAGTTCGCGCCGTGGCTACGGATGGTCATCGCCTGGCGATGAGCGAAGTGATGATGGACACGGGTTTCAGTGATGACCTGCAAGTGATCCTGCCGCGCAAGACCGTGCTTGAATTGCAGCGTTTACTCGAAAGCAGTGACGAGATCGTGCAGATGCGTATCGGCGACGGACAGTTCCAGGCTGATGTCGACACGATTCGATTGACCTCCAAGTTGATCGACGGTCGTTTTCCAGACTATGAACGCGTGGTTCCAGAAGGTGGCGACAAGCGGCTCACGGCCAACCGTGAACGCATGCGGCAGGCGCTGGGTCGTGCCGCGATTCTCGCCAACGAGAAGTTTCGTGGCGTTCGGCTGCAGCTTGAGAACAATAAGCTCAGCTTGCAGACCCATAACCCGGAGCACGAAGAAGCCGAGGAAGAATTGGAAGTCGACTACAGCGGTGCGCCCCTGGAGATCGGCTTCAATGTGGTTTATTTGCTGGATGCGCTGGGCGTAATGGATACAGACGATTTCATCATGGACCTTAAATCTGCCGATAGTAGCGGCCTGATTCAGGAGAGCAGCGATGGTGACTGCCGTTACGTCGTGATGCCGATGCGTCTCTGATCACCGGTCAGGCAATGTGGTTAAGTGCCCTGGCGGCTCAGAATTTCCGCTGTCTGGAAAAGTATTCGATTGAGCCGCATGCGCGGCTCAATCTTTTTGTGGGCGCCAATGCGGCAGGGAAGACCAGCCTGCTGGAAAGCATATTTGTGTTGGGACGCGCACGCTCGTTTCGCGGCTCGTCTGCTGGGGAGCTAGCCGGCCCTGCCGGTCAGCATTGGGGCGTGCGCGGCCGACTCCAGAGCGCAGATGATGGTACGCCCGGTTCAGCGATGCTGATGCGCTGGCAGAACGGTCAAACATCTGTTCACATCGATTCGCATGAGGCCAAGCGAGCGGAGCTTGTGGAGCGCCTGCCGATTCAGGTGATTGATCCAGCGCAGCATCGGTTACTGGAAGACGGGCCGGGCTATCGTCGGCGATACCTGGATTGGGGCGTGTTCCACGTGGAACATCGCTTCTTGAAGGTGTGGCGGACCTACGAGCGCGCGTTGCGACAACGAAACCAGGCCTTGCGACAAAGCGCCAGCGACCGGCTGCTGCGCGCTTGGGACAATGATCTCATCAACTCCGCAGTGCAGGTTGCCGAGCTGCGCAAGGCGTACCTTGAGCGTTTGCGGCCAATATTGAACCACCACGTAGGACGCCTGCTCGGGATTGAACGGTGGACCGTCGAGCTTCAGCAAGGGTGGCGTCGGGAACTCGGCTTCGCTGAGGCCCTGGATGCCGGCCGCGATCGTGACCGACGAATGCGGCAAACCGTTGAAGGGCCGCATCGCGCCGAACTTCGGATTCGCTTCGGTGAACACAGCGTTCGCAATCATGTGAGCCGCGGACAGCAAAAGATGCTGATCGCGGCCCTGGTGCTGGCACAGGCCGAATTGATCCGGATCGAACGTGGTGCACCCCCGATACTGTTGATCGATGACCTCCCAGCCGAACTTGGGGCGGAATTCCAAAGTCGCTTTGTCGACGTTCTCAAGACTTATGAAGGTCAGCTTTTTATTACGGCCTTGCAGATCGATCCGGGTTTGCAGGCATTGCTCGGCGGCACACTGTTCCACGTGGAACAAGGGCAGGTTCGTTCCCGAGACGATTGATCGCCGGCCTGGGAACATCAAACGGGGCTTCCCCGCTTGATCGGCGGGGGCTGGGCTGCCTGGGGTATAATCGACGCTTTAACGTGCCCGCTTTTTATGACCTCCAACGACAACACATACGACTCTCGCAGCATCCGGGTTCTCAAGGGACTGGAAGCTGTTCGCCAGCGCCCTGGCATGTATATCGGTGATACCGATGACGGTACCGGCCTGCATCACATGGTCTTCGAGGTCGTCGATAATTCAATCGACGAGGCACTTGCTGGTTATTGCACCGAGATTCTAGTGGTTTTGCAGGCGGGGGGCAGCGTGCTGGTCACGGACAATGGTCGTGGCATTCCTGTCGATGTGCATGAGGAGGAAGGGCGATCCGCCGCAGAAGTCATCATGACGGTGTTGCATGCCGGCGGTAAGTTCGGCGGCAGCGGATACAAGGTCTCTGGTGGTTTGCATGGCGTGGGTGTGTCCGTCGTCAATGCGCTTTCCGAAAATCTGCGCCTGGACATTTATCGCGACGGCTATCATCACCATCAAGAGTACCGGGAAGGTGTTCCGCTCGAGCCGATGGCAAGAGGCGAGGCTACGGACAAGCGTGGTTCGAGCGTGCGGTTCTTTCCCAGCAAGGCTGTTTTCACCAACATCGAATTCCATTATGAGATCCTGGCCCGGCGGCTACGCGAGCTGTCGTTCCTGAATTCGGGTGTTCGCATTGTTCTGCGCGACGAACGCGACGAGCTGCGGGAAGACGTCTTCGAATACAAGGGAGGAATTGCGGCCTTTGTCGAATACCTGAATCGCAACAAGACGCCGGCGCACGATTCCATCATTTACGTGGACGTGGATCATGACGGAACACGGGTCGAATGCGCGCTTCAGTGGAACGATTCCTATCAGGAGAACGTCTTCTGCTTTACGAACAACATTCCGCAGAAGGACGGCGGTTCTCATTTGACCGGTTTTCGCAATGCCTTGACGCGCACTTTGGGTGATTACCTCGAAAGCGAGGGATTGGCCAAACGCGAGAAGGTGACGATGATCGGTGAGGACACGCGTGAGGGCCTGACGGCGGTGTTGTCGGTCAAGGTGCGTGATCCCAAGTTCTCGTCGCAAACCAAGGAAAAGTTGGTATCCAGCGAAGTGACGCCGATCGTCGCCAATGTGGTGACCGACAAACTCAAGGAATTTCTGCTTGAGAACCCGCGCCACGCCAAGATCATTGGTGGCAAGGTTGTCGAAGCCGCACGCGCGCGTGAAGCGGCGCGCAAGGCCAAAGAACTCAACCGACGCAAGTCCGTGCTCGATATTGCCGGACTGCCCGGCAAGCTTGCAGACTGCCAGGAGAAGGACCCAGCCAAGTCGGAACTGTTCCTGGTCGAGGGCGATTCCGCAGGCGGTTCTGCCAAGCAGGGTCGCGACCGTCATTTTCAGGCGATTCTGCCTTTGAAAGGCAAGATTCTGAACGTGGAAAAAGCACGTCTGGAAAAAATGCTGTCATCGGTCGAAGTCGGGACGCTGATTACCGCGCTGGGTTGCGGCATCGGTGCCGACGAGATGAAGCCGGAAAAGCTGCGCTATCACCGCATCATCATCATGACCGACGCCGACGTGGACGGTGCACATATCAGGACGCTGCTGCTGACCTTCTTTTATCGGCACATGTACAGCCTGATTGAAGGCGGACACATCTACATTGCGCAGCCGCCGCTGTACAAGCTCAAATCCGGCAAGAGCGAAGCCTATGTGAAGGACGATGAAGAACTGTCGGACTTCCTGATGCGGGCTGCGCTGAACAACAGCAAGTTGATCGCGCGCGGCGGTGCCGAGGCGGTCGAGGCCGACGAACTGCTTCGGCTCGTAAGCGAATATTCAAATATAAACAATATGTTGTCGAAGATCGCGCGTCGTTACGATCTTTTCCAGCTTGAAGCGATTCGAGCCAATGCGCCGCTGCCGGAAGCCTATGGCGAACTGCCAGCCTGGGGCGAAAAGCTCGCTGCCTGGCTCAATGACCGCGGCCGGGAACGGGGCAGCTTCAAGGTCGAAACGCGGGCCGATCAGAACGGGCCGGCGGTCAGTGTGACCCGTCTGACCCATGGCCTGACGCATACCATCAATTTCACGCCGGAGTTCTTCGCTGGTGCGGAATATCGGCGGATCGCCGAACAACAGCGTGAATTCATGGCGTTGATCGGTGAGGGCGCGACGATACAGCGTGGCGAGCGCAGCAAGAATGTCGCCACGTTCGCCGAAGCCTACGAATGGCTGCTGGTGGAAGCGCGGCGCGGGCTCAGCATTCAGCGCTATAAGGGTCTGGGCGAGATGAATCCCGAGCAGCTGCGCGAGACCACACTCGACCCCAAGCAACGCCGCCTGGTGCAGGTCAAGATCGAAGACGCGGTGGCGGCCGACCAGATGTTCACCACGCTGATGGGCGAACACGTCGAACCGCGTCGCGAGTTCATTGAGAAGTACGCGCTGTTGGTGGGTAATCTGGACGTCTGATAGGCGTTAAACCTCGGTTTCAGCCGACACGTTTGCCTTTGCTTCGCTCCGGAAAAGCCGTGGCGTTCGGTCTCGCGTGAAGGCTGCCAAGACCCAAGGCTGAGTCACGACACTATTCTTATTCCTGCGCCTTTGCGCGAGAAACAGACAAGTTCGTGCGCGATCACTTCGTTACGGAGCCGGACCCGGCAACATCGGTGTTTGCCGGATGTTTGTCTTGTGCTCGTAGTCATTCGCAAACTGCAGTAGCGAGGGCTCGCTCCAGGCGGGTCCGAAAAAGCTGACACCGACCGGCAGGCCGTGCAGATAGCCCGCTGGCACGGTGATGTGCGGGTAGCCGGATACAGCCGGCGCCGTCGATGCGTTGCCGCCGGGGTAGTGATCGCCGTTGACCAAATCGATCGTCCAAGCGGCGCCCACCGTGGGTGCGATCAGGGCATCGAGCCGGTGCCTGCGGATCGCGGCATCGATACCGTCCGGCCCCGCCAGACGCTGTGCGCGCTCCTTCGCTTTCAGATACTCCGGCGAGTCCAGGCTTGCTTTCTCGTTCGCCGCCAGGAACAGCTCTTGCCTGAAATACGGCATCTCCTGTTGCGGATGGGCACGGTTGTAGTCGATCAGCGCACCCAGATCCTGCGGCGCCTCGGGGCGTGTGGCGAGGTAGTGCGCCAAGCCGTCCTTGAACTCGTAGAGCAGTACGGTAAATTCGTCGTCACCAAGACTTTCGTCGAGTTCGAGGTTTGCCGGATCGACGATCACGGCGCCTGCGGCACGCAGCGCGACGATGGCCTGCTCGAAGACGACATCCACACCTTCGTGAAAGCCGGCGAGATCGCGCGCAACACCGATGCGCGCGCCACGCAGTGCCTGTCTGTCTTTCAGCAAAGCCGGGTAGTCGGGAATCGAGCGCTCGTTCAAAGCGTCAGTGGCTGGGTCTTCGGCATCGGCGCCGGCAATCACCGCGAGCACAATGGCGGCGTCGGCGACGCTGCGCGCCATCGGGCCGGCAGTGTCCTGGCTGGCCGAGATCGGCACGATGCCGCGACGCGACACCAGTCCGATCGTTGGCTTGATTCCGACGATGCCGTTGACGCTGCTGGGGCAGACGATCGATCCATCGGTTTCGGTGCCGATTGCCACGACCGCGAAGCCGGCAGCGACCGCCACGCCGGAACCTGAACTGGAGCCGCAGGGGCTGCGCGCCGGATCGTAGGGATTCAGCGTCTGGCCGCCGCGACCGCTCCAGCCGCTGGACGAGCGCGATGAGCGGAAGTTGGCCCATTCGCTGAGATTGGTCTTGCCGAGAATGACCGCACCGGCGTCGCGCAGCCGCTGCACGATAGACGCGTCCTCACTCGGCCGATCATTCATCAATGCCAGCGAACCGGCGCTGGTATGCATGCGGTCTGCGGTGTCGATATTGTCCTTGAGCAGGATCGGAATGCCGTGCATCGCACTGCGCGGTCCGTGTTTGAGGCGCTCCGCGTCCAGCCGATCGGCGATGGTCAGGGCGTCCGGATTCAGTTCGATGACGCTGTTGAGTGTGGGTCCGTGTCGGTCCAAGGCGTCGATGCGTCGCAGGAAATGCTCGACCAGTTCATGCGAGCTGAGCCGCCCGGCGTCCATTTCCGCTTGCAGCGTGGTGATGTCGGCCTCGTGCAGGGCCGTGGCCGCGGACAGGCACCAGGCCGACGGCGATATGGCAAGCAGCAGCAGCATGCAAAATCGCCGGGCGGCAGGCGACCGCGAGCGTGCTTGGAATTCCATCCGGGGCTTCCCCTTGAGCATTCTGGACAGCGGTACTCTGCGGTGCCGGCACGGCTGCGGCAAGCCGGGAAAATCGGGTCGTCTCGATTCCGCCGGTCGTTGCAGCGCCAGGGATGATCTCCAGGGATGATCTGTGTTTCGCGTCGCCGAGATGTTCAAGAACAAGATCGGGAGGAAAGAACCAGATGCGCATAGGAATCGTGGCGGACGCCAGCTGTGATTTGCCGCAGGAGTTCATTCGACAGCACGGCATTCGAATACTGCCGATCAGCATCCGTCTCGGTAACGAAATGCTGTCCTATAGCGCCGAGCAGATTCGCGCCGTGTTCCTGGAACGCTCGGCATCGCGTTCGCCCGTGATCATGTACCTTTTGCATCCTGAGCCGCTCGATCGGCGTCCCTTAAAATCCGACCAATGACGATGCAAACGCTCGCGCTGTACAACCTCAAGGGAGGTGTCGGCAAGACCGCCGCCGCCGTCAACATGGCCTGTCTCGCCGCCGCATCCGGCCTGCACACCCTGTTGTTCGATCTGGATGCCCAGGGTGCCGCCAGCTGGTATCTGGAAGCCGAAGAGACCGCTGCCAAGGCGCGCAAGCTGATCGACGGTTCCACGCCGGTGGGCCGGCTGGTCCAGCCCACGGCCTTCGAGCGGCTGTCACTGATTCCGGCCGACTTCTCGTTCCGTTCGCTGGACGTGCTGATGAAGAAGGCGGACCGGCCGCGTCAGGTCCTGAGCCGCCTGCTCAAGCCGTTCTCGGAGCAGTACCAGCTGGTCGTGCTGGACTGTCCGCCGACGATCTCGCACCTCGCCGAGGCAATTTTCGAAGCCTCGGACCTGATTCTGGTGCCGGTGGTGCCGACGCATCTGTCGGTACGGGCGCTGGAACAGCTGCGTGAATACTTCCGCAGCAAGAACCTGGACGAGACCAAGCTCAAGCCGTTCTACTCGATGGTCGACCGTCGTCGTCATCTCCACAACGAATTGCTCGACCATCCCCCGCCTGCGATGGCCGGTGCCTGTCGAACCTCGATTCCGTACTCCTCGATGGTCGAACGCATGGGCGAATACCGTGCGCCGCTGGCAACCTACGCGCCGGGCCTGCACGTGGCAAACCTGGCCTACGATGCGCTCTGGAAAGAAGCTCAGCGCAGTCTCAAGCGCTTGCAGCAGCCGGACTGAAGCGCGCCGCGCCGCCGCTCAGCTCAAGCAGAGCCGTTCGACGGCGGCCACACGATCCTGCAGCGTTCGATGATCCGGCGCCATGATATTGGCGTGGCCGACCTTGCGCAGTGGCTTCGGGGTCTTTCCGTAGAGGTGCAGATGCAGTTCCGGAATCGCCAGCAGCTGTTCCGTGGGCGGAACCTCGCCGATGAAATTGATCATTGCGCAGGGTGCGCGCAGGCGGGTTTCGCCCAGAGGCAGCCCGGCGATCGCGCGCAGATGGTTCTCGAACTGCGAACAGACCGCGCCGTCCATCGTCCAATGCCCCGAGTTGTGTACCCGCGGTGCAATTTCGTTCGCGTACAGCTCATCGCCGACCACGAAGAACTCGAAGGCCATCACGCCCACGTAGTCCAGATGTTCCAGCACGCGCAGCGTGTAGTCCTCGGCCAGGGCCTGCAGCGCGTCGTGCGCTCTGGGGGTGGAAACACGCAGAATGCCGTCGCGGTGCACGTTCTCGCTCAGCGGATAGAAGGCGGTGGTACCGTCGGCGGCGCGCACGCCGATCATCGAGACCTCGCGCTGATAGTCGACGAAGGCTTCGTAGATCAGCGGACGGGAGCCGAGTGATTCCCAGGCGGCGGCGACATCGGCTTCACCGCGAATGATCTTCTGGCCCTTGCCGTCGTAGCCGAAGCGCCGTGTCTTGACGATGCCGGGCGTACCGATGTCCCGGGTCGCGGCGCGCAACTGTTCCAGGCTGCCCACCGAGACATTGCCGGCAACCGGAATGCCCAAGGAGGTGAACAGCTGCTTTTCCGAGCAGCGGTCCTGAGCGGCGATCAGCGCACGAGGATGCGGCATCAGCGGCTTGAGGCCGCCGACGAAGCCGGCGGTGAAGGCCGGCACGTTCTCGAATTCGTAGGTCGCCACATCGATCTGTTCGCAGAAACGGGCGAGTGCGGATTCGTCCTCGTAGTCCGCGTGCAGGTGCGTGCCCAGCGGAGCGGCGCAGGCATCCGTGGCCGGATCGAGGAACGTGAATTCGAGATCCAGTGGATAGCCTGCCAGGGCCAGCATGCGTCCCAGCTGGCCGGCGCCGAGAATCCCGATCTTCACGGCAGCTGCGCTGCGTCGAGCACGTCTTGGGTCTGCGCGTCCCGAAATTGTTGCAGGCGCTGCGCCAAAGCGGTGTCGCCGGTGGCCAGCATCGCGGCGGCGAACAGCGCGGCATTGACCGCGCCGGCGCGGCCGATCGCAAAGCTGGCCACCGGAATACCGGCTGGCATCTGCACGATCGACAGCAGCGAATCCATGCCCGACAGTGCCTTGGACTGTACCGGCACGCCGAGGACCGGAAGCATGGTCTTGGCGGCCGTCATGCCGGGCAGATGCGCGGCGCCGCCGGCGCCGGCAATGATCACGCGCAGCCCGCGCGCCTGGGCTGTCTGCGCGTATTCGAACAGACGATCCGGCGTGCGGTGCGCAGACACCACCTCGGCTTCATAGGGCAGCTGCAGCCGATCGAGTATCTCGGTGGCGTGCGACATCGTCTCCCAATCGGAGCGCGAGCCCATGATCACGCCAACCAACGCCTTGCTTTCGGCCACCTTGGATCTGCCCCTTGCTGCGGAGAAAGCGACGGATTATGGCACTGCGGCGCCTGTGCCGAAAGGCGCCATGCTCGATCGGGTCCGCCGCGGCCTGGCTCCTACGGCTGGAGTTCGAACTCCGCGTGCACGTTGGCCTGGAACTCGATCTCGCCGGTGGAGATGCCCATGCCGGAATTGCCGCTTTCGGCCGAGTCCGCGACCATCCGCGAAGCCTTCATCATCGGCACGGGCGGT
Source organism: Banduia mediterranea (assembly GCF_031846245.1). NCBI lineage: Bacteria > Pseudomonadati > Pseudomonadota > Gammaproteobacteria > Nevskiales > Algiphilaceae > Banduia > Banduia mediterranea. The sequence continues at coordinate 20,270 of NZ_JAVRIC010000001.1, read as the reverse complement.
GCGCTCATGCCGTCGTCCGCCGACAGCCTAAGCACCGGTCCAAGCGCCACGCCCAGGGTCTTGGCGAGCAGCGCGGCCTTTTCCTGCGCGTCCTGCGTGGCCTTGACCAGGGCTTCGCGCTGCAGCGACTTGGCGCGCGAGGATTCCAGCGTCGGCGGGGAAATCTCGTTGATGCCGGCGCCGGTGGCGGCTTGCAGCAGATCGCCGAGCTTGCCCAACTCCTTGAGCGAGACCACGATGCCGCGGCGCACGCGATAGCCGACCATTTTCTGCTTGCGCGTTTCCTCGTCCCAGACGTACTCGGGCCGCACGCTGACCGCGCCGCTGGCGAGATCCTTGTCGCTGATGCCGAGCTTGCGCGCCGCCGCCAGAAAATCGCGAACGCTGCGGCTGACCGAGGCCTCCGCCGTGTCCAGTTTCGCGTCCACGATGTCCACGGCCATGCTCACGGAAGCCTGGTCGGGCTGGGTGTGTACCGAACCGTTGCCGGAAACCGAGATCGCGCGGGGGGGCATCGGCGGCGGATTCTGCGCCAGTGCGAGCGCCGGGCTCAGACACAGGGCGGCGACCGCCAGGGTCAGGACGAATCGCAACGATGTGGCGGATGTAGGAACAACGGTCATTGGAATTCTCCTTGTTCGGGGGCACGGGGCTGGCGAAGCTTACACGCGAGATCGTGACGCGGATGCGGGCACCACGCCGGAGGTTTAGACTGTTCGGCTCTGCAAGCCGTTCGAATCAACGATTTCCATACGATGCAAGAAACCCAGGAAACAGTCGCTCTGACGCGTGACGTCGTCGCCGCGCTGGTCCCGTCCGGCCAGAAAGTCGAACTGCCCGAAGGCGCCAAGGCCACGGTCACGCAGGCGCTCGGCAGCAGCTTCACCGTGCTGGTGGAAGGCCATATGTTCCGTATCGAAGGCAAAGATGCGGACGTGATCGGGCGCGAGCCGCCGGCCACGGTCGAGATCCCCGCCGAGGCCAGCGACGAGGACGTCGAGAAAGCCTGCTGGGCGCAGCTCAAGACCTGCTACGACCCGGAGATTCCGATCGATATTGTCGAACTCGGATTGATCTATGAATGCCGGCTCGACAAGCAGGACGACGGTTCGCGCCGTGCCTCGGTGCAGATGACGCTGACCGCGCCGGGCTGCGGCATGGGTGATTTTCTGGTCAATGACGTGCGTAGCAAGCTGCTCGAAGTTCCGACCGTTGAGGACGCAGAGGTCGAACTGACTTTCGATCCGCCGTGGACGCGCGAGATGATGTCCGAAACCGCGCAGCTTGCGCTGGGCATGTTCTGAATCGATCCGGACCGAACTTCGAATGTCTGACACAGTCACCCGTGGCATCCGCATTCTGGTCCGGCCTCGCTATATCGAGGAACAGTCTGATCCCGAGAACGAGCGCTGGCTGTTCGCCTACCACGTGACGATCCGCAACGAGGGCGACAGGACCGTGCAGTTGTTGAGCCGCCACTGGATCATCACCAATGGTCAGGGACAGACCGAGGATGTGCGCGGCCCCGGCGTGGTCGGCCATCAACCGACGCTGGCACCCGGCGAACAGTTCGAATACACCAGCGCCTGTCCGCTGGAAACGCCGGTGGGCACCATGCACGGCAGTTTCCAGATGGCCGTGATTGGCTTCACCGAATGCTTCGACGCCGCGATCCGCCCCTTCCGGCTCGCCGTGCCGCAGTTGCTCAACTGAGCCCGCGTCGCGATCGCCAAAGCCGCACCGCGCCGCTGAGTTCATCACGCAGATAGCGCAGGAACGCCCACAGCACGCCGTGTTCGGGTTGCGGTGCCAGCCCGTCCGCGAGGCGCAGCATCTGTTGTCCCGCCCAGGCCTGGCTGCCGAGCACGTTGATCAGTTTGAGCGGCAGAATCGGACTGGCGGCCGACAGCCATTTGGCGCGACCCAGGCGCAGCCCTTGCTCGTAGGTATCGAGCATTTCGATCTCGCCGGACAGCAGGCGGGACGGGGCCTCGGGGTCGGTCGCCAGCGGACGCGCCAGACCGATGACATCGCAGGCCCCTTCGTCGATCGCCTCGCACATTCCGGCGCGTGAGCGGAAGCCGCCGGTCAGCATTACCGGCATGGTCGCCACCGTCTTGATCGCGCGGGCATAGTCCAGGAAATAGGCCTCGCGCTGGCGCGTGCTGGATTGCTCCGGCACGGCCGAATCGGCACGGCCCGAGAAGCCCAGCAAGCGCGGTTGCTCATAGGTTCCGCCGGAGACTTCAAGCAGGTCCAGCTGCTCGGCATTGAGCCATTCCACGAGTTTCAGGCACTCGATGTTGCTGAAGCCGCCCTTGCGGAAATCATCCGAATTCAACTTCAGGCCCACGCAGAAATCGGCGCCGACGCGTGCCCGCACCGCGCGCAGGGTTTCGATCAGAAAGCGGGCACGATTTTCCAGGCTGCCGCCCCAGGCGTCCTCGCGTTGGTTGGTGATCGGAGACAGGAACGAGGACAGCAGATAACCATGCGCGGAGTGAATCTGTACACCGGTGAAGCCGGTGTCGCGCGCAAGCTCGGCCACCCGCGCGAAGCGGTCCACGAAATCCAGAATTTCCGATTCTTCGAGCGCGCGTGGCCGTGCGTAGTTGCCGAGCAGGTCCAGGCTCACCGCCGAAGGCGCCAGCGGGCGTCGCGTCAGATAGCGCGGCGACTGTCGCCCGGCATGCGAGATCTGCATCCACAGATGATTGCCGCCCTCGGTGCCGGCACGCGCCCAGCGGCGCAGTCGCTCCAACGCTTCATCGCTGACGCCGTGCCGAACGTCGAGGCAGACATTGCCTGCCCGCTCCAGCACCTCGCGATCGATCATCACATTGCCGCTGAGCAGCAGCCCGGCGCCGCCCAGTGACCAGGTTCGGTACAGGCGTTCGTGGCGTTCGGTGGCGCGCAGCTTCGCGTCCGCCATACCTTCGGTCATCGCCGCCTTGCATAGACGGTTCGGCAGACGCGCACCGCACGGCAGCGTCAGCGGCTGCGCCAGTGGATCGATCATCGGTTTCCCCGCTCCGGTTCGCGCGGAGTATGCCCGGCACCCGACAGCCGCTCATGACAGATCGTGCCAAGTACCCGGCTTTTGTCTCGCGCAGAGGCGCAATGCGCTCAGCGCTGGCAGCTTGGACACCAGCAACTCGAACGCTGGCCGATCACCGCGTGGCGGATGATCGAGCCGCAGACATGGCAGGGCAGACCTTCGCGGCCGTAAACGTAGAGATCCTGCTGGAAGTAGCCGGGATTGCCGTCCGCGCCGAAGAAGTCGCGCAGCGTGGTGCCGCCGGCGCGAATCGCGTCGGCCAGGGTCTGACGCGTGGCTTCGGCCAGTTGCTGATATTCGCGGCGGGACACGCGGCCGGCCGCGCGCAAGGGTCGGATGCCGGCGCGAAACAGGGCTTCTGCGGCGTAGATGTTGCCGGCGCCGACGACGATGCGACCGTCCATGAGAAAGGTCTTGACGGCGGCGATGCGTCCGCGCGAACGCCGGAACAGATAGTCGCCGTCGAAGGCTTCGTCGAACGGCTCCGGGCCCATCGCGCGGAGCAGCGGATGCTCGGGCTCGTTCTTGGGCCACAGCAGTGCCGCACCGAAGCGGCGTGGGTCGTGGAAACGCAGCAATACATCGCCGCTGAGCAAGAGGTCGAGATGGTCATGCTTGTGCAGCGGCTCATTGGCCGGCAGCACGAACAGCCGCCCGGACATGCCCATGTGCAGCATCAGTTGGTCCTCACCCACGTCCAACAGCAGGTATTTGCCGCGGCGAGCGGTCGCGTGCACGGTACGCCCGCTCAGGCGCGCCTCCAGATCCTCGGGAATCGGCCAGCGCAGGCGGCGGTCGCGCACGGTGACGCGTTCGATGCGTCGGCCGAGCACATGCGGCTCGATGCCACGGCGTATCGTCTCGACTTCGGGCAGTTCAGGCACGGTGCGTCTGGAGCTGGCAGGCTTTGCGCAAGGCGGCGGCGCAGCATAGCGCAGGCGCCGTTCCTCACATCGATCGTGCAGCGCAGCGCCGTCAATACCGAATGCAAGTTGCTGTTGTTGCAGCATGCGTACGAGACGCTCGAAACCGTCGCCGTGGAGTTTCGTAAGCACTGGATGAATCGCGCCTCACCTGCGGCGATCGCGCGGCTCGGGGCGAAGCAGGATGGCGTGCTGCGCAATCACCAGCGCCTCGCGGATGGCAGCTATCGCGATACCGTGGTGTTCTCGATCATCGAATCGGAATGGCCCGGTGTGAAGCGCCATCTGCAGTCGGCACTGGATTCGCGCGATCTCTAATCGGGCCCCTCCGCAGTCGGCGCTGCCTCCGTTGTCTCCGGTTCATCGGCGGCCGCATCGGTGGCCGGCGGCAGCCGCAGCAGTTCATCGGCCAGCGCCTTGGACAGGTGGTAGCGCACGCCGTAGTCCGGCCGCTCCAATATCAACTGGGGTTCGTGCGCAGCCACGGTCAGATGAATCTGACGACCGTCCTCCAGAACCAGTGTGAGCGGGTCTCCGCCTCCGGTCTCCGGTATCGCTTCGTTCCACATCGCGCGTGCGCGCGACCAGGCGTCGACCAGCGCTTCGATTCGTTCCGAAGTGGCTTCGGGCCGCTCCGGTTCGGACTGCCAGCGATCGTCCTTGCGTACCAGAACCAGGTTCGGCAGTTCGATACGGCTCAGTCGTGCACCGTCCGGCAACAGGGTCTTGGCGACGAGGTCGGAAGGGTCCTCGTCGAAGGCGGCCGAGCCGAGATCGTCGATCAGGGCCACCGCGTCGTCCAGCATCACATAGCGCTGGTGTTGCAGCGGCTCGGTATCGCCGAAATCGATCACGCGGTTGTTGAGCGTGACCGTGTATTTCGGCGGTGACAGTCCGAGCCCGGCCAGATCGGTTCCGGCGGCCGGGAATTGCTTGTGCACTGGAGTGTCAGCCAGCGCCAACAGCGCATTGACCTCGAAGTTGTCGGCGCGTGCCTCGACCGGTGAGCTCAGACGCCAGTCACCGTCCTGTTTGACCAGCACGGTTGGCGCCTGCTGCGGGTGATCGATCTGCACACGTTCGACATCGGCGGCTGCAAGCGCGGTCAACGGCGTCTCTTCCTCGTCCTGTTCGTCACCGAAATACAGGACGGCGCCGAGCCCGAGAAGCAGCACCAGCAGTGCGAGGTTGAGGTATTTGCGGTTCATCGGCAGTCCTCAGCGACGGCGGCGCACGGCCCAGCGGATCACGCCGAACACGATCAGCGCCAGCGGCAGCACGATCACGAAGCCCAGAATCAACAGGTAGAGCAACCAGTTGGGCAGGTACAGCGAACTGTCCGGCACCTTGGGTACATTGATGTCGAGTTGCTTGTCCCGCGCGGCCGCCCATTGCACCAGGTTGATCGAGAGTTCGCTGTTGCCGACCTGCTCGTAATAGACGTTGGAGGCGAAATCCGCGTCGCCGACCAGGATCACTCGCTGTTGACGGGCTTTCGCTGTTTCGGACTCGTCGCCGTCGCCGTCGCCGTCGTCGGCCTTGGGCGGTTCGACATTGCGTGTCAGCGACATCGCCACATTGAGCGGGCCACCGACATCGCCGGATTGGGGATCGAAGTCCACGGCCTGCGACAAATCACCCGATTCCAGCCAGGCAACCGGCCCGGTCTGCACGATCGGCAAGGCCGTCCAGCCCGAATCCGGCTTGGCCTCCAGGCTGTGCACGTACGGAAACATGGAGATGTAGGCGAGCTGCCGCGTGATCGGGTGTGGCGGGTACTGGTTGGCCAGCAGCACCGCCGGATCGCCCGAGGTGTACTGGAAATCGGGGAACACGGCGATGCCGCTGAGCCAGTTCACACCCAATGTTTCAGCCAGACCCGGAATCGGCGCGCTGTCGGGATCGGACAGCCAGATCAGATTGCCGCCACCGTCCACATACTGCCGGATCAGCTCGACCTCGCCCGGCAGCAGTGCGCGTTGCGGGCTGGCGATGACCAGCACGGACGTGTTGTCCGGTATCGTCGGCGTCGCCGCCAGGTTCAGGCCGCGCGCCTTGAGTCCCTTGCTCTTGAGCGTCTCGGCGAAGCGACCGAAGGCGCCCGGTTCCTGTCCGTCGATGGCCCGCTCGCCATGACCCTCGAGGAACACGATCCATTGCTCGCTCGATGCCGAGAGTCGCTGCAGCGCGGCGCTGACCACCGGTTCGGTGAGCTCGCGCAGGGTTTCGGTGCGGCCCTGATAGCTGGCCACCACTTCGCCGGCCATGGTGATGCCAGCCTCCTGCGTCTGCTGCGGATTGCGGCTGGGATCGACGTAATCGATGCGGATGTTGTCCTTGAGACGCTGGTAGCGGCGCAGGTCCAATTCGATCAGGCGCTGCTGCTCGCCATCCGGGTAGACGTAGGCGGTGAAGACGATCTCGTCGGGCATCGCGTCCAGCAGTCGCTCGCTGGCCTCGGTCAAGGAATTGCGGTTACCGGCCGTCCAGTCGAAGTCGGTCTGGTAGCGCACGCTCAGCCAGCCCAGGGCGAGGATGATCGCCGGCACCAGCAGGATCGTCAGCAGGTGTTGCGAGAGATGTGGCTTCTTGTGTTGTGGATTCTTGTTCATGGACAGGTCCTCAGTTGCGTTCCATGTCCAGGCGCTGCACCGAGCCCCACAGGAACAGGACGCAGAACAGCAGGTAGTAGGTCACATCCGAGGTGTTGAACACACCGCGCCGCAGGTTTTCGTAGTGCGACAGCAGCGAGATCTGCTTGAACACCTCGGCGTAGGCCCCTTCCTGATACGCCATGACATTGACCAGCCACACCAGCAGCAACAGACCGAAACCACCGATCGCGGCGATCGTCGGTTCCTTGGTCAGGGTGGACACGAACAGACCGGCCGCACCGAAGGCCATCAACATCAGCAACAGGCCGAACAGGCCGGCGGCGATGCGTCCCAGGTCCAGGTCGGTGCTGAACATCAGCGACAGCGGCATCAGGGCCACCAGCAGCAGCATCACCAGCATGAAGCCGAACAGGCCCATGAATTTGCCGAGCACGATCTGGCTCAGCGACACCGGCGCCGAGAACAGCAGGGTGATCGAACCGGATTTTCGCTCCTCGGAAAACGCGCGCATCGTCATCAGCGGCATCACCAGCAGATACAGCACCGTCATGAAGCCGAAGATGTTGGCGCCCACGTAGTCGGAGACACCGAGAAAATCATTGAGCGCTGTCGGGTTGGCGCTGATCTGGTACAGCGTCACCGCGAACACATAGCCGGCGATGATCTGCAGTACCGCGAGTACCGCCCAAGCCAGCGGCGAGACGAAGATGCGACGGAATTCGGCGCTGGCGATCGTCAGTGTGTTGCCCATGTCAAGCCGCCTCCGCGAGCACGTCGCCCGATGTCTTTTCGATGAAGATCTCTTCCAGGGTGCGTACCTCGGGCCGCAGTTCGATCAGGCCCCAGTCGCTTTTGGCGGCTTCGGCCACGATGGCCTCGCGTGGATCGGCTTCGCGCGCGCAGCGCAGTCTGAAATGCTGCTCGCCGAGCGCTTCCACACCGATGATTTCAGGCAGGGCCGACAATGCTGCGAGATCCGGTGGGCGCCGCAGGCCGAGCACAATGGAGCCGAAGCTCTCGCGCTGGATGACGTCCATGGCTTCGGCGAAGACGATCCGGCCCTTGTCGATGATCGCCACGCGCGAACACACCGCCTGGATTTCCGGAAGGATGTGACTGGACAGGATCACCGAATGCTCGCGTCCCAGCTCCTTGATCAGCGCGCGGATTTCCTGGATCTGGATTGGATCGAGACCCACGGTCGGCTCGTCCAGCACGATCACCGGCGGACGGTGAATGATCGCCTGTGCCAGACCGACGCGCTGCTGATATCCCTTGGACAGATTGGCGATGTTGCGCTTGGCCATGTGGCTCAGGCCGCAAGCCTGCTTGGCGCGTGTCACCGCGGCCACACGTTCGGCCCGACTGATGCCATGCAGGCCGGCACAGTAGCCGAGATACTCGTCCACATTGAATTCGGGATACAGCGGCGGTTGTTCCGGCAAATAGCCCAGAGAGCGTTTCGCGGCTTCCGGCTTGACCTGCATCGATTGCCCGTTGATCAGGACCTCGCCCTGACTGGGTGACAGGCAGCCGCAGAGCATCTTCATGGTTGTGGACTTGCCGGCCCCGTTGGGGCCCAGCAGACCCAGAATCTCGCCCTTGCGCAGCGTCAGGTTGACATCGGAAACCGCCAGTGTCGGGCCGTATCGGCGCGACAAATGGCGGGCCTCGATGAGGATTTCACCGTCCATTGTTTGCGTCCTTGTAGTGTGCTGGATGCGGATTCGGACCCGGATCTTCGTTCCGGGTTCCGTCTTGTTTGCAAAAAGGCTTACTCGGCATCGGTGATTCCGGGGAGCGTCCGCAGGCCTTCAGCCCTATAGAAGTCCGGCTGGCCCGGCGGACGTCGTCGGTAGCGCTTGTAACTCCACCAGTATTGCTGGGGCAGGTGCCGCAGGCATTGTTCCACGCCGTGGTTCATCGCGGTGACGCCCTGGGTCTTGTCGGCCACGCCGTCAGGCGCCGGCATCACGTGCAGACGAAAGCCGCGGCCGAACGCAAGGCGTTCCGCATAGCAGAACCATACCGGGGCGCCGGTGCGTGCGGCGAGCTTGCTGACCAGTTCCGTGGTGTGCGCCTGGATGCCGAACAGCGGGGCGAACACGCCGGAGCCGGCCGGTGGATCGTGGTCCGGCAGCACGCCGATCATCTCGCCCTGGCGCAGGGCTTCGAGCAAGGCTTTGACGCCGCTGCCGATCGTCGGTACGAGCCGCGCACCGAGCCGTTGGCGGCCTTCGAGGATCAGCTGATCGAACACCCCTTTCTGCGGCTTGTACAGTGAGGTGATCTGCCCCTGCGCCGCGCAGAACATGCCCGCCAGTTCCCAGGAGCCCAGGTGCGGACACAGCACGATGGTGCCGCCGTCGGCGCAGGCGCCGCGCAATGCCGCCTCGGCGGCGGGATCCTTGAGCCAGGCGCGCAGTCTGCCTTGCGGGCCGAACCAGATCGCGGGGGCCTCCAGTACCGCCATCGCCATGTGCCCCAGGCTTTCACGTGCGATCCGTCGCCGCTGCGCGTCATCGAGTTCCGGCAGGCAAAGCCTCAAATGGCGCAGGGTGATGGCACGCGGCTTGTTGGGAATCCACCACAGCACCCGTCCGACCAGCCAGCCGCAGGCATGCAGCAGCGGCAACGGCAGATAGCCGCTCAGCATCAACAGCCAACGCGCCAGACGCAGTTTCATGGGTGCAGGATTGTAGAGGCAGCGGCCGCCTAACGGCCATGCCGCAAGCGGCACCCCACAGAATGAATCTGCTGCGGCATGGCCGTTGCCCTCACCCAGCGCTCGCATTCGCGCGGGTCGGTCGGCATCACGCGGCGCGTGATTCAGGTTAACGGCTGTTCTTCGCGCCTTTGCCTCTTTGCGCGAACCCCGCGCCTGTCGGCCGGTAGGGGGGGCAAAGCTCAGCGTGCCCACGCGGTGGCCTGTAGCTCATTTCCGGTATCGTCGAAGAGAGCATCCGGGCACGAAAAAACCGGCCATCGAATTCCCTGTCGATGGCCGGTTCGTTTTCAAGCTGTCCTGCGAATCCTGTCCGCATCCTGCGGTTGTCGCCTGAACCTCCGTGTGCTCCTTGTCCTTGGCGACTGGCGGCTATTGTGCTCGCGCCATCGCGGCAACACAGTCGGACAGCGCCGATGTTTGTTGTAGGACTTTTCGCGCAAAATCCGAACACCGGCGCCGACACCACGAAAAAAACCGACCGTTGGGCCTCTTGCCTGACGGTCGGTCGGTATTAGCGCGCTTCCTGCGCTGTTCCAATCCTTGGAGAAGTCACCGGACCCATCCCTGCGTCCTGATCCTTGGTGACTCTGATGTCAGTATGGGCGCGGGCCCGTGCAAGTACAGTCGGATGGTGACGACACGGTCTGTAGGGAATTCCCTACGCAGACCCGACCAACAGGGACGAATTCAGAAATGATCGGATTGCTACAACGAGTGCGCTCCGCAGCGGTGGACGTCGACGGCGAACGTATCGCCGCTATCGGTCCCGGTCTGCTGGTACTCGTGGGTGTGCGTCCCGACGATGCTGAGACCGATGTACGCCGTCTGGTTGAACGACTGCTGGGCTATCGCGTCTTCACCGATGCGGACGGACGCATGAACCGCAGCCTGCGTGAACATGGTGGCGGATTGTTGCTGGTGCCGCAGTTCACGCTGGCGGCCGATACGCGCCGGGGCATGCGCGCCAGTTTCACGACGGCCGCGCCGCCGGACGCGGCGCGGCGCTTGTTCGCCGACGTCGTCAATCGCGCGCGCGACGAGCATCGTGATGTGGCCTGCGGTCGTTTCGGCGCGGATATGCAGGTGTCTCTGATCAATGACGGCCCGGTTACGTTCTGGTTGGAGACGCGCTGACAGGTTCTAGCCGACCTGTATCGCCGCCGCCGCCCGCCGCGCCTTCGCGCGCGCATCGTCAATGGAATTGCCGAGCGCCAGCGCCACGCCCATGCGCCGGCGGCCGACGACCTCCGGTTTGCCGAACAGCCGCAGCTGGGTGTCGGGTTCGGCCAGCGCCGCTTCGAGACCGGAATAATGCGGTGCCTTGCGGTCGCCCTCCATCAGAACCGCGCAGGAGGCCGACGGCCCGAACTGGCGCAGCGAGGGAATCGGCAGACCCAGGATGGCACGCAGGTGCAGCGCGAACTCGGACAGGTCCTGCGAAATCAACGTGACCAGGCCGGTATCGTGCGGGCGCGGCGAGACCTCGCTGAACAGCACCTCCTCGCCCTTGACGAACAGCTCCACGCCGAACAGGCCGCGCCCGCCGAGCGCGCCGGTGATCTGCTCGGCGACGGCGCGGGCGCGCTGCATCGCCAGCGCGGACATCGGATGCGGTTGCCAGGATTCGCGATAGTCGCCGTCCACCTGCAAGTGGCCAATGGGATCGCAGTGACGCGTGCCCGAAACGCTGCGCACCGTCAGCAGGGTGATCTCGTAGTCGAACGGCACAAAGCCTTCCACGATCACGCGCCCGGTGCCGGCACGGCCGCCGGCCTGCGCATAGTTCCAGGCGCTGTCGATATCGGCCGGTTCGCGCAGCAGGGACTGGCCCTTGCCGGAACTCGACATCACCGGCTTGACCACGCAGGGCAGGCCCAGCGCTTCCACAGCCGCGTGATACCCGGCTTTGTCGCTGGCGAATCGGTAAGGCGAGGTGGGCAACCCCAGTTCCTCGGCGGCGAGTCGGCGTATGCCCTCGCGGTCCATTGTCAGCCGCGCTGCGCGCGCCGTGGGGATCACGTGATAGCCCTCGGCTTCCAGTTCCAGCAGCGTTGGGGTGTGGATCGCCTCGATCTCGGGCACCAGGTAGTCGGGCTTCTCGGATTCGATGACGCGGCGCAGCTCGGCGCCGTCGAGCATCGGAATCACGTGGCTGCGATGCGCCACCTGCATCGCCGGCGCGTTGGCGTAGCGGTCCACCGCGATGGTCTCCACGCCGAGCCGCTGCGCCTCGATCAGCACCTCCTTGCCGAGTTCGCCGCCGCCGAGCAGCATCAGACGGGTCGCGTCGCGGGACAGCGGCGTGCCGAGTCGCAGACTTGAAGTCATGATGAAGTGCTCGTGGGCTTGGTCGGACGCCGATTATCGCGACCTGAACCGCCGGGTTCTATACATCATCAATGATCGGCCTAGAATGCGGTGGCATGCAGACACCGCCGCCACGCAGCACCAAGATTCTCGCGACCCTCGGTCCGGCCACCGATGATCCGGCCGTCCTGCACCGTCTGATCGCCGCCGGCGTGGACGTGGTGCGACTCAACTATTCGCACGGCAAGCCCGAGGATCAGGCCGTTCGGGTCGCGGCAGTACGCCGTGTCGGCGAGTCCTTGCAGCGGCAAGTCGGCATCCTCGCCGATCTGCAGGGCCCCAAGATTCGCGTCGAGCGTTTCGTCGGCGGCCATGTCGAACTCGAGGAAGGCGCGCCGTTCGCGCTCGACACGCACTGGCCGAAAACCGCGGGCACCGCCGAGGTGGTCGGCTGCGCCTACGAGGACCTGCCACGCGATGTGAACGCCGGTGACACGCTGTTGCTGAATGACGGTGCGATCACGCTCAAGGTCGATTCGGTGCGCGGCTCGCGTGTGCAGTGCACCGTGGTGCTCGGCGGCAGGCTGTCGGACCGCAAGGGCATCAACAAGCTCGGCGGCGGTCTGTCCGCGGCCGCCCTGACCGACGCCGACCGCGAACATCTCAAGCACGCCGTCGAACTGGATGTGGACTTCATCGCGATCTCTTTCCCACGCAGCGCGCAGGACATGATCGACGCGCGCGAACTGATCACCGCGGCCGGCGGACGCCAGGCTCTGGTGGCCAAGATCGAACGCGCCGAAGCGCTGAGCGAACTGTCCGCGATCGTCGCGGCCTCGGACGCGGTGATGGTGGCGCGCGGCGATCTGGGCGTGGAGATCGGGGATGCCGAATTGCCGGGCTGGCAGAAGAAGATCATCCGTGAGTCGCGTGAGCAGAACCGCATGGTCATCACCGCCACGCAGATGATGGAAACCATGATCAACAATCCCATCCCCACGCGTGCCGAGGTACTGGACGTGGCCAATGCCGTCATGGACGGCACCGACGCGGTGATGCTCTCGGCCGAAACCGCCACCGGCAGGTATCCGGTGAAGACGGTCGAGGCGATGGTCCGGGTCTGCCAGGGCGCCGAGGCCGCCGAGCTGGTCACGGAGCGCCATGTGATCAATCTGGATTCGCATTTCCGCGAGACCGACGAGGCGATCGCGATGGCAACCAGCTGGACCGCACGCCACATGCGCGCCCAGGCGATCGTCGCGCTGACCGAATCCGGTGCCACGGCCTTGATGATGTCGCGCACGGATACGCGCATACCGATTTATGCGCTGACCCAGCACGTCGCCACTTTGCGCCGCATGGCCTTGTGCCGCGGCGTGCACCCGGTGCCGTTCGTCCCGACTGCGCTGGAGACGCTCAAGCCGACCACCGAGGCGATGGAAATGCTCGCTGCGCGCGGCGTGTTGTCCAGTGGCGACCGGGTTCTGCTGACCAAGGGCGATTTTACCGGACCCGGTGGTACCAACGCGATGAAGATTCTCACGGCGCCCTGAGTTTTCCGGGACAGAATCGCCACAAAGGCGCTTGCTGAAGGCGGCCACGGTCACGAAACTGCATTATTTCCCACTCAGTATGGGGCGGTGACGCAAATGGATGACTTGTTGAAAATGCCGATTCCGTTCAAGACCCGCCAGGAGCTTGCCGCTGGCGCGCCCAGCGGATTTCTGTCCATCGGACACCGCGGCGCTTCGGGCCACGCTCCGGAAAACACCCGCCTCGCCATGGACACCGCCGTACGTCTTGGCGCGCAGTGGGTCGAATTCGACGTACAACGCCACGGCGATACGCTGCTGGTGTTTCATGACGACCGGCTCGATCGCACCACCGATGGCCAGGGCCGCCTGCTCGAACAGTCGCTGGAAACGATCCGTCAGCTCGATGCCGGTCGTGGTGAAACGATCCCGACGCTGCAGGAAATGCTCGATCACATCGACCGTCGGGTCGGGGTCAATATCGAGCTCAAGTCCTTCGGCGGCACTGCCGCCGCTGTGGCATCGGTGTTGCGCGAGTACGTCGACCAGCGCGGCTGGGTGCCGGATCAGTTCCTGGTGTCCTCGTTTCACCTGCGCGAACTGCGCGAATTCCGCCGCCTGGCGCCGATGATTCCGACGGCCGTGCTGTTGTGTGGCGTGCCCTTGGATCTGGCGGCCTGCGCCGCCGAAATCGGCGCGGTGGCGATCAATCTCGCCTCCGATTTCGTTGACGCGGAACTGGTGGCCGATGCGCGATCGCGCGGACTCAAGGTCTATGTCTACACCGTCAACGATCAGGACGACATCGAACAGCTGCGCGCTTGCGGTATCGATGGTGTGTTCACCGACTACCCGGAGCGCGCGGTATTCGTCGACCGCGCCGCCTGAGCCGGTCCCGGGCAAGGCGTAGACTGATTGCCGGATTCACCGCCGAATGGCCCGGCTTCCGATCCAGCCGTGCCCCACCCTGACCGCATGAGCAACATGGACGCCCCGAGCATCGCCGCCCGTCAAGCCGAACCCGTTTCCGACAGCGCCGAGCCGCTGAATCCGGAGCTGTTCATCAATCGCGAGCTGTCGTTGCTGGAGTTCAACCAGCGCGTGCTGGAGCAGGCCAAGGACGAGCGGCTGCCCTTGCTGGAACGGCTCAAGTTCCTGTGCATTTCCAGTTCCAACCTCGACGAGTTCTTCGAGATTCGCGTGGCCGGACTGCAGAAAGTCGTGGAACTGGGGCAGAACCAGCGTGGCGCCGATGGGCTCTCGTCGATCGACCTGCTGCGCGACATCAGCCAGCGCGCGCATGCCCTGGTCGACGAGCAGTACCGCGTGTTCAACGAGGTTCTGGTTCCGGCGCTGGATGAAGAACACATTCGCTTTCTGCGCCGTTCCTCATGGACCCCGCAGCAGGATGCCTGGCTACGGCAGTTCTTTCATGACGAGCTGCTGCCGGTGCTGTCGCCCCTGGGGTTGGACCCGGCGCACCCGTTCCCGCGGATTCTCAACAAGTCGCTGAACTTCATCGTTTCCCTGCACGGCAAGGACGCGTTCGGCCGCAACAGCGGCTTCGCGATCGTGCAGGCACCGCGCGCGCTGCCGCGCATCATCCAGGTTCCGAACGAGATCAAGGGCACCGGGCCGCACGACTTCGTGTTCCTGTCCTCGGTCATCCACGCCTATGTCGATGACCTGTTCCCGGGCATGGAAGCCACCGGCTGTTACCAGTTCCGCATCACCCGCAACAGCGATCTGCTGGTGGATGTCGAGGAGGCCGAGGATCTGCTGGAAGTGCTCGAAGGCGAGTTGTCGCAGCGCCAGTGGGGCGATTCGGTACGACTGGAGGTGGCCCACAACTGTCCGGATCATCTCTGGCAGTATCTGATGCAGACCGTGCAGCTCGACCCGGCGGATGTGTATCAGGTCAACGGTCCGGTCAATCTCAATCGCCTGATGGCGCTGCCCGATCTGGTCGACCGGCCCGATCTGAAGTTCCAGCCGTTCGTGCCGCGCGTACCGCGCCAGTTGCAGCGTGAAGACATCTTCTCCGCGGTGCGCGACGCCGACGTGCTGCTGCATCACCCCTTCGATTCGTTCGTCCCGGTCGTCGAATTCCTGCGCCAGGCCGCACGCGATCCGAACGTACTGGCGATCAAGCAGACCCTGTACCGCACCGGCACCAAGAGCCCGATCGTCGATGCCTTGATGGAGGCCGCCAAGGCCGGCAAGGAAGTCACGGTGGTGGTCGAACTGCGCGCGCGTTTCGATGAGGCCGACAACATCGACCTTGCCGAAAAGCTCCAGGACGTCGGCGCACATGTCGTCTACGGCATCGTCGGCTACAAGACCCACGCCAAGATGATACTGGTGGTGCGGCGGGAAGAAGAAGGTCTGCGCCACTACGCGCATCTGGGCACCGGCAACTACCACCCGCGCACGGCGCGGCTGTACACCGATTACGGCCTGTTCACCTACAACCAGAAGATCTGCAAGGACGTGCACAACGTCTTTCTGCAGCTCACCTCGCTGGGCAAGGTCAACAAGATGGAACGGCTGCTGCAGTCGCCGTTCACCCTGTTCAAGGGCATGGTCGAACGCATCGACCGCGAGATCGAGCACGTCGCCGCCGGCCACCCGGGAAGAATCATCGCCAAGATGAATTCGCTGGTGGAACCGGAATTGATCCGCAAGCTGTATCGCGCCTCACAGGCCGGTGTGGAGATCGATCTGATCGTGCGCGGCATGTGTTCGCTGCGACCCGGCATTGCCGGCGTATCGGATCGCATTCGTGTGCGTTCCGTGGTCGGCCGCTTCCTGGAACACCATCGCGTGTTCCATTTCGAGAACGCCGGTAAACCCGAGGTCTGGATCTCCAGTGCCGACTGGATGGAACGCAATCTCTATCGCCGCGTCGAGATCGCCACGCCGATACTCGACGACAAGCTGCGCCAGCGCCTGATCACGCACTTGCAGGCCTATCTGGCCGACACCGCGCAAAGCTGGCATCTGCAGCCCGACGGCGGCTACCACCGTGCCGACCATGTGCAGGACGTCGCGGTTCAACAGCGATTGCTGGACGGCGATCTGGTCTGAATCGCGAAGAGCGTCCCAGCTCCTCGGATCGAAGTCGCCTCGGGCCGTTCAATCCACCGAAAGTTTGAAGTCGATAACCTTGAGCAGTTCCTGCTCGCGCTCGATATCGGCGCGCGTCAGCGGGTGTTGTTCCAGCCAGCCGCGCGGGCAGCGCAATTCCAGGCTGCGACGGCCTGCGGTCAACACGAAACGTGGCCGCTGGTCGAGCATGCGCGAGCGGTTCAGCAGATAGGCCAGCCTCAGGATCACCGTGAGGCGGCGCAAGGGTTCGCGCCACTGGGTCGGCAGTTCGTCGAACAGCGCGACGGCGATCTTGCCGCGATGCAGGCGTACCAGCACCGCCAGCAAACGCTGATCGGTCTGCGAAAAGCCATGCAGATCGGCGTGCCGCAGCATGTATTCGCCGTGTTTATGGTACGAGGAATGCGCGATCGACAGGCCGATCTCGTGCAGGCCGGCGGCCCAGCCCAGCAGGCTGCGGCACTCCTTGGTGTCCAGCTTCCAGCTGGCGGCCACCTGCGACAGCGCCTCGCCCGCGGTCTCGGCGACCGCCTGGGCATGCCGCGCATCAATACCGAAGCGCCGCCCCACTGCGGCCACACTGTCCGCGCGCACATCCTGATCGGACAGCCGTCCCAGCAGGTCGTACACCAGACCTTCGCGCAGGGCGCGATCGGAGGTCCGCATGCGTTCGATGCCCAGCGAATCGAAAACGCCCGCAAGCACCGCGAGACCGCCGGCAAACACCGGGCGGCGGTCTTCGCGCAGGCCGTCGAAATCGATCTTGCTGATCTTGCCGGTTTTCAGCAGCAGCTCGACCGTTTTCTCCAGGCCCTCGCGGGTGATTTCATCCTCGGCCCACTTCTGCGCGCACATGACCCGCCATATGCCGCGGATGGTGCCGCTGGAACCCAGGGCGAGATCCCATCCGGCGTCGCGGTAGGTCTTTTCCAGAAACTCGAGTTCGACACGTGCGGCCAGCCTTGCGGCGTTGAAGTTGCGCTTGTTGATCGAGCCATCGGCGAAGAAGCGTTGCGTATGCACCACGCAACCCAGCGACACGCTTTCCATCAGTTTCGGATCGTTGTCGCGGCCGATGATCAGCTCCGTGCTGCCGCCGCCGATATCCACCACCAGACGCCGGCTCTGCGCGCCGTCCAGGCCGTGGGTCACGCCGCCGAAGACCAGCCGCGCTTCCTCCACGCCCGAGATGATTTCGATCTCGTGGCCCAGCGCCGCTTCGGCAGCGGACAGGAAAGCCTCGCCGCCTTGCATCTCACGCATGGTGTTGGTGCCGGCGGCGCGTACCTGTGAAGGCGGGATATGCCGCAGGCGCTGACCGAAGCGCTCCAGGCAGGCCAGCGCGCGTTCCTGTACCTGCGGCGACAGCTTGCGTTCCTCATCGAGGCCCGCGGCCAGGCGCGTGGAATCGCGCAGGCGATCGATGACCTGAATCTCATCGCCGCGCGCGCGCGCCACCAGCATGTGGAAACTGTTGGAACCGAGATCGACCGCTGCGACTTCCTGCGCGCGCGCCGCGGCCAGGCCCTCCCCGGAGCTGCTCATCAGGCCAGGCGCAATAACAGGGCGAGCGACATTCCCGCGATGATCAGATAGCTCAGCAGCGCGCCGATCTGTCGCTGGCGGGAGAAGCTGCGTCGCAGCAAGCCCCAGGCGTAGACGTAGCGACCGAGCACAAACAGCAGTGCGGCCCAAGCCAGCCAGGCGCCGCTGCCGGTCAGTTCCAGCAACAGGCAAAGCAGCAGGAACAGCGGCGCGTTTTCGACCGTGTTGCCATGCGCTCGAATGGCACGCGACAGTTCCGGGCGTTCCCCGTCGCCCAAGGAAATCTGCAGGCGCAAGCGCAGTCTGGACACGTTCAGAGCCAGCGCCACGATCAACAGGCCCAGCGCTGCGGCGGCAATGGCGGAGATCGGCAGGCTCATCACCAGGTTTTCCGGGAGTTCGGTCATGCCGTTGTCGGTCTGATGCTGGAAGGGGCTGCGTAAGGCCGGCTCGCGAACATCTGCCTGACCGGCAGGCGGCAGTGTGCGGATTGCGGGTCGGCACGTCCAGACTTGCCCGGCATGAAGGGCGCTCATGGTTCGCATGACATTGCCAATCCATTGACTCGGCAGCCGCTTTCCCAGACCATATGCGACCGAAAAGGCGCGTTCCGCGCATGTATCCAGGAGTCCTCCACGATGAAAGCCCTGCGATGGGCGACCTTCGCCGTCATCGCGCTTTGGTCTGCGCAAGGCGTAGCCGCCGGTGATAGCGAAGCCGGCCGCGACAAATCTGAAACCTGCTTCGGATGTCACGGCATCCCCGGCTACAACAATGTGTATCCGACCTACCGTGTACCCAAGCTCGGCGGCCAGAGTGCGGAGTACATCGTCACCGCGCTCAAGGCCTACCGCTCGGGCGAGCGTCAGCATCCGACCATGGGTGCGCAGGCGTCGAGCATGAGCGACGAAGACATTCAGGACATCGCGGCATTCCTGTCGACAGCGCCGGCTGACGGCGCTGTCGGCAAGTGAACGGGGGCCTTATGAAGAAGACCTTATTGATGCTGGTGCTGGGCCTGTCCGCGGGTTTTGCGCAGGCTGCCGAAGAACATCACGAGGACGCTGCGTCGCAAAGGAGTGTCGATGAACTGGTGACCGTCTGTGCCGCCTGTCATGGCGAGCACGGTGACAAGCCGATCGCACCAAACTATCCGATCCTGGCCGGCCAGTATGCGAACTATCTCGAGCACTCGATCAAGTCCTACCGCAACGGGCAGCGCAAGAACGCGGTGATGTCGGCGCAGGCCGCGAATCTGAGCGATGCCGATATTCAGGTGTTGTCGCGGTATTTCTCGCTGCAGCCCAGCCCGCTGCACACGCCGGCGACGCCGAAGTAAGGCAAGCGACCCAAGGCATGACAAGAGACCGCCCGTACTCACGGGCCGTTTTTTGTCGGGTGGTCGAATGGCGCGGGCGCAAAGCCGGGCCGCGCGTCATCGGCGCCACCATCGTTTCGGTTCAGGCCTGCGGTTTGTCCGGAACGCGGGGACAAGCGCCACAGCTCGAACAGCTTCGATGCGTGTCCGGCAAGCGCCTGCGTTCAGTCCGAATTCAGAGCGCGCTACGATAGTACGGGCGGCGGTTACAGGGAGGATCCGCACAACGCGGGCCACCACTGTTGCGGCGTCTCCATTCGCCCACCGCCGCTGTCCCCCCACCTCAAGGAGCTGTCATGACTCACGCCAGAACGTTCGCTGCCGGCCTGTTGCTGCTGTCGCCAGGCTTGGCCCTCGCGGTACCGATCAGCACGCATCTCGACGGATACTACGTCCCCTATTCGGACATCGACACCGAAGCCGGCGAGGTCGACGACGGAGACGGATACGGCATCAAAGGCGAGTTCCAGTTCATCGACCAAGCGTATTTCACAGCCGAGTACCAAGCCAACACCTATGACGACATCGCCAACGTTGACGGCGATGCTGTGGATCTGGACCTCGATTTCATCCGCGCCGGTGTCGGCTACGTGCCGTTCGAATGGCCGCTGTACGGTCGGGTCGAATACATCCACGTCGAAGGCGAGCTGAACGATCTGCCGGCGGACCTGACGGCGGACGATGTTGATGAGGACGGCTATGGCGTCCATATCGGCAGCAGCGGCTATCTGTTGCCGCAGTTGGCTGGCTATGTGGAAGTCGGCTATGTCGACATCGGTGATTTCGGCGACGGCCTGCAGGCGACAGGTGGCATTTCCTATGACTTCAGCCCGATGGTCGGCGTGTTCGTTGAGTATCGCTACATGGATCTGAGCGCGGACCAACTCGATCCGGAAATCGGCGAGGCGCGTGCCGGGGTACGCTTCAACTTCGGCGTCTGAACACGAAAGAACGTCGCTGCAGGCCGGAATGCAAATGGCCCCGTGAAAAACACGGGGTCTTTGTTTGGTGCGCCCGGCAGAGCGCACCTGCTTGGAGGTGGAAGTCCTCCACTCGCCCGGCAAGGGGAACGGTTA